>JAYUTC010000428.1:0-2800 GCA_043755395.1 Ferruginibacter sp.
GGAGTATTACTGGTTGAAAAACTGAAAGGAAATAATACTGGTATTATCGATTTAACTTTGGGAGAGCTTGGAACCAGAGGATCTGTTGAAACAAGAAAGCAGGAAGCTGCTGCAGCGGCAAAAATATTAGGAGTATCTATCAGGGAAAATTTAGAAATGGCTGATGGCTTTTTTAAAAATGATGAACAACATCAACGTAAAATAATTGAAGTTTTAAGGGCATATAAACCTGAAATTATTTTGTGTAATGCCCCTTCGGATCGTCATCCGGATCATGGTCGTTCGGCTCGTTTAGTGGCAGATGCTGCTTTTCTTTCGGGATTGAGAAAAATTGAAACTAAATTAAAAGGTGAAGAGCAGGTAGATTGGAGGCCAAAATATGTTTTTAATTACATACAGGACAAGTTTTTGAAGCCTGATTTTGTAATTGACATTACTTCTGTTTTTGAACAAAAAATAGAAGCAATAAAAGCATATACCACACAGTTCAATAATATTGATAATAACGAACCACAGACTTATATTTCTACACCCGATTTTTTAGATAGTGTAGTTTACAGGCACAAATGGTTTGGAAAAATGATTGGCGTAAAATACGCTGAAGGATTTATAACAGAAAAAATGATTGGCTTTAATAACTTTGATGCCATAATTAAAAATAATACTTAATAACATAAACAATATCAATATGGCAACCCCTAAATTTTTAAACGTAGCCGGATCAACTTTTCATCAGGAATTAAAAAGAAGAGTGAATGACTATTTTACCAAGGCTCAAAAACCAGCCACCGGTAATTTTGGATTATATTTTAAAGCGGTACTTTTTTGGGTTTCTTACATCGCATTATACATTCATGTGGTTTTTTATACTCCCCAAACATGGATTGCCATTGTAGAATGTTTTTTAATGGGTGGATTAACAGCTGCAATAGGTTTTAATGTTATGCATGATGGAGGCCATGGTAGTTTCAGCAACAGCAAATTCTGGAATAAAATTGCTGCATTTTCTGTTAATGCCCTTGGGGCCAGTGCAATTATGTGGAATAATAAACATAACATTATTCATCATACTTATACCAATATTGATGGCATAGATGACGATATTGAGATAAAACCAATGCTGAGAATGTGTGCTTCACAAAAAAAATATAAAATTCACCGTTATCAACATATTTATGTATGGTTTTTATATACTTTGCTTTTAATTATTTGGGTTTTTGCAACAGATTACACCAAGTATTTTAGAAAGAAAGTGGGAAGCGTACCCATTAAAAAAATGAGTACCTTTGATCATTTTGCATTTTGGATTGCTAAAGCTGGTTATGCATTTATGATGATTGCCCTTCCAATTTATCTATTAGGATTTTTAAACTGGCTGGTTGGTTTTTTAATAATCGCCATGTTTGCAGGCTTAATTTTAAGTGTGGTTTTTCAACTGGCTCATACTGTTGAAGAAACCACTTTCCCGATTCCTGATGTGGATATAAACAGAATTGAAAACGAATGGGCAATTCATCAAATAGAGACCACTGCAAATTTTGCTACAAAAAGTAAATTAATATCATGGCTGGTAGGCGGATTAAATTTTCAGATTGAACATCATTTATTCCCTAAAATTTCACATGTTCATTACCCCGCTATCAGTAAAATAATTAAAGAAACCTGCAGGGAATATGGCATTAAATACATTGAGTTCCGTAAAATGAGGCATGCTTTGGTTTCTCATACCATGCACTTAAAAAGAATGGGGAGAGCATAATCCGAAATATTAAAAAATTAAAACCTTATTAACTTTAAGGTTTTTTTATTTCATTTATTTAAAGTTTTTGTGTGTCCATCTAATTAATGCTACTGCTGCTTTCCTTAAATTTGCTGTTCAAACAAAAAAGATGAGTGAAGAAAAGAGTTTAAATTTTATTGAAGAAATTATTGAAGAGGATTTACAAAATGGTAAATACAAAACTATACTTACCCGATTTCCGCCTGAGCCAAATGGCTACCTTCATATTGGGCATGCAAAAGCTATTTGCCTGAATTTTGGATTGGGAATAAAATATGGCGGAAAAACAAACCTTCGTTTTGATGATACCAATCCTGTAACGGAAGAAACAGAATATGTAGAAAGTATTAAAGAAGATATCCGCTGGTTGGGTTTTAACTGGGCCAATGAATATTACGCCTCCGATTATTTTACCCAATTATTTGAATTTGCCAACGATTTAATAAAAAAAGGATTGGCATATGTTGATGATTTATCTGCCGAAGAAATCGCAACTTTAAAAGGAACGCCAACCGAGCCTGGTAAAGACAGTCCTTGCAGAAACAGAAGTATCGAAGAAAACCTGATATTGTTTACAGCAATGAAAGCAGGAAAATACAAAGACGGTGAAAAAGTATTAAGGGCAAAAATAGATATGCAGCATACCAATATGCTACTGAGAGATCCTATTATTTACCGAATTAAACATGCACACCATCATCGCACCGGGGATAGCTGGTGTATTTACCCCATGTATGATTTTGCACATGGCCAAAGTGACAGTATTGAAAATATAACCCACAGCATCTGCACATTAGAATTTATTCCTCACCGTGAATTATACAATTGGTGTATTGAAAAACTGGAAATTTTCCCATCACACCAATACGAATTTGCAAGATTGAACATGACCTATACTGTCATGAGCAAAAGAAAATTACTGCAATTGGTTAGCGAAGGTTATGTAAATGGCTGGGATGATCCACGTATGCCAACATTAAGCGGCTTTAGAAGAAAAGGATATACACCTGAAAGTATTCG
>JAYUTC010000429.1:0-2800 GCA_043755395.1 Ferruginibacter sp.
CTTTCCTCAGGCTTATCCGAATTGATCAGGTTGTTGATTTCATTACCGGCTTTAAAGAGGTAATCAAATTCATGGTGGTTTAATAAATTGATAATAATGATCTTCCTGCTATCATAATCCTGGTGTGCAAAATCATCAGCCACTTCATCCAGGTAAGCAGCATCCTGTTTGCAAAGTATAGAAACAATTTTTTGTCGTACTTCAGGATCTTTTTCATCACTTAATATGTTTCTTAATCTTGCAACAGTTGCTTTTCCACTTCTTTCCAGTTGTTCCAGTGAATATTTTTTTACTTCTGGTTCACTATGAATTAATTGTTGATGCAACAGCTCGGTTAATTGGGGGTACTCCGATTTTTCTAAAAGATCCAGCGCATATATTACCTCTGCATTTTTACCTGTTTTTATTTTGTGCAATAAAATATCAATAGTAGTTTGATCATAGATATATTGATCATCGCTGTTGAATATTCCTTTTAAAATAGAACTGTGTAAGGTTTTTAAATAAGCTTTTTGAATCAGGAAAATAACTGCCGCCCATATCAATAAATTAATGAGGATAATTTTAACGGTAAGCAAAATGGTTATTGGGATGCTCCATTTAATTAACAGTAGCAACGATAAGCCTACTACCAGCAAAGAAGGGGGGAATGTGTAGCCTTTAGCTATTATATGCCCTTTTAATCTTAGCTGCTCTTTTAGTGGCTGAAATAAAATAAAAAATACCGGCTCCTGCATACTTGAACGCAAAACTTCGGTAAGCAGGGCCATAATACCAAAAATGAAAACATTGTAATTGGAATATGCCTGGTAAATAAAGAACAGCATGCAAAAAAGGAATAAAGCTATTGGAGTAATAAACAAGCTGGAAATAATGCCCAACCGTTCAATAACACGGCTTGTAAAAATGAGTTTAAATATAATTGCAATCACCCTTCCCACTGCAAAAAATGCCGATACATACAATGCAAGATTGGTAACGTTTTCGAACCTTAGCTTTACCTGTGCAATAAATGTGTAATCAATGAGAATAAAAACATTGTAACTTAAAATGGACAAAAGCGATATCGTAAAAATGAGTTTATTCTTAAAAAAGAAACTTACGATATCCTGTTTTTTTGCTGTATGTACTTCATGTGTCTCATGGCCATGATTTTTGCGAATATGGTCCCAGCTTTTTTTACGGATCACTTTATTGAATAAAAAAAGGCTTGCTCCCAGGGAAAGAATAGCAACCCATAGCAGGTTGGGCAGCCCAATAAGTGGTATCAGTAATGGGGCTAAAACATAACCAATCAACTTTGCCGGAATATCCCCTGAGCCTACTATTGAAAATACCCGCCTGCTTTCCCTTACGTTAAACAGCAAAGAAACCAATCCCCAGTATGCATAGCCGGTAAGCATGTAAATGATCGTATTGGCCACCATCAGGATAAAAATAAAATCAGATTTTACCCCAAAAGTTAAACCCATCCAGGAGGCTGTTAAAATCACCATCGATATCACTATTACTATCTGCAACAGTTGCAGGGGCGATAACTTATGCTCCAGTTTTTCATAAAAAAAATTAAGCACTACCAAAACCAGGGCAATGGTCAGGTATACCTGCGGCAATGCGTTTACTGAAAAGTTATAAATGAAAAGCGTAAAAGAAATAATGTTGAGAAGGGCAGTGGCCAGGCCCATAAAAAATTGAACTGATAAAAGATCAAAAACCTGTTTGGATTCAGAGGCTTTTATATTAAGTGTGTTATATATCTGCTGTTTCATAAAGCCTAAATTTACGAAACAACAATAATAAAAATGGGTATAATATTTTACTGTAAGTTTTTCTGCATCTGATTTTTATAGCTGATCATTAGCTGTTTAGATACATTGATGTTTCTATTTTAAAAAATATGGCAAATACGTTTTTACTTTAATATGGAAAAAATAAGGTTTTGACGGAAATAAAATAATCCCTATTTTTACTAACCTTATATCCAATATAATAAACCAGATCCCACAGAAAGCCATCGCTTATTTCCTGATTTTCCAATGATACCCAATAGTATTCATTAATAAACCAGTCCTTAGAAATAAAGTAATTTATTAAGAATATCCATTCTCCATTATCCTTTTGAATGCTGTTTTGTATAACCTTTTATCAATCAAACTTGTTATGAAAATTAACTTCAATTTCAATATTGCATATAGATCTGCAATATTGTTTTCTCTTTTCACCCTGGTATTTCCCTTTGTTTCAAGGACCCGGCAGCCCTTATCTTATTTAGATCATTTGATGTTTTCTCCCCATTCCGTTACATCATATTCACTTTTAATAAATCCCTGTATAAATCCTGTTTAATTAATTAAACTTACTCATTAATAACTTACTTTATGCGACACACTTCTACTTTTATCAATTTAAAGAGCATTGTATTTTTTGCAATATTGCAATGCCTGTTTTTGGGTAATTCGCTCTATGCACAAAACCCTGTGACCACCATTACAGATTATGTAATTTGGGGGGGTACCAGCAGTAGTCTGCAGCCAGGGCAAACAGCGCCTGCAGCACCTGGTTTGGGTGTTCAGGTTGGTTATTCCAGTATCCAGGGCGGCTCTATCGGCAGCTATACACTGGTAAAATCAGTCGGAAATATGATTTCCGGTACAAGTGCCAATAAAACAAACATCTATAGTGGGGGTACGGTAGTATTGGCTAATAGTAATGTAGTAAATGGTAAGATAGCGGCAGGTATTTATAACACAGCACCTGCAGCCGGAACTATCTTTTCGGCTGGAACAAGTGAAAACTTTAG
>JAYUTC010000430.1:0-6968 GCA_043755395.1 Ferruginibacter sp.
GATGCACTTAACTCATCTGCGGTAATGGAAGTATCGATACCAAAATTTACAATAGCCGCTAACTTAAATCCATCATGATCGTTCCCTTCTTTAAACGAATTAACTAACCCGTCGGATACAGAATAAAACGCGTTATCTAAATCCAAAGCCAATCGTTCGCCAAATAAAGCATGGTTTCGTTTTCCGTAAACCACATTACGTTGTTTATTCATTACATCATCATATTCCAATAATCGTTTTCTTATCCCAAAATTATTTTCTTCTACTTTCTTTTGTGCTCTTTCAATTGATTTAGAAATCATGCTGTGCTGTATAACTTCACCCTCTTTGTATCCCATTCTATCCATCAATCCTGCAATACGTTCACTACCAAACATGCGCATCAAATCATCTTCCAGGCTTACAAAAAACTGGCTGCTTCCCGGATCTCCCTGTCTTCCCGCCCGGCCCCGCAACTGCCTGTCTACCCTGCGGCTTTCATGGCGCTCTGTTCCTAATATTGCCAGCCCACCAGCTTCTTTAACACCCGGGCCCAATTTAATATCGGTACCCCGGCCTGCCATATTTGTAGCAATAGTAACGGCACCGGCTAACCCCGCTTCGGTAATAACCTGGGCTTCTTTGGCATGTTGCTTTGCATTAAGTACATTATGAGGAATATTTTTTTGTTTCAGCATCCGGGCCAGCAACTCACTTACTTCTACAGAAGTTGTACCTACTAAACTTGGTCTGCCTTCAGTGCGAAGTTTTTCAATTTCTTCAATTACTGCTTTATACTTTTCTCTTTTAGTTTTGTATACCAAATCCTGTTCATCTTTACGTATTGCTTTTACATTGGTAGGTATGTTTACCACATCCAGTTTATAAATACTCCATAATTCTGCTGCTTCCGTTTCTGCAGTACCCGTCATACCACAGAGTTTGTGATACATACGAAAATAGTTTTGAAGTGTAACGGTAGCATAAGTTTGAGTTGATGCTTCAATTTTTACATTCTCTTTTGCTTCCAAAGCCTGGTGTAATCCATCGGAATACCTGCGACCTTCCATTATACGGCCTGTTTGTTCATCTACGATTTTTACAGCATCTTCAATTATTACATACTCTACATCTTTATCAAATAAAGTATAGGCTTTTAATAATTGTTGTACTGTATGTATTCTATCAGCTTTTAAAGAATAATCGTTAAGAAGTGTTTCTTTGCTGTGTAATTTATCTTCGGAGCTTATACTGCTTTTTTCAATATCGGCTAACTTTGTAGAAATATCGGGAATAATAAAAAAATCAGGATCTTCTCCAGCCCTTGTAATTAATTGTATTCCTTTATCAGTTAAATCAACCTGATTATTCTTTTCGTCTATATTAAAATACAATTCTGCATCTACTTTGGGCATTTCTTTTTGCTGATCGGCTAAATAATAATTTTCGCTCTTTTGCAATTTTACCCTAATACCCGGCTCGCTTAAAAATTTTATTAAAGCACCATTTTTGGGTAACCCACGATGGGCTCTCATCAATGCCAGTCCGCCATCCTTAGGGTCATCATTTCCATCAGCAATCTTTTTCTTTGCTTCAATTAAATACTGGTTTACTGCTTTTCTTTGTGCGTCCAATAATCTTTCAATCCGTGGCTTTAGATCAAAAAATTGTTGGGTATTATCGCTATGTCCAACCGGACCGCTGATAATTAAAGGTGTACGGGCATCATCAATCAATACACTATCTACTTCATCCACCATAGCAAAATGATGCTTACGTTGCACCATTTCATCAGGCGAGTGAACCATATTATCCCTTAAATAATCAAAACCAAATTCATTATTGGTGCCATAAGTAATATCCGCATTATAAGCACTACGTCTTGCATCGGTATTTGGCTCATGCTTATCAATACAATCAACCTTAAGACCTAGCCATTCAAAAATTGGACCGTTCCATTCACTATCCCTTCTTGCCAAATAATCGTTTACGGTTACTATATGTACACCTTCGCCTGCAAGTGCATTAAGGTAGGCGGGTAAAGTACTTACCAGGGTTTTACCTTCACCGGTTGCCATTTCAGCAATTTTACCAGAGTGTAAAACAGTTCCACCAATTAATTGAACATCATAATGAACCATATTCCAGGTTACTAATCCACCACCTGCAGTCCACGTGTTTTTAAAAATGGCTTTATCACCTTCTATAATAATATGATCCTTTTTTACTGCTAAAATTTTATCTAATTCAGTAGCGGTACTTTCAATTGAATTATTCTCTTTAAAACGTCTGCTGGCTTCTTTTACAGTTGCAAAAGCCTCTGGTAAAATCTCTTCCAGTATTTCTTCAATTTGTTTATCCCTTGTTTTTTTAAGTTCATCTATTTCTTTATAAATTATATCTTTGCCGTTAATTTCGGCAACGGGCAACTCTTCTGCTGCTTGCCTTTTATCAGCAACAAGTTTATCTATTGCTGCCAGATGTGTGGCTATTCGATCCTTAAATTCCGGAGTCTTACTGCGTAATTGATCGTTGCTTAGAGACTGGTATTGAGCAAAATAATTACTAATTTTTTCTACTAAGGGGGTAATTTTTTTTACATCCTTTTCACTTTTGCTGCCGCCAAATAGTTTTGAGATAATGCCTAACATAAAAATTCAGTATTATTGGGTATTGTTTAAATATTTAATTATTAAGATTATTGCTTTGTCAAATATGGTGCTGAAAATAGATTTTTAGCCAAAATGACAGCATTTCCCCTCTTTTATTAGGGTTTGCAAAGGTAACAAATAGTTTGGGTTTGGAAGTTTACAGTTTATGTGTTTAGAGGTTTTGGTTTTTGTTAACTAACCTTTATATAAAACCGGGTATAAAGTAAAAAATAAACGATATGCTTAAAAATAAATTACTCTTTGTTTTAATTGTTTCAGCTTTAATATTTACATCATGCAGTAATAACGAAATTGGAGAAAGCAAGGATGTTTCGCAGGATAAAATATATCAGAGTTATACAATCAGTTATACCGAAGGAAATGAAAATGCAGAAATATTTTGCCAATTCAGGTTCGCCGGAAAAAACGGCACTACCCTTGTTTTAAATAATCCCAGCGAAGTACAATTAGACAACGAAAAATTAAGAGTTGACAGTAATACGGGTAATGGTGCATTTTACAGGATATATAAACCAATAACCAATTTTTATGGTATACATAAAATTTCATTTTTAAATACCGAAGGGAAAAAAATGAATAATGATTTTCCCTTTAGCAGTTTTAGATTGAACAATATACCTGCTTCAATTAGCAAAAAACAAAATTTAAATATAGCTTTTGAGACATTGGTTTTACAGGGTGATGATTATATTGAAGTGGGGGCCAGTAATACAGACAGCAGTTTTAATATAATACATACATCAACTGACAAAGATAATTTTATAACAATTCCAATCAAAGAATTACAACGTCAAAAAGGAAAAGATGTAACATTGGAAATAATGCTTTACCGTAAAGTTCCATTGTTGCAAAATACCGTCGAAGGTGGAGAAATTCAAATAAGGTATTTTTTGAAACCTGTAAAAATCAAACTGACTGAATAATTTTTTTCCTTAATAAAAACCTTTCGGTCAATAGCCAGAAAAAAAATAATACTACAAATACAATTGCTGTAAGCCGGCTGCTATTAAAGTTAGCCAGTATAGTTTCCTGCTTGCCTATTAAATAAACGGGCAAACCAGCTAAAGCAACTGATGTTCCAAGGCTTAAAGCAGTTGCAGTAGCTGGATATAAGGGCAAATTTCTGCTCATCAACAGTAAAGTTATAGGAACGCTGCTTTGTAAACAGGCAATACCAAAGGCCAATGCATAAATATTTTCTTTACCAAACTGAAACAATAATAATGCAATAGGTAAGGTGATGTAAATGAATTTTTTCCAGCCAATTTTATCAGCAATAAAGCCCCCAATTATTTTACCCAAAAAAGCACTTATTCCAATGATAAGTATTCCGTTTTCATATTGATTTACCACATGATTTATAATATCAAAAATAAAAGAGCGAAAACACATAATTAGCAAAATACCAAGCATTACAAAATCATGGGCATCCAGTTCACTTTGTTTTTTTTCAGCAACTTTATATGCAGGAATGCCATTTCTCCAAATCAATAATCCAATAATTAAAACGGCAAATACTACAAACCATAAACTAAAATCCGAAAATCTTCCTAAAAGGCCTCCAATAGTTAACCCTAATACACCTGGTGCGGTAAACAATGCCAGTGGGCCTGATTTATTGTGATGCCCCTGCAAACAAACCGTACCGCCAGTTACATGAACAAATGCTGATGCAATACCTGAAAAAATTATTGCTGTTTCGGCGTTGATAAAAAATAACAACAACGAAGCAGGTAATAATAAAAGTGAAACCGCAGCAAAAGGTTTTATCTGCTTTTTATAATCTATCAAAAAACCAACGGGCAGTTGCCCTCCAAAACCAATTATGGAATAAATGACAATTAATAAAAAACCGTTTGAATAATTGTGGTTGTAGGTGTAATTAGCCAGCATAAAGCCAGCGGCAAAATCATTAAGGCCATGTAACAAACCCCAAAGCAATGGTTGCTGATTAAAAGTTGTTGATTGATATTTTTTAAACACTTTTATATATAATTATTTATAATCAGGCCAATTCCATAGCTGACAGCATTAGCTGTAAAACCAGTAACAAGTGCTTTTTTCCAACTGCATTTCATCATCAGATAAAATCCAATACTTTCTGTTACAGCAACTCCAATTTCTAAAATATTAATATTATTAATGGTGTAAAAAAGTAAAATATGTAATAACGGCCATGTAAATAGATTTAACAAAAAGCCAATGAGCAGTGCGTACTTCCAATCTTTTATAAATAATAAAATAACAATGGGCAGTTCTATAATAAGCGTTACAATAAAAAAAAACCAAACAGGCATTATTTATTTTTATTTTTCCTTTTTATAAAAAGATAAATCAGAAAAATTATTACTGCGATTGGCAGAATAATATACAAAAATGAAACAGCTAATAATCCGCCAATTCCTACGCTGTCTAATAAAATAAAAAGTAATTTCATTAATTTGTTTTTTGCTTTTTACGCCACAAAAAAATGCCTATAATTGCAATAATTGCTATTAGCGCCACTATAACTAAAACAACAATATCCTTTGAATGTTGTTGTAACCAATTGGTTTCAACAACATCTAATAAAAGAAAATTCATGTTTTTAATTTTTAATTAATGTTACTAATGCAATTTACCTTTTTTAGCATTATTATGTTAATCATTGTATAAACTATTTACCATTTATAATAAATATAACTAAAATAAAATAATGTACTATATATTGCACGAATATATTCGTATATCAAAATCATTTTATGAGAAAAATTGTATTTGTTTTAAGCTTTTTTTTAATTGTATTTGCTACTAAAGCACAGGTTAAAGGAATTGTGCTTGACTCTGCTGGTAAAAAGCCTGTGGATAAAGCTGTTATTGGAATGGTTATTAAAAGTGCTCCCGCTGATACCGCTTATACTTTTACCAATGAAAAAGGCGAGTTTAGTTTTGCTACAGTACCTGCTTCTAATTTTTCTATTATTATTACTAATAGCGGGTATACTACAATTGCCAAATTTGTACCTGTTAATCAACAGGAAAAGGTAATTAATATTGGGATAGTTATAATAGCCAGTCGTGCTAAATTACTGGATGAAGTGGTAGTACAATCTGCCCCAATTGTTGTTAAAGAAGATACTGTGGAATATCGTGCTGATGCATTTAAAACCAAAGAAGGTGCAGTGGTGGAAGATTTATTAAAAAAATTACCAGGTATTCAAGTGGATAAGGATGGTAATGTAAAAGCGCAGGGTAAAAGTGTAACAAGAGTAAAAGTTAATGGCAAAGAGTTTTTTGGGGGTGATTTAAAAACAGCCACTAAAGAATTACCTGCCAACCTGGTTGATAAAATACAGGTGATTGATGATTATGGTGATCAGGCAACCGTTAGTGGCATTAAAGATGGTGACCCTGATAAAATTATCAATATTGAATTAAAGAAAGATAAGAACAAGGGATTTTTTGGAAGGGCAACTGTTGGTGCAGGTACAGAAGACCGCTACCAGGGATCTTTCAATGGTAATTATTTTAACAACAACAAACAAATTACAGTTTTTGCAAACAGCAACAATACCAACTCATCCCTTTTTAACTTTGGTGGTGGTGGTAACCGCGGCATGACCAGTATGATGAGCAGCGGAATGGGAGCAGTTAGAGATATGGGAGGTGCCAGCATGGTGCAAAGTTCAGATATTAGTCAGTTTGGCGGTGGCGGCTCTTCAGGAATTTCCTCTACTAATTCAATAGGAACAAATTTCAGGGACCAATGGGGAAAAAGAGTAAGTGTTTATGGCAGCTATTCGTACAGCCACAAAAATACCAGTCAAATACAAAATACTTCGTCACAAAACTTTTTTCAAAGCAGCAGTTTTATCAATAATCAGGATTTAAATGCTATTACGATTGGTGATAACCACAGGGCAAGTTTTAATATAGAATACCAGATTGATTCGTTCAATTATTTAAAAATTACGCCCAATGTAAGTTATAATGGCAGCAATAAAGAAAGCAAAACTATTTTTGATTATACCCAAATTGGAGCAGGTAAAACAAGTGACGGCAGCAATAATAATTTAACCAATTCAAAAGCTCCAAATCTTAATGTTAATATGTTGTATAACCATAAGTTTAGAAAACGTGGCAGAAACTTATCGGCAAGTTTAAGCCTTGGCAATGCTGATAATAATTCCACTCAGGATATAACCAATCTTAGTTATCAGTATGTTCTGCCTGCCGTTGGACCCAGAAATACTTTTCAATTTATTGACCAGCAAAATAATTCCAATAACTATGGCGTTCGACTTACTTACTCAGAACCAATTAATAAATTCCGCAGTA
>JAYUTC010000431.1:0-2795 GCA_043755395.1 Ferruginibacter sp.
CAATACGGTATTGGCATCAAATTTTAATGTTGCGGAATTTGCAGGACTTGTTAATCCCTGGCTATTGGCCACAAATACCAGATTGGCGGGATCGGCACCCCGAAAAACATATAGATCGGTAATATCTGTGGGTTGGTTGGTTACTGCCGGTGTATCAATATGATCAGCTGCATAAATAATTCCACCAGTGATAAATGCTACAGCAACAATTGCGGTGAGCATAAGTTTTTTACGTTTCATTTTTAAATAATTTTTTGTAGTGATGTTTTGTGTTAACGATGCCTTACTTACGGGAAATGAATTATGTTGGATTGGAATTACAAAAAATATTTTTACAATTAAGGGGGAGACTACTGATAAAGATGACTTAGTAGCAAATGATTGTACCTGGATAATAAAATTGAAAAGTGGTGGCTGGAATTATTATGTGATCGCATATACAATTACCAAGGCTGATAAAATTAAAATCTTTTGAATGCTAACCAATAAGTAAATTCTTTGCAGGTATTTTGAACGAAGGGAATTTATAAACACAAAATCAGCATACCATGGGGGAAGTATTAAATAATTTTACCCAAGCTAACAACCACAGTGGGAGCTGCACTGCCACCAGCTTTTTCTAAAGAGATTGCAAAAGCCTCCGCTCTGCCAAAAGATTTCATCTTTTGAATACGGTATTTTGCTCCTTTGTCGCTGGTAATAATAAGGCCACCATCCACCGGCTTACCATCCACAATTGCCCAAAACTGGTATTGTTTGCCTTCGGGAGCATCCGGTAAATTACTGGCATCAATCCTTACTTCGCCAGTTTGTTGAAACCAGAATATTTTCGCTGTCGCATTGGGGTTGGTTTCCAAACCTTTTAGAGAAACCAGTGTATTGTTCGGATCTCTTACAATATCCCAATCATTTTTCAACTCATTGCTTCGTTGTTGCTCTTTCTCTAAAAGCTGCTTAGTTTCAGCAAGACTGGTATTAGCCTTTGAATATTTATCAAAATAAATAAAGTTAAAAACAGCACTGACCATTAATATTGCAATAGAAGCGGCAGCAATCATCTTCCAGTTTCTGGAAATTGAATAAACAGGTGCAGGTTTTGTAACAGGCTCGGCAGTCGTATTATTGGTTATAGGATTTACGGCATTGATTTTTTCAAATATCTTTTCTTTTAACCCCAACTTCGGCTCCATGGCATTGGCTACAGCAAATTTTTCCATGGCCGTTTGTATGGCTTCAATCTCTGCCTTTACTTCAGGATACTGTTTAGCCATGCCCATAATAGCTGCATTTTCTTCTGCAGAAGTCAGGCCAAGCACATAAAGCTCTAAAATGCCGGATGATATGATTTCTTTACTGTCCAATTGTATTTAATGTAATATTTTTCTTAATTCTATAATGGCTGTTCGCATCCTTGTTTTTACAGTACCCAATGGTAATCGGGTTTCTTTTGATATTTCATCCTGTGTGTAGCCTTTAAAATAGGCAAGTTCAATAATATTTTTTAAATCAGGTTTCAATAAGCCTAACTGCTTTTTTAAACCGATGGTATCATACTTTTCTGCCACCCTCCCATTATCAGTAAAGTTATTTACGGAATTTTCATCAGCAGAGATTAAAAGTTGTTTTTTATATCCTTTGCTTCGCAATGTATCTATAGTAAGATTTCGGGTAATATTAAGCATCCAGGTAAATAGCCGACCTTTACTGCTGTCATAAGATGAAAAATTATTCCATATCTTAATAAAAGCCTCCTGTAATAAATCTTCTGCAAGGCCATTGTCTTCGACCATACGGTATATAGTACCATTCAAAATCGCAGCATAATTATCATACAGATAGGAAAATGCCTGCTGATCCTTATTGCTAAGCATCAGTACCAATTCTTCCTCACTGTATTTTATATCATTCATCAAAAAGGTCTATCATTAAAAAGTACCTCAAAATAGTTGTTTTTTTCGAATTCAGCTTTTCTGTTTAAGAAAGATAGATTTTAACAGGGCGGATTATAGTTTTCTCGGGCATAGTTTTTTTAGCATTATCCAAGGTATTTCATCTTTTTGATCTATTCACCAGCAAGCAACACCATTTAAAAGATTACCAGGATTTAAGAAAGCAAATAACCAGAGGAAAGCTGAAATAGGCTATAAATTAGCTGCCAAATGATACAGCTTACCGATTGCTTTTTAATGATGACACTTTTCATTATTTAAAATTAGGTCAGGTTTGGTTGTCAGCGTTTATGTGAGCAATACAACTGAAATAAATTAATTTTAATTCGAAAGATCAATGTATGGACCAATATTTTTATTAGAAATAGTACTTATAAAATATTTTCTCTGATTAGTAATCATATCTTAACGAACTTCAACCAATGATACCGCTTCAAATTTTCTTTAATTCAATTTCTCCGCTTAAAGCCGAAACCTGGGAAAAAATATTACCCTTGTTTCAGCAAGGTAAACTGGCTGCAGGTGAATATTTTGTAAGGGAGAATGAAGTGGCAAGAAAATTTGCCTTTCTTGAATCGGGTGTGGTAAGGGCCTATTTTATTGACCAAAAAGGGCAGGACTACAATAAACAGTTTTTTGTTGGATACAGCAGCATTGGAGCCTACACATCTTTATTAACCGGTAAACCCAACCTGATTGCTCAACAGGCATTAACGGAGTGTGTTACCTGGTCTTGTGATTATCATTCGCTTGCCTCCTTATACGATACCTGCCCCGACCTGGAAAGACAGGCAAGAAAGATAGCCGAATATTCTTTTTTCTCCTTTTCCAAAAAATAATATTCGG
>JAYUTC010000432.1:0-2789 GCA_043755395.1 Ferruginibacter sp.
CGCCATTCAACAAAAGTTTTACCCGGTTATGGCGGGTTACCGGGCTTTGCAGCGATCGTGTAAGCATTGCAGCCAATTCAGCATTATCATCACCTTCAATATCTTCCAGGTCCAATTCCACTTCATTATAATGCAGTATATTTTTTTTCATTTGCTGCATTATTTTTTCATCTTCGCTGTTCTTTTTCGAATACAATTTCTTTCTCCAGTAATTAACGCCAAATGCCAGGTAAAAAAGAATACCAAAAACAGGTATAAAAATGCAGAATAAAAGGTACGCCATAGTTTTGGTGCTGCTGCCAGTTTCATAAATGTTACGCAGGCAAACCAGTATAACTATAACAATATAAATTATTAATCCAATCCAGGTCCAGGTCATAAACAGGTTAATATCCTTCAAAGTTATTCTATTGTTTTTTATTAATAGTGAAAATGATGCTGGGGAATACATCAATATTGTTATCTGCGTACTAACTTTTAAAGAGTAGGAGAGAGTGTTTCAAAGCCCTTATTATTAAAATACGAAAAATAAAAATTTCATAAGCAGGATTTATGGTTAATAATTTTTGGAACAGCAATGTTTTTTTGACGCATTTTATACAGTTGTTTCGGCTGTTTATATTACTTAGCTGCATTGCCAGATCTATTCCCGGCAAATGGGCATGAGTCAAGCCAAATTACAGACTCCCCATTCAAAAAAAATTAGCCTTTTTTCAAATAAAAGGTAGCCTTTATGCGTTTACAATAAAAAGTAACCCAAATCCAACCCGTATGAAACAATTTTTACCCCTTTTGGTGGCCTTATGTTGCCCCATTTTTGCTTTTTGCCAGGATATTACCGGCCTTTGGAAAGGTACCATGTTTAACGATTCCACACAAAAATCTTTGCCGTACGAAATGGTTATCAGTAAAGAAAACGGAAAGTACACCGGCTATTCTCACAGTTGGTTTTTAGTAGATGGCAAAGAATATTATGGCGTTAAAAAAATTAAGGTACGTGTGGCTAAGGATGGAAAAATTGTTATGCAGGATGCTGAACTTATAGAAAATAATTATCCCGGCGGCCCCGACAAAAATGTGTACCAGTTAAATGTGCTTGACCTTGCCAACAGTGGCAATGAAATAACTTTGCAGGGTCCGTTTGTTACCAACCGTACAAAAGTTTATACTGAGCTTACGGGAAGTATAAATGTAAAAAAGGTAAGTGAATTAACCGGGAGTGAGTTGATGACCTTTTTGCAAAAAAATGGAATGGATAAAAGTTTTACAGCGGTAAAATAAAGTGATAATCTTTTTTTCAATCTAATTTATTCCGGTTGGTAATTAGATTTTCAATAACTATTTCTATAAACTGATTATTTGCAATACTAGATAAATAAATACTTTCGTCTGCTTCATTCGCCCGAGCATGGATTGTTTCTTTTAAATAAATTTCTAAAATAAGTTGTGTTGAATTACCATTTACTTCTTCTATAACTTGTGCATTTATTAAATCATTCCAATCAACGAAACCTAATTTTTTTGTCCATAATCCTTTTTTAGCTAATTTAAGTGCAGCAGTTTTATAAAGAAGATTTTTTGAGCTGGTGTAAATCAAAAGTAAGCTCAAAGTAATTGTACCAATTGGGAGAAGTATGCTTTCTTTTTGCTTAACACTAAAAAGAATTCCTGCTCCAACTAAAATTAATCCTATTAGGAATACAAGAATGTTTACCTTTTTTGAATAAAAAAATTCTTCATCATATTCAACAGGTTCATCTAATGTTGCTTTATTTTTTTGTCTTATTTTCTTTATATTATAGTAAGTGCCATCTGGCATTTTTAGCCAGTTCTTTTTAGAAAGCCCATATATAATTATGCCAGCGGTAATTGAAAAAGCGTAGCTAAGACCGCTATCGGCTTTTGTAATGTAGCCTTTACGGGCTAAAAAAAAAGTAAAAATACAAATCAGTATTATGCTAAAGACTGGAAGGATTATAACGTATAGATAAAAATTAATTTTTCTTTTCTTTCTATCTGAAACGTCATTAGAGTATTTCATAGCAATATTTATTTACTATCTAAAATTTCCTTTTAAAAATTTATAAAAACAATATTCTTTTTTAAGGTAGTTTTCTGAATATTATTTCAAGAACTTCAAAAATACCTTCGGTAAAGCCACATAACTAAAAGTATAAATTAATTCGCTATCCTTTCTTATATAAAATCTGTAAACGTTTTAGAGCTTCAATTAATTTATCCGCCATAATATTTTCAGCAGGTATAAAATAAATCCAAATTTCATTTAAAGTAGTGTTGGAAGAATTTGTTATTGTCAGGTATTTGCCATCGTTTGTAAGGATACAATTGCCATATCGGCAAATGTTCCTTTAGAAGTTTTAAAGTTTATATAAGCTCCTCCGTTTTCGTTCTTATACTCAAATTCATAAGCTATCGGGATGCTGATTTCCTTAATTTCTTCACATTTGCTTTCGAATTTGTTTAAAAGGTCTTCCTTATAAGCAGTAATAACAAATAATTTTTGAGCTTTAAAAGAAAATTTAATTGTTTGGTCAGAAATGGGTGGAGAATAAAGTTTTAAATGATTAATAATAAATTCCTCAATATGTGATTTTGTAAGCGTATTTATTTTTTGTGATGACTGGGCCATACTCATATAAATTTGAGTATGCAGAAATAGCAATACCATTAAAATTCTCCTAATAAATAATAGAGCATACTTAATTGGAAGGAAATTTTGTAGCATCAAGAATAAAGATAAGAATAAATGCCACTTATGAATTTTAAGA
>JAYUTC010000433.1:0-6941 GCA_043755395.1 Ferruginibacter sp.
ATTGCCTTGCCGATGATATTATGGAACCCTACCGGCCTTTTGTAGATAAGGTTGTAATAAACATTGTAAATTTAAATGGTAATTTTTTAGAGATTACCCCAGGCATGAAAAAAGATTTGCTCAATATACCGGCAATGGATGTAATGATTAATGAAGAAAAAAGCCCATTGATGGTGGCCGTGCAAAAAACCACTGCATCCTTAGCAAAATGTTTTGAGGGAAAACAACGAAAAATTTTATACCCTGCGATGATGTAAATGAATGGTATTGCATTATTGACCATGTACGGCTGTCATCCCGAGCGCCAGCGAGGGATCTGCCCCTTGTTAATTGCAGCCATACGCATTGAAGAGTGTAACCAAATAAAAGTGGCTTGTAACTGATAGCGGAGGATATGTCAAAAGTAATAGCTATTTTAAAATATTGGTGCAGCGTGTGCTATTTAGGTGCAAGTCCGGGCAGATCCCTCCTTCGTCGGGAAGACAGCATTATTTGTAACAGCGAATCAATTATGAACATTTATAAAACGCAGATTATAAAAATATAAACCAGTATTGTAATTTAATCACAAATGAAAATACCCGGAGGCCACAATTATTACATTTATATAACAACCAATAAAAATAAAACTGTTTTGTACACAGGCATAACCAATGATTTATACAGGCGCTTAAAGGAACATGAAACAAACTCCATACCCTTCAGGCATAAATCCTTTGCAGGGCAATACAATGCTTATTTTTTATTGTATTACGAAAGGTTTGGGCAGGTAGAAAATGCTATAGCAAGAGAAAAAGAAATTAAAGGCTGGAGAAGGAGTAAAAAAGAGGCATTAATAAATACATTAAACCCTGATTGGAAATTTTTAAATGATGAAGTATGATTGTCATTCCGAGGCACGAGGAATCTGCCGGGCTTTTGTACAAATGTTGAACAGATCCCTCACTGCGTTCGTGATGACAGTAAAACCCTGGTAATGAATAATCGCTTAAATGCCTATCGTATTATGTGGGTACTTGTATTTTATGATTTACCTACCGAAACCGCCAGAGAGCGTAAGGTAGCCGCTATGTTCAGAAAAAATATTTTGAAAAATGGTTTTCAGATGTTTCAATTTAGTATTTACTTAAGGCACTGTGCCAGCAGAGAGAATGCTGATGTACATATAAAAAGGGCAAAAGCACTTTTACCCGAGCATGGCCATGTAGGCATAATGTGTATTACGGATAAACAGTTTGGCATGATGGAGATATTTCATGGCAAAAAACCCATAAGCACTGCCCCACCAGTACAACAATTAGAAATGTTTTAATATACAGGGTAGAAAAGAAAAAATGAGATGATCCTCCAATTTTTTATCCTAATAAACAACCTAAATACACAACAGTAAAGGCTTTTAGCCAAAACTGTTGTGTAAGAACTAAGTTAACAAAAATCTGAAAGCAAATCACAACTTATTTAAAACAATTTGCGATTGCCCCAACGTTGTGTAAGAACTAAGTTAACAAAAATCTGAAAGCAAATCACAACGGCGCAAAGATTATGTACTTAATAAATAGCGTTGTGTAAGAACTAAGTTAACAAAAATCTGAAAGCAAATCACAACTTGAATTTGATGCTATTAATTTAAACATTGTTGTGTAAGAACTAAGTTAACAAAAATCTGAAAGCAAATCACAACCAGGAGAAGGAACATTTGCACACATTTCCGGTTGTGTAAGAACTAAGTTAACAAAAATCTGAAAGCAAATCACAACATCACCTTTGCATAATGTATTTACTATATCGTTGTGTAAGAACTAAGTTAACAAAAATCTGAAAGCAAATCACAACTTATAAGTAATTTTCATTATTGAATCCCCGGTTGTGTAAGAACTAAGTTAACAAAAATCTGAAAGCAAATCACAACTCTGTTGCCATTATTGTTTGCGGGTTGAGGGTTGTGTAAGAACTAAGTTAACAAAAATCTGAAAGCAAATCACAACTGGAGCTGGCCATTACCGAATACAAAACACGTTGTGTAAGAACTAAGTTAACAAAAATCTGAAAGCAAATCACAACTACCATCTAATGCGGCATGGCTTGCACGTAGTTGTGTAAGAACTAAGTTAACAAAAATCTGAAAGCAAATCACAACTTAACGATGAGGTTTTAGCCATGCGTAAAAGTTGTGTAAGAACTAAGTTAACAAAAATCTGAAAGCAAATCACAACTAAGAAACTATCTCCCCCTTAATTGAAGCAGTTGTGTAAGAACTAAGTTAACAAAAATCTGAAAGCAAATCACAACACAAAATATGCTGATAATAAAGGGGATTTTGTTGTGTAAGAACTAAGTTAACAAAAATCTGAAAGCAAATCACAACAATACTACAATGGACTTACAAAACTTAAAGTTGTGTAAGAACTAAGTTAACAAAAATCTGAAAGCAAATCACAACGGCAGAAAGCGTTAGTGTACCAGAAACTTTGTTGTGTAAGAACTAAGTTAACAAAAATCTGAAAGCAAATCACAACAGAACAAAGTGCAGGCACTCGCCAGTTTGTGTTGTGTAAGAACTAAGTTAACAAAAATCTGAAAGCAAATCACAACCCATTCACAATTAGTAAAAATTATTTTATTGTTGTGTAAGAACTAAGTTAACAAAAATCTGAAAGCAAATCACAACTTTAAAATATTCGTTGTTTAAATTGCTTACGTTGTGTAAGAACTAAGTTAACAAAAATCTGAAAGCAAATCACAACTGGTGCGGTTTCAAAGGACGGAATTTCATTGTTGTGTAAGAACTAAGTTAACAAAAATCTGAAAGCAAAAATTTTTAATAAGTTAGCGGTACAAAACTAGATTACAGCAAAATTTTATACTTTCCTCCTTCTCAAAAAACTCCCGCTAAGCCCTGCAAACCCAGCCACCAATGCCCCAATTAATGCTGTTGCAAAAATTAATACATAAGGGTTATCTATTTTTAATATTAGCACAGATACTTTATGCGCCAGCAAATGCTCATTATTATTACTTATCCAAAAACTAAGGCCACCCCATAATAAAAGTAAAGCTAAAAACCCTGTAATAAAAGCTTTACCCGGATGCTGTGGAATTAAAGCGGCTACTATAAATGCAGCAAATGCAATACTATACCAGGGTAAATAAAGACAGGCCGCAAAACTTAATAAAGCTGTTAGTATTAATGAGGTTATAAATTTCATATTTTCAATTATTGATTAGTTATTACAATTTTATTATCCTTTACTAAAACTCATTACTCCTTTTACACGTTTATCTTTCTCCTCGCTTTTTGTCATCATCCAAAGTGTATAATATTTTCCTGCAGCCCATTGATCAATAAAATTATCATAGTATTTACTGCCGGGATTACCGCTTTGCCCACCAGGATAAACTCCATATGCTTCTGTATCTTTAGTTAAACTAATTACCATACGCCAGCTTGGGCCATGTGTTTGTTTGGTAGCATTAATATTATGTACTCCTCCACCAATGGGCAAATTTGTTCTATTAAATGGCACCAATTTGGCCAAGTGATCAATATGAGTTGCTTTGTATTTATCCCAGTCCAGTTTTCCTTCCAGTTCTGCCTTCTTTAATTCCAAAGCCGTTTTTTTAAATGCAGCAGTTATTTCATCTGCTAAAGTTTCGGTTTGTGCTGTTGCAACATTATCTAAAAATTTATAAGCCGAATCTTTTAACAAGCCTTCCAGTAATGAACTTTCAAATGGATGCACAACAACTTTTGGTGCTTTTGCAAACTCATCATTAAATACAGTATCCTGAAAATTAAACCAAAGGATTTCAAAAACTGTTGCCCCTTTGGAGCCAACATCATTTTTAAAATCCCATTGCTTTAATACATCAAGATATTTTTTTTCATCGCTGCTTAATTCATTCTCTTTAATGTTTTTAACAAATAATGGCATGGCCATTACAGCAAATGAATTATGATTATCTGTTTGCAGTACCATCATATCCTGTGGGGTAATATTATTCATTGTATTTAATCGCCTGTTAATTTCAAAGCCCCGATACATTGGATAATTTCGTCCTAAATAATACGGATAGGTTTCATCTACAGGTTTTTGATTGGCACTACTTATAAATCCCCTTTCAGGATTATATTGAAAAGGCACTTCATCCTGCGGAATCATCCCCTGCCATAAATAACTGCTATCTGTACCCGGCATTACAAAATCTCCCTGGCCTTTCCATTTTGCCGGCCAGTCGCCTTGGGTACGTATGGCTATATCACCATTTTTACAGGCAAATGCACAATTTTGGCCAGGTGTATGCAGGTTAGTTACAGCTGCTGAATAATCTGCATAATTTTTTGCATGATTCATTAAATTAAATATTTTCAATTCATTACTGGCATCATGCGCCGTCCACCGTACTGCATAATTTTTATTATTCGTTGCTCTTCCACCGCTATAAGTTTTATCAAACATTACCGGGCACCAATTATTGCCCAACAGCACATAAGCAACTGAATCTATAAAATCCGGCTTATCTTTTATCTTAATAGTATCTACCCTGAATTTTGTTAAATGGTACGTTCCGTTAAATAAGTATTCGGCACGACTGTTATCTTTAAACTGCATTTCGTAATAATCCCTTACATCTCTGCCTCCATTGGTAAACCCAAATGCACAACTATCGTTGTACCCAATAATAACACCCGGTGCCCCCGGAAAAGAAACACCATATGCATTAAATGCCGGCGTGGAAATTTGTACTTCATACCAAAGAGATGGAAGGTTTAAACCTAAATGAGGATCGTTACAGAGTATTGGAGCACCACTCTTTGTTTTCTTTCCACTAATAGCCCAGTTATTACTGCCGTTTTCTCTATCAGGTTTTAATGCTTCATTTATAACAACTTCTTTAGAATTTAAATAAACCGAATCAACATTTACCGGTGCTGTGGGAAATACCTTTTGTGCAATAAATGGTGTTCCCTTTGGAATAATGGGATCTAATGAATCCTGTATTGCAGGAAATAGTTTTATAAAATCCTCTGCAGTAAAAAAGCTTTTTGCATTAGTCATCTCAAAATCATCATCACGTGCCGCCAAATCGTAACTCATATATTTTAAAAACAAAGAAGTTTTAAGATTGCTCCACTTTTCGGGTTTATACCCAATCAATTTATATTCTAAAGGCAAAGTACTTTCAGTTAATGAATTAATATAGGCATTAACACCAGCTGTATAAGCATCACATTCTTCTTTCATTACGGGGTCTTTTTCCATTTCCTTCTCCGCAATTTCAGCTGCATACACCATCCCTAACCTTCTAAATTCACGATCATGGTTTAACCCTTTTTCGCCTAAAATTTCGCTAACTCTTCCCCCGGCAGCAAAAGATTGCAATTCCATTTGCCACAACCTGAATTTTGCATGCAAAAAACCCTGTACAAAATAGGCATCGTTTTCCTGCTCTGCAAAAATGTGTGGTACTAAACGATCATCTAAATACACGCTTACCTTTGCCCCCAGTTGTGGAAATTTTAAATCTGTGGCAAAATCTTCCTTTGCATTATCTGCATTTTGCCAAACGCCGTGTTGCGGACTTAATAATTTACCTAAAGGGGCAGGCAAAACAAGTTTTGTATTCAACAAAACAATTAATCCGCAAGTAATAACTGCAGATATTAATAAGGGAATTATTTTCATATGCAAATTTGTGCTGTAATTTATGAAAATCCGATATCATCAAACTAAAATGGTTTAATTATTTTTGTGAAATGAATAAAGAAAACATAGATGTAAAAAATATACTGGGGCTTAAATTACCTACGGACCCCCGTTGGGTTAACCTTGCTGAAATTAAACTGGAAGAAATTTTAACCGATCATGCGTATTGCGAACAGAAAGCAGCCACTACCTGTATCTCATTAATACAACGCTACCCCGACAGATTGGAATTGGTGGAAGAATTATCGCCCATTGTTACCGAAGAATGGGGACATTTTAGAATGGTACTGGCCGAGTTGAAAAAAAGAAATTTGAATTTAGGCAAACAGCGCAAAGATGTGTATGTAAATAAATTATTAGAATTTCAGAAAAAAGATGGCAGCGTAGAAGACCGATTATTAGACCGCCTTTTATTAATGGCATTAATTGAAGCCAGAAGTTGTGAACGTTTTAAAAGATTGAGTGAAGGACTGGATGATGCATACATGCGAAATTTTTACCGGAAATTTATGGAGAGTGAAGCAGGCCATTATACTTTATTCATCAACCTGTCTGAGCTGTATTTACCCAAAACAAAAGTGCGTAAACGTTGGGGAGAATGGCTCAGGTATGAAAAGGAATTAATGGAAAGTGCTGAAGTAAGGGGAGATAGAATACATTAAAGGATTTGGGATTGCCGATTTTATATTTTTTATGAACTGAAAAACTTTTCCTCATTTGCAAAATCCAGGTATTGATATTTATTTTTTAACTCTTTAATTTTATCAAGATTTATTCGCAGAAATTTTTTATGTGCTGCTGATGATGGATTAAACGGTTTATGATTAACTGCTGCATTAATTTCATTTATCTGTTTCATCAATTCCTGCGCAGGTTCATCAATACAAGTGGCAATAAACTTTTCCCAAACATAATTAGTAGCCGCATAATTAGGATGCACCATGTCCTCTGCAAAAAAACGGTAATCCCTTAAATCATCAATCACCAGTTCGTAAGCAGGAAAATAAAACACATTATCAAAAGCTTCTGTGGCAAGATGAACTGCATTTATTAAAGCCGCTTTGCTTCGGTTATTCTCTACAAAACCTTCACGTAAATGCCTTACCGGGCTTATGGTAAAAATAATTTTTACAGAGGGATTAAAATTTTGCAATTGAGAAACGGTGTCATTTACTAAACTAATTACTTCAAGGTTGCTTAATAATCTCCTGTTAAACCAATCTGCAGGCGCTTTGT
>JAYUTC010000434.1:0-2782 GCA_043755395.1 Ferruginibacter sp.
GATGATATAGTGATTAATAACAGTACAATAATGCTGTTGCCAGAAATATTAAAGGAATTACCACAAAATTGGGAATTATTTTACCTGGGATTTGAGAAAAATGAACAGGCACCGGCAGGATCAGTGTTTAAAAAATTATTCTATCGTGTCCTTAGTAAATTTGGAGCAATAAAGTTTTCAAATAAAATGATTGGTAATCTTTATCCAAAAAAAATCTCTGAGCATATTTATAAGGCAGGGTATCATAATTGTACGCATGCTTACGGTATAACAAAAGAAGCTGCAGCAAGATTATCAGCGTTGCAAACGCCTATTAGTTTTGTTGCCGATCATTTACTGGCGTACGCTGCTACCAATGAAATGGTAAAGTCTTATATAATATTACCTAAAATCATTGATCAAGTATACCAGGTATCAAATACTCCGCAACATTCTTATCTTAATGAGTAAGATGTATTTTTGTTTATTATGCAAAATTATTTGTTATACATGGCCTACGGAAACATTCATAATATGAATGAATGTAAATATTCATTATTGAAATATTTACATAAATACAATCTTGATCCACCTGGAAATATAGCCATCATTATTTATACAGACCAGCCAATTTTTTTTGAACAATATGTTGCTTTTTTCAAAACAATTATAATTAAGGAAATAACCCTTGATCAGGTAAAAACCTGGCAGGGGGAAAATAATTTTGTATTCAGGACCAAGATTCAGATCATTCGGGATTTTTTTTTAGTGTATACTGGAAATTTGCTGTATTGTGACACAGATACGTATGTGCTTAACCCTTTACAGGATATTTTTGATGATATAGAAAAAGGTAGTTTTTATATGCACAGGTTTGAAGGGTTACTTGGCGATAAATCAAATTCATATTTCCGTAAATGGAATAATTTTTTATCAGCAAATTCAATTGAATATATCAGTAAAAAATTAATTTATTCACCTGGTATACAAATGTGGAATGCAGGTATAATAGGTCTTAGCAGCAGTTCTTGTGATTTAGTAAATGACGTCTTATCATTATCTGATAATATTTATGAAAAATTCCCCAAACATATTGCAGAGCAATTTGCATTTGGTTATTGCTTACAACATGCAGGTACAATTAAATCTGCAGAAAAAACATTTGCTCATTACTGGGATTTAAAAGAATTCAGGATTATACTTGAAAATTTCTTTAATGCAGGTAACAAAAATGGCATTCCGGAATTAGTGGAAAAAGCAGAGGCGTTAAATATTAACCTTATCCAAAAAGAAAAAAATGATTTTGAGAATTTAAACCTGCTTAAAAAATCATACAGGAGAATCATCGGGCAAAAGTGGAGTATTCATAAATATTAAACTATCCCGGTTATTTATGAAGCATTTTATTCAAACAATGAGCAATACACTCGTTTCTGTAGTACTATATACTTATAATGGCGACAAATTTCTTGCAGAACAAATTGATTCATTTTTTTACCTGGTAACCAAAAATGGAATGTCGAAAGCTATATGACCTATGCAAATAAGGGAGGCAGGCCAATTAGTGTGATACAGCAATTGCAGTTTTTATATCTTTATCATAGAATGAAAAATTCAGTTCAATTTTTTATACAGTATTATTTAAAAAAGCATATCGGCTTTTTGTGGGGTGCTGCTATTGATGCCCCTGATGTTTTCTGGAAGAATTTTTTTCGCCTCAAAGCATCAATCCCTGTTACTATGCTGGAGGAATCTTCAGAACAATTACTCCTACAATCAACGCAGGAAGGTAAACAGTTTCAATGTTATATACGCAATGCTCCCAGCAGCGATATTTTTGTTTTCAGGCAGGTTTATGAAAATAAAGAATATATGCCTTTGATAAAGCTTTTACAAAATGATAAAGTTTATAATAAGCCGGTATTGATAGTGGATGCCGGAGCTAATGTGGGATATACTGCCGTATTGTTAAAACTTTATTTTCCTGAAGCCATCCTGTTGGCTATTGAGCCTGATGTAGCCAACGCAAAACAGATTAGCTTAAATTTTGCAGCCAATAAAATTGATAACACGGAGGTGATTGTTGCCGGGGTATGGTCACACGATTGTTGGCTGGAACTAAAAAAGGATAAATCCAAAGGTGAAGAATGGGGGTTTTATGTGGCAGAAAGCTCCTCGCCAACTGGCCTTAGAGGTATAGACATTTTAAACCTGCCGCAACTCAACAATGGTGGAATAATAGACATTTTAAAAATTGACATTGAAGGCAGCGAAGCCAAATTGTTTGCCGACAGGGAAAAAGTGAGCCTGCTGTTAAGCATTACAAAACACTTAGCCATAGAAATACACGATGACATTGCAGACAGACGGCATATTCAACAAATGTTAAGTGATAATAACTTTACCTGGTTTGAATCTGGCGAACTTACGATAGCTACAAATAAAAACCTGGTACATTGTTAATAGATGTTTCCTTCTCTGGGATATTAAATAAAAATAATTATTTGAGACAGCAAAATGGCAATTAGTTTGAAAAAATGTTCATTGAACAAAATAAACATTATTGATTACTTATGAAAAAAACACTCACATAATGACTTACCAGATTTTGCTTTTTCGCTTTCAATATTTCTTTAGATGGCGTTTGAACAGCTTCCAGTGACATGGCTGTTCCAGCTGTTACATCTATTATGGCCAGGCTACTGATCTCCAATCCTTTTAATGTGCATTGATCTTTGCCACTCCACCATCTACCCAGTCCAGGTGTTTGTTTACCACTCTTGGGAATATAGGATGGATCAAA
>JAYUTC010000435.1:0-2770 GCA_043755395.1 Ferruginibacter sp.
TACAAAAAAAAGCAGAATCGTCGAATAACTCCCCTTTAGGGGATGGGGGATACTATGCTGTTGCTCTGATAATATCTGCAAAAACTCCACTTGCAGTAACCTCTGCTCCGGCACCTGCACCTTTAACCACCATTGGTTGTTCGGGATAACGATTGGTGTAAAATAAAACTATATTATCTTTTCCATACAAATGGTAAAAATCATGTTCCGGATTAATATATTGCAAACCAACAGCAGCTTTTCCATTTTCATAAGAAGCAACAAATTTTAATTTATTCCCTTTAGCTGCAGCCTCCTCAAAAATTGCTTTAAAATGAGCTTCCTGTTTTTCCATCTCTGCATAAAAATTTTCAACAGTACCCTTCATACAACTCTCTGGCATAAACGAATTGTTATCAATATCATCCATTTCAATTTTTTCGCCACTTTCCCTTGCTAAAATCATGATTTTACGCATCACATCTTTACCACTCAAATCCAACCTTGGATCAGGCTCGGTGTAACCTTCATCCTGCGCCTGTTTTACAACAGATGCAAAAGATTTTTTTCCATCATAATTATTAAATACAAAATTCAACGTACCGCTGAGTACTGCCTGCATTTTATTTATTTTATCGCCACTGCTTATTAAATCATTTAATGAACCAATTATTGGCAAACCTGCGCCTACATTTGTTTCAAACAAAAACCGGGCATTAAATTCTCTTGCACTTTCTTTTAATTGCTGGTAATAATTGTAGGCCGATGAACAAGCCACTTTATTGCAGGCAACTACGGCAATACTTTTTTGTAAAAGTTTATTGTAACAGTTTGCCACTACATCACTTGCTGTAACATCTACAAAAATAGTGTTGCGTAAATTTTTATCAATGATACTTTTAATATATCCCTCAATAGTATTGGATGGAGCAGCAGCCAATAATTCCTTCCAGTTTATTAAATCAATCCCTTCATCACTCAATAAAGCTTTTTTACTGTTCGCAATTCCAACTACTTTTATATTTAAACGATTACTGCTTTTTAAATATTCTAATTGTTTATTTAATTGTGCCAGTAATTTACCGCCAACATTACCAGCGCCTGCAATAAACAGATGTACCTGCTTATATGTGGTTTCAAAAAATGCTTCATGTAAAACGTTAACTGCTTTGTTAACATCACCCGAAGCAATTACAGAAGATATATTCCGTTCGGATGAACCTTGTGCTATTGCCCTGATATTAACACCATTTTTACCCATGGCGCTAAACATTTTGCCTGCAATACCGGTATGGCTTTTCATATTATCGCCAACTAATGCTACAATGGCAAGGTCATTTTCCACAATTAAAGGTTCTACTTTTTTTGTTTCTATTTCATAGGTAAAAGCATTATCCACTGCTTCTTTTGCAGCAACTACACTTACAGCATCAACTGCCACACAAATTGAATGCTCGGATGAACTTTGTGTTATGAGGATTACATTTATTTTATAATTGGCTAAAGCTTCAAACAATCTTTTACTAAAACCGGGAATGCCTACCATGCCACTTCCTTCTAAACTTATGAGCGAAATTTTATTGATACTGGATATACCCCTGATGGCATTTCCATTCTTCATGGACTCGTTTTGAATTACAGTTCCTTCTTCCTGTGGTGCAAAAGTATTTTTAATCCATACAGGAATATTTTTAATCATTACCGGCTGGATAGTTGGCGGATAAATTACTTTAGCGCCAAAATGCGAAAGCTCCATTGCTTCCTGATAAGAAATTTTTGGGATTAATTTTATATTGGTTACAATCCTTGGATCAGCTGTCATCATTCCCGACACATCTGTCCAGATTTCTAAAACATCTGCATTAACAGCACCTGCTATAATTGCAGCAGTATAATCAGAACCACCTCTTCCTAAAGTAGTCGTTATTCCTTTTGTATCTGCAGAAATAAATCCCGGTACTATAAAATTGGATGCAGTTGCGGAAGAAAAGTACTGCTGTATTGCTGAATTTGTTTTTGAAAAATTTACGAGTGCTGAACCAAAATTACTGTCCGTGTTAATCAGTTCCCTTGAATCTTTCCATTCAACAATTACCCCTTCTTCTTTTAATTTTGATGCAATTATTTGTGAAGAAAGTAATTCCCCATAGCTGACCATTTTATCTTTTGTACGCTCTGATAATTCTCCCAGTAAAAAAATACCATTGCAAATGTCTTCAATTTCATTACACAATTTTTTTACAGTACTTAATACACTGCTTTGCCTGGTAACCGGTATTAATTCTTTTACAGTATTTAAATGGCGTAATTCAATTTCCTGTAAAATTGTTTTGTACTTTTCATTGTTTTCTGAAGCAAGGCCTGCGCATTGTAATAATAAATCAGTTATACCACCCAATGCCGATACCACCATAATAATTTTTCCGGAAGTGGCTTTACTTTTTACAATTTCAACTACCTTATTAATATTTTCTGCGGATGCTACCGAACTGCCACCAAATTTTATTACCTGCATTTTTTATTTTTAAATGATATAGAAAAGTTCTTTTTTAGAAAAACAGCTGTAAGCCCAAAGATGATATGAAGATGTACAACCCTTAAAGGGTTGTGATTGTAATAATTGTAGTGCTGCTGGCAGTAAACACTAACTTTGAAAATGAAGCAATATATATATTATCGTATTTCATCTGAATAGAATGCAAAGATATAAAAAATGATTGGATATTATCAAAAATAATTTAATCTTTGTTAATCGATTGCTGCTATTTTTACCATTTTTTTGAATAAATAA
>JAYUTC010000436.1:0-6898 GCA_043755395.1 Ferruginibacter sp.
GCCACATTTACCTGGATCTGGTCAATGGCATCCAATGACACAGGCTGGGCACTTGTTTGACCTCCCGGAGTTGGGGCATCCAAACCAAATGGGTTATTAAACACGGCCCCATCTAATGAGTAATTGTTATATTGACCATTACGGCCAGCAAAGGAAGTTCCATTATAGGTAGCAGAAGCAGAAGGCGTAAGCCGGGTGAAATCATCAGCCGATCTTGAAATGGTAGGTAAAGATTTTAGTTGCCTTGAGGTGATATTAGTGGAAGCTCCGGTACGTTTGTTATCAAATATCCTGGATTTTCCTGTAATGGTTACTGTTTCAAGGCCTACGGCTTTTGTATCCATGGTAAAATCAAGTGCTGTATTTTGCCCCAGTTCAAGAAAAATATTGTCTTCTGTTTTTTCCTGGAACCCGGTATAGCTCACAGAAATTTTATAAGGGCCGCCTACTCTTAAGTTAGGTACCACATAAGAGCCATCGCTTTGTGTGATTACCGATTTATTGATACCTGCATTTGCATAAGAAATTTTTACGGTAGCTCCGGCAAGTGCTTTGCCTTCGGGGTTGATAACTGTTCCACTCATTGTAGCAGTAGTTACCTGTGCAGTTGCATGTAAACATATTATGCTTACAATGAATGCAAATAATGCGTTGATTAATTTTTTAATCTTCATAAATGTAGTTTTGGTTGCTGCAAATTTAAAAAGATGTTGTATTATCTTATATTATTTCTTTCAACAGGTAGTGAATAGAAATAAAAAAGCCCTCAATTGTGTTGAGAGCTATATTAAAAAATATGTTGAATTATTTTTTAGACCTGATGATTAATTTAATGCCTGTGTAACCTTGTGTCATTTCCGGCATCATCATTTTTTGTTTGTAAGGAATAATATAGGTGATATTTCCTTTTTGATAGGTCATTAAAGAATTACTGATTACTGAAGTGCCAATTACCTGGCGGTTACCTGTAAGTAGACTGCCCTTGTAAGTAAGCCCTGTTTTGATATTCGCTGAAAGTGAATTTTTAAGCGAATAATTTGTATTAATATTCAGCAGGGTTTTTAATTTGTTCCGCTTGCCAGCTCCTCTGTCAGCAAATGTAACAGCAGCAAAGCCCGAAAGCACTGCAGTTATTATCATTGTTTTGAAGAATCTGGTCATGAATAAATTTTGAGTAAAACTAAACAAATTTTTTGTTAAATGATCAACCATTCATGTATTTTTTTACATACTCTTAACGAATTAATGAGAAAAAAGTTACAAAGAATTGATGCTTTAATTAATTTATCTTAATTTACAATAACTTAATAACTATGAGTAAATATCCTTACAGGCAAGATAGGGAAGAGCTAAAAGAGTTACTGGAACAATATGAAAATCTGAAAGCCGGAAAAAGCCACTCCTATTTAGAAGAAGATTCCTTTGAAAAAATAATAGATTATTATGATGAGAAAGAAGATATTGCAAAAGGCTTAGAAGCAAGTGATTACGCCATTGAACAATACCCATATTCCTCCTCTCTGCTGCTTAAAAAAGCCGACCTTTTAATTGCCACCAAAAAATACAAAGAAGCACTTCATTATCTGCACCAGGCAGAAATAATGGATACCACCGATATCAATTTATATATATTGAAAACAGATGCTTACCTGGCCCTGGATAAGCAGGAAAAAGCTGCTTCGGTACTGGAAGCCGCCCTGGATTATTTTGAAGGAGATGAAAAACTGGAATTATTATTTGAGCTGGCAGATGTGTACGATGACTATGAGAATTTTGATAAAGTATTTGATTGCCTGAAAATGGTGCTGGAACTGGATCCCAATAACGAAGAAGCTTTGTACAAGATTTGCTTCTGGACAGATTTTACAGGCAGGAATGAAGAAGGGATCAGGCTGCATCAAAAAATTATTGATGAATATCCATATAACGAACTGGCCTGGTTTAACCTTGCTGCAGCTTACCAGGGAATAAAATTATATGAAAAAGCAATCGATGCCTATCAATATGCAGTAGTAATTGACGAAAAATTTGATTTTGCCTGGCGTAATTTGGGTGATGCTTATTTAAGGATCAGGAAATACAAGGAGGCAATTGAAGTATTACAAAAAGTATTGGAACTGGCCCGCCCGGAAGACGTTATTTATGAAGCTATAGGACATTGCTATGATAAACTGCAAAACTATGCACAGGCGAGGTTTCATTATCGGAAAGCCACTCATTTAAACCAGGATAACAGCCAGCTTTTTTACAAGATTGCCTGTACTTATATGAATGAAGGCATTTGGGAAAGTGCGGTGAAAAATCTTGAAATTGCGATGCGTACTTATAAATCGCAACCAGAATATAATCTTGCCATGGGACAATGTTATATGGAGATGGGCAGTATTGAACTGGCGGTGCAATATTTTGGCAATGTGGTAAGAACAAAGCCTAAAAATTTAAATGGCTGGCTTGAATTATTGAAATGCCTTTATAAAACCAACTGTTTTGAAGAAGGTGCAGAATATGTAGACCATGCTTTAGAACTTACCAATCATAAGCCAATATTTTATTTATACAAATCTGCTTTTTTATTGGCATTGGGTAAAACAAAAGAAGCTGTTATACAGTTAGAAAATGGCATGGCAAAGAACCCCAGGCTGGTTAAAAAACTGGTAGACCTGAATCCTTCTATCTTACAACACCAGTTGATAGTGGATGTGATAGCCAGATTCAAAAGAAATAAATCTATTTAAACAGTGCCATTCACTAAATGATTTCTATTTCCGGAAGGAAAAATTACTTTCTTTTTAACTGCTGATTACTGTTTTGCATGTAATTGTTGCTTTTAACCTTCAATAATTATCTTTGCGCCTCCCGATAGTTATCGGGATTAAAAAACGGCAAGTATGAATTTCCATTTAACCCAAATGCCAGATCGTAATGTAAAACCACGTACCAGCGGCATCACTATGATAATGGATAAAGGTCTGAGTTTAGAAGAAACAAAAAATTTCATGAGTGTTTCTCATCCGCATGTTGATTTAGTTAAACTGGGTTTTGGTACAGCTTATGTAACACCAGATTTGAAACAAAAATTAGCCATCTATCAATCTTATGATGTTCCTGTTTATTTTGGTGGAACCCTGTTTGAAGCTTTTTTGATACGAAACCAGTTTGAAGATTATATTAATACCTGCAAGGAATTTGGTATTCGATATATGGAAGTGAGTGATGGTTCTATTTCAATTCCCCATGCAGAAAAATGTGGGTATATAGAAAAATTAACCAAACATGGTATTGTATTAAGCGAAGTTGGTAGTAAGGATGCAGCTCATATCATTCCTCCATATAAATGGATTGAATTGATGAAAGCTGAACTGGAAGCTGGCTCTACTTATGTAATTGCTGAAGCAAGAGAAGCTGGTAACGTTGGCATATACCGTGGCTCAGGGGAAGTACGAGAAGGGTTAGTGCAGGAAATATTGACACAGATACCCGAAGAAAAAATCTTATGGGAGGCCCCACAAAAAGCGCAACAGCTTTACTTTTTGGAATTGATTGGCTGCAATGTAAACCTTGGTAATATTGCGCCTTCCGAGATAATAGCATTAGAAACCATGCGTATTGGATTGAGGGGTGATACTTTTAGTTTGTATTTAGATAAAGTTGTTAATTAATCTAGCGTTGGTTAACGCTGCTTATAAAATTTATGAAGTTATACGGGCTAATTGGTTATCCATTGGGGCATTCTTTTTCTAAAAAGTATTTTACAGAAAAATTTGCAAAAGAAGGGATTACCGACTCTATATTTGAAGCCTTTCCCATTCCTTCTATTGATGAATTCCCAGCGTTGTTGAAAGCCAACCCTACCCTCCGGGGAATGTGCGTTACCATCCCTTACAAGGAACAGGTAGTAAAGTATATGGATGAATTATCAGAAGAAGTAAAATCTACCGGGGCAACCAATAGCATTTGCATCAGAAATAATAAACTAACTGCTTACAATACAGATATAGCAGGGTTTCGTCAATCTTTTCAAAAATTATTGCAGCAGCATCATACAAAAGCATTGGTGTTAGGAACTGGAGGTGCATCTAAAGCTGTTCAGTACGTTTTACGTCAACTTGGAATTGAATATCTTATTGTGTCAAGAAATATTTCAACTTCAGCAGGATTTATCAGGTATGAAGATATTAATGAAGGTTTGATACATGATTACAGAATAATTATCAATTGCACACCGGTAGGCATGTGGCCAAATGAAAATACTTGCCCTGCCATACCTTATGAACTAATTACTTCAAAACATTATTTATACGACCTGGTATATAAGCCAGCTGAAACTTTGTTTTTACAGAAAGGGAAAAATAATGGAGCAGTCACTCAAAATGGCTACGAAATGTTACTGATACAAGCCGAAGAAAGCTGGCGTATCTGGAACAATATTTAATTCTATGGCTTCAATAAAATCAAAGCAGTATCTGGTAATGAAACCGGTTTCTTTTTTTCATAACTGTAAGTAATCATCCCGGTCTTTGCGTTTGCTAAAATAATTGCAGCATTATTTCTTACCGTGGATAATTGATAAAATAATTCAAAACTTACTCTTGCAATTTCTCCACCATAAATAATTACTTCAATCAGATCCCCATAAAAAGATTCATTTTTAAATTCAATAACAAGGTCACTCATGATCAGGCCTGCACCGGCAAAGTCAAGTTCTGTATAACCGTGCTGTTGCAGCCATTGTAGTCTTGCTTCATGAATAATAGAAACAAAAGCATCATTACCTACATGGTTACCATAGTTAATGTCTGATATCCTTACCGGTATTTTTATTTCGGCTAATTTATGTTCAGGCAAGTCAATTTTTATCCGGGCCATATTTTTTTATTATACTGAACAATTAAAATAAATTCATTGATATCTAAATTTATTCACTGGTCTTTTTAGAAAGAAAAGTAATTAATTTACTCATCGCTTTTTTACGGTGACTAAAAGCGCTTTTTTCCTCCATCGTCATTTCACCAAAACTTTTGGTTGCTCCATCCGGTAAAAAAACTGCATCGTATCCAAATCCTTGTTCACCTCTTCTTTCATATAAAATCACGCCATTACAAATCCCTTCAAATTGATATTCCTGCTCGTTTAGAATTAAGGAAATAACTGTTCTGAAATATGCTTTCCGGTTTTCAAACGATCCTAATTTCAATAACAGTTTTTGAATATTTGCTTCATTGGAAGAAGGTTCACCGGCATACCTTGCACTCTTAACACCCGGTTCTCCATTTAAGGTTTCTACAAAAAGACCGGTGTCTTCACTAAAACAATTTTTATGAGTGAGTTTGAATATGGTCCTGGATTTTGTTGACGCATTTTCTTCCAATGTATCATATGGCTCAGGGATATCTATGTCTATGCCAGCCTCTTTTAAAGAAATTACCTCAAAAATTCCTTGTAGCACTTTCCTTATTTCTGCAACTTTATTTTGATTGTTGCTGGCAAAAATGATGGTGTTGATCATGTTGTTAAATAGAAAATATTTTTTTAAGGCAAGTCCACAATTTTGTTTTTTCAGCTTTGTCATGCTGCAGATCCGATAGCGGCGGAGCAGAAAGGTATAGCTGATTTTTAAATTGCTGCGGCTGGTAATGAGGGAAAGCTAAAGGCAAATTAATATCTCCGGGATCAACACCAAATAAAAATACTTTTTCAGCATTTAATTCTTTTGATATTGTTTCATACTGAGCGTTTTTATTTTTCACCAGGTTTAATATTGCTACATCATCCATGTTTAATTTACAGGCAGATAAAATACCCAATAAAAAATTTAACTCTTCATCTGTTAAAAAAGCCGCTTCATTATTTCTTACTATTAGTATTATGTTTTTAAGATTTTTTCCTAAAATATTCAATGCATCAGATGCTGATTTTTTTTCATCAGCTTTTTTGGATTTTACTTCTACCAAAGCTTTTTTATATAATTCCTGTAATGCTACACCAGGAAGTTGAATGTTATCTAAACTCATGAAACAGTTCTTTACTCAATAATATTTTTGTTTCTTTGCCGTAAAATTAAGGATAATGGAAGCGACCACGGATTTTAAAATTACACCGGTAAAACAAAGTAAGTTAAGCAGTACAAGTTTAGAAAATATTCCTTTTGGAAGATATTTTACAGATCACATGCTGGAGGTGGACTATGAAAATGGAGAATGGAAAACTCCTGAAATAAAACCCTATCAGCCCTTAATGTTTGAGCCATCACTGGCAGTATTCCATTATGGACAGGCAATATTTGAGGGCATTAAAGCTTATAAGTATAATGATGGCAGCATACAAATTTTTAGACCTTATGACAATTTTCAGCGATTCAATGCATCGGCACTAAGAATGCAGATGCCGGAAGTTCCTGCTGAAATCTTTATTGAAGGAATGGCTGCCCTGATCAATATTGATAAAGGATGGATTCCGGATATGGAAAATCATGCGCTTTATATAAGACCCTTTATGATCAGCACCGATGAGGCAATTGGTGTAAGGCCAAGTTCCAAATACAAATTTCTTATCCTGTTAAGCCCAACGGGTCCCTATTACAGTGCGCCGATGAAGATCTATGTGGAAGAACAATATGTGAGGGCAGTACCGGGCGGTATTGGTTTTGCAAAAGCAGCAGGTAATTACGGTGCTGTAATGCACCCTTCCGCAGAAGCACTCAAAAAAGGGTATGACCAGGTATTATGGATGGACGCTTTTGAACATAAATACGTACAGGAATGTGGCACCATGAATGTCTTTTTCATCATTTGCAACACTGCAATTACCCCCGGCCTTGAGGAAGGAACCATCTTGGCTGGTGTAACAAGGGATAGTGTGATTACTTTATTGAAAGAAGCTGGATTAACTGTAGAAGAAA
>JAYUTC010000437.1:0-2766 GCA_043755395.1 Ferruginibacter sp.
ATCCGAGTCACAAATTTAAAGCCTGTTAAGCAGGCTTTTTTTATTATACTATCATGGCTTTTTTAACCCAAAAGATCTCTTCTTTTTTTAAATTATTTGCACAAGCTATAAGGGGTGATATCAAGGATTTTACAACCGGCAATATAAACCGGGCCATTTTTTTATTAGCCATTCCAATGGTACTTGAAATGCTGCTTGAATCAATGTTTGCAATTGTAGATATTTATTTTGTAAACAAAATAGGTATTGAAGCATCTTCAACAGTAGTTTTGACAGAGGCTTCCCTCACTATTTTATATTCAGTTGCCTGGGGCCTATCAATTGGTGTAACAGCACTGGTAGCAAGACGTGCAGGCGAAAAAAACTTTAAAGCAGCTTCGGATATTGCAGCACAGGCTATACTGCTTGGTATATTTTTATCTTTAATTATCAGTGTAATCGGCTTTCTTTTCCCAAGGGAAATTTTAAGCCTGATGGGAGCATCGGATAAAGTTGCAACAGAAAATTATTTGTTTACACAGATCATGCTTACAGGTAACATTGTTATTGTATTGCTTTTCATCAACAATGCTGTTTTCAGGGGTGTAGGCAATGCATCTATTGCCATGAAGGCTTTATTGCTGGCAAATGCAATTAATATTGTGTTAGATCCCTTACTAATAATGGGTATAGGGCCTTTTCCAAAAATGGGTGTTATTGGAGCAGCTGTTGCAACTACGATAGGAAGATCAATTGCCGTGTTATATCAGTTTTATCATCTGTTCAATGGCAAATCTTTAATAAAGCTGGCGGCAAATCAATTTTATATCAATATCAAAATGATACATAGCATTTTAAATACCTCGGCTGGTGGCATGTTTCAGTTCATCATTGGCAGTTGCAGCTGGATATTTTTGGCTATGATTATTGCAGAATCCGGAACTGCTGCTGTTTCGGGCTATGGAACTGCAATCAGAATATGCATTTTCACCATTTTACCTGCCTGGGGACTGGCCAATGCAGCAGCAACGCTGGTTGGTCAAAATCTGGGTGCCAATCAACCCGAAAGGGCCGAAAAATCGGTGTGGAGAACGGCTTTTATTACTTTCTGTTTTTTTGCTTTAGTTGCAGTTATTTTTTTTCTGTTTGGTGAGCAATTAATGCGCTTTTTCACAAATGATAAAGCAGCCATTATTGCCGGAACAGAATGCCTGCATATATTGGCTATTGGCTATGTTTTCTTTGCTTATGGCTTAATTATTAGCCAGGCTTTTAACGGCGCCGGGGATACCCGAACCCCTACATATATAAACCTGTTTGTTTTTTGGGTTTTACAAATACCATTAGCCTGGTTACTTGCAAAATTCCTTAAAATGGGGCCAACGGGGGTTTATATTGCCATTGGCGTGTCAGAAACAGTTTTGGCAATCGTAAGTATTATTATTTTCAGGAAAGGGAAATGGAAATTGGTAAAGGTTTGATTTTAACTATTTTAGCACAAATAATAAAAATAGTTACAAATTTTGCCTTTCCATTAATTTAACATTATATTTGCACATAACTCAGATAAAAAATTTTAATCAAATTAAAGTTTATGAAACAAAAACTAACACTAATTCTGGCATTATCTCTTTTAGCCACAAGTGCCTTTTCCCAAAAAACCAAAAAGGGATCTGGAGATAAAAAGGGACCACTTTTCGGTTTACATTTTAATATGCAAGACTTTGTTGCTCCTTTGGGTATTAAAAGCCCAATTACGGGTAAAACCTATTCAACGTTTAAAGATATGAATAAAGGCTTCTCTTTATCATATTGGAAAGGCATTACATCCAGGGTAGATGTTGCTATTAAAGCAAACGCCAGTTTTCGTGATTACCGTGCAAAACGTACCGGTTTAACACAAAAAACTGAAATTGGTTTGGAACTGGAACCAACCATCAACCTTCGTCCTTTTCCGGATGGAGCATTGATGAATCCGTTTTTAACCGTTGGTATCGGTGCCGGACTTTACACCGATAAATTTGGTGCTTATGTACCTGCAGGCCTTGGCCTTCAGGTAAACTTCAACAGTATAACTTACATGTTTGTGCAGGCACAATACAGATGGGATATAACTAAGAAAACAAAAGTAGGAGATAACTTGTTTTACTCTATAGGTCTGGCTCAAAACATTGGAAAAGAAAAACCAAAAGTTGTTCCACCACCACCACCACCACCACTTCCTCCTCCTCCTCCAGACAGAGATAATGATGGTGTGTTAGATGTTGATGATAAATGTCCGGATGTTGCCGGTTTAGCTTCTTTACAAGGTTGCCCCGATAGAGATGGCGATGGTATTACTGATGCTGAAGATAAATGTCCTGATGTACCAGGTTTAGCACGTTACCAGGGTTGCCCTATTCCTGATAGAGATAAGGATGGTATTAATGATGAAGTTGATAAATGTCCTGATGTTCCGGGTATTGCCCGTTATCAAGGTTGTCCAATACCTGATACTGATGGAGATGGTGTAAATGATGAAGAAGATAAGTGTATCAACGAAAAAGGACCAGCTTCTAACTTTGGTTGTCCTGTTATCAGCGAAGACATTATTAAGCGTGTTAATTTAGCTGCTAAAAATGTTTTCTTTGCAACAGCAAGCGATAAATTATTAGCTCAGTCTAACAAAAGATTAAATGATGTAGTTACTATTTTGAACGAAAATCCAAGCTTCAAAGTACAGATTGATGGTCATACAGATTCTCCAGGTAATGATGAATATAATTTGGATCTTTCTAACAGAAGGGC
>JAYUTC010000438.1:0-6850 GCA_043755395.1 Ferruginibacter sp.
AGGATATAATCCTTTGTTTCCATTTGGGTATGGATTGAGTTATACAACATTTGAATATGGGGATATAAAAATGAGTACTTTAAGTTTAAAAGGGGATGAAAAATTAAATATAAGTATTACTGTAAAAAATACTGGCAACAGAGATGGAAAGCATACCGTTGAACTATATACACATGATATTTTTGCAAGTATTACTCCAAATATGAAACGGCTCCGTGCTTTTAAAAAAATAAATCTTAAAGCAGGTGAAATGCAAACAGTTAATTTTTCAATTGACAGAAATGATTTTGCATTTGTAAATGCACAATTAAAAACAGTAACCGAACCAGGGGAGTTTGAAGTAATAATTGGGAAAAAGAAAGTACTATTTAATTACCAGAATTAAAAAGAAAATTCCGGTTTTTTAAATATTGAAATACAATTTATTTATTAAACAGCAGTTATAAAAAACAGCATTTCTGTAAAATAAACTAGATAAATATTCTTGTGCCGGTCATATTAGCCCTGAATTCTTTTGGAGTACAACCTTTTTTACTTTTAAAAATGCGGTTAAAATTAGAGAGATTATTAAAGCCACAGTGATAGGCTACTTCGGCTATTGAATTAGTTGTATCTATCAGCATACGTGAGGCATTGCCCAGGCGTATTTCATTCAGGCTGTTCACAAAAGTGATACCGGTTCGCTGTTTAAAAAACCTGCTGAATCCTACTTCAGACATATTGGCTATATTGGAAACTTCTTTTAACGAAATTTGTTTGTCAAAATTTTTATTCATATAGTCAAAAGCCTTTTCAACCCGGCGGCTGTTATGAGAATCCTGTTCAGTATTATTAAAAGATAAATCAGAAAGTATACGCATATTTTTTGAAGTGGAGATATCATGGAGGATTGACATTAATTCCAGCATCGAATTAAAACCAAATTTATTTTCCAGTTCCATTACTCTGGAAGCTACCTGCTGTACTATCTTTTTAGAAAAAAGAATTCCACGTACAGATTTTTCAAACATTACCTTTATAAAATTTAACTGGTTCCGGTTTAAAAATTTTTCATCAAATAAATCCCGGTGAAATTGAATGGTAATCTCTTTAATTTCTTTGCTTTTGCATTTATGTGTAAACCAGGCATGTTGAAGATTAGGGCCTACTAGTACCAGTTCCAGATCGTCAATCTCTTCAATATGGTCCCCGATTATACGTTGGCAACCTTTTGCATTCATAATAAAATTAAGTTCAAATTCCTCATGACTATGTATAGGGAAATCAAAACTGTCCTTAACTCTTGAAAAGATGGTAAAGCAGTCATTTTGTGTTAATGGAATAATTTCTCTCAGTATATCTTTTTTTTCATGTTTAAAATTCATATAAGCTTATTTTCCGGGTATTGGTATTGAATAGTAAATTAAAATAGTACCAATTACTTTAATTCAAGCATTTATTTGCCAAAATCCTTGTAAATGCAGGTTTGAATATATTTCTAATCATAAAATTATAAATAAAATATTGGTTTTAGTTAAAATAGTATTTAAATTTCCTTTAATAGTTTGATACTTTTAAATGAAATTTACTGTTAAATAAAGTGAAGTTGTTTCTTAAGGTTTTCCGCACTGCAAATATGATATTCATTCTTATATAATCTTTACTAAACTTTTAAATCTTAACTGGTAATATCAAATATGATAAAAGCTAACAGCAATAATTTTTATTAAAAGCAGGCAGGGTATCTATTTATGACTTTGCTAAAAATAATTAAGAACTAATGGTAAGAATATTGTTAACGTTCTGCATAACGGGATTTATATTGAGTAATTGTATAGCCAATTTAAATGCACAGCAACCAATAACACCTGTTGATAAAAAAGCCACTAAAGAAACAATAAGGCTTTATCAGAATTTAATGAAGCTAAAGGATCAAGGTTTTATGTTTGGGCACCAGGATGATCTTGCTTACGGCGTAAACTGGAAGTATGAATCGGGCAGAAGTGACATTAAAGATGTAACTGGCAGTAACCCCGCAATTTATGGATGGGAGTTGGGTCACCTTGAAATAGACGCAATGGTAAACTTAGATAGTGTTCCTTTTGATAAGATGAAACAGTTTATCAGAGATGCATATAATCGGGGGGCAGCAATAACCATTAGCTGGCATCTCAACAATCCATTAACTGGTAAATCTGCCTGGGATCCGGCTCCGGGAACGGTTGCATCTATTTTACCAGGGGGCAATAAAAATAGTTTGTATAAAAGCTGGCTTGATAAAGTTGCATCTTTTATGCTTGATTTAAAAGGGAAAAATGGCGAATACATTCCAGTAATTTTCCGTCCATTTCACGAACTAAATGGAAGTTGGTTTTGGTGGGGTAAAAATAATTGTACTAAGGTAGAAGTAATACAACTTTATCGCTTAACTGAAACCTATTTAAAGGATATAAAAAATGTACACAACCTGTTGTATGCATTTAATACAGATCGCTTTGCCTCAAGTGAAGAATACCTGGAAAGATATCCGGGTGATGAGTATGTTGATGTAATTGGTTTTGATATTTACCAGAAAGGAGACATTCTTGATAATGATAAATTTATTAATGAATTAGATAAAAGTTTAACCACACTGGAGGCAATTGCTACACAAAAAAATAAAATTCCTGCGCTTACAGAATTTGGATATAATTCAATTCCTTATAATAAGTGGTGGACAGGCGTTTTTTTTAAAGGGATAGAAAAACATGCTATTGCTTATGTATTGGCCTGGCGCAATGCAGGACAGAAATCGAAAGATGAAATTGAATATTACGTGCCTTACAAAGGTCAGCAGTCAGCGGCAGATTTTAAAAAATTCAGTAAGCATAAAAAAGTTTTTTTTGAAAATAAAATCCGGCAACAAAAATTATATAACATACCATAAACAGTAAAAAAAATCACGTTTTAAAATCAAATACAATATTCCTCAATTATTTACATTTCAATTCGATTAATTAACATCAAAAATTGGCATAAATGCTGCAAACAGTATGAAATTACAATTGATCGATATCCTGATTTTAGTATGCTATCTCGCTACAATGATCTTTATTGGTTTTTGGATGCGGAAAAAAGCAAAACAAAATAAGGAGAGCTATTTAATGGGCGGTAAAAGTCTTCCCTGGTATATGCTTGGGCTAAGTGATGCTTCGGACATGTTTGATATCAGTGGCACCATGTGGATGGTGGCCTTATGTTTTGTATATGGGTTAAAAAGCATTTGGGTGCCCTGGCTCTGGCCCGTTTTTAACCAGGTATTTATGATGATGTTTTTAAGCAAATGGCTGCGCAGGAGTAATGCCAATACCGGTGCCGAATGGCTGCAGACCAGATTCGGATTAACAGGTAAAGGGGTGAAAGGAGCACATATAATAGTAATTGCATTTGCATTAATTGCCTGCCTTGGTTTTTTGGCTTATGGTTTTGTGGGATTGGGTAAATTTATGCAAGTATTTATTCCATGGGATTCTGTAAAAGATTATATACCCTTTCATGTTAGTGATAAATATGTTCCACATTTTTACGGTATTGTGTTTACTTTATTTGCAATGTTTTACTCAATATTAGGAGGTATGCATAGTATTGTGCTGGGAGATGTTATTAAATATGCTATCATGACAGTTGGTTGCGTATGTATTGCTGTAATTGCCATGCAAAGCCTTAACAGACACACGCTAAATGTACCTCAGGGCTGGAGTGATCCATTCTTTAACTGGAAACTTAATTTGGACTGGAGTAAGATAGCCGCTGATGCCAATAAAAAAATTGCTGATGATGGTTTTAGTTTATTTGGGATATTTTTTATGATGATGTTACTCAAGGGTGTATTTGCATCCTTAGCAGGGCCTGCACCTAATTACGATATGCAAAAAGTATTGAGTACCCGCAGTCCAAAAGATGCCAGTAAAATGACTGGCTTTGTAAGTATCATGTTGCTCCCCATTCGCTATTCGATGATAACAGGGCTTACCGTATTGGCATTATTATATTACAATCAACTCTATTTAAAAGGCCCCGATGGGGTTACAGATTTTGAAAGAATTCTTCCTGCAACCGTAAATAATTTTTTACCCGTAGGTGTTTTAGGTATTGTATTAACCGGTTTATTAGGCGCATTTATGGGCACGTTTAGTGGAACACTTAATGCAGCACAGGCATACATTACCAACGACATTTACCTGAAGTATATTAATCCCACTGCCAGCACAAAAAAAATAATATCAATGAATTATATTGTTGGTGTGCTGGTAGTAATATTGGGGGTATTCTTTGGTTTTATGGCAAATAATGTTAATGAAATTTTACAATGGATCGTTGGGGGATTGTATGGAGGGTATGTAGCTGCCAATTGTTTAAAATGGTATTGGTGGCGTTTTAATGCAAATGGTTTTTTTTGGGGGATGGCTGTTGGTATTATTGCAGCATTGTTAATGCCTTATCTAACTACAGGGCTTCCTTTGTATTGGTGGCCTTTGCTGTTTATACTTTCAATGGCAGGATGTATTATAGGTACTTATACTGCACCAGCGACAGATACTGCAGTTTTAAAATCATTTTACAAAACTGTACGACCCTGGGGCTTTTGGAAACCAATTCATGAACAGGTGGCAGCTGATGATCCTTCTTTTAAAGGCAATAAGGGATTTAAACTTGATATGTTTAACGTAGTAATAGGTATTATAGGGCAACTTCTTTTCACTTTATTGCCCATGTATTTTATACTAAAAATGCAAATGCAGTTATACTTTACTGTTGCGGCAATAGTGGTGGTAATACTTATTCTGAAAAAAACATGGTGGAATAAATTAGAGGACTAAAAAAACATAAATTATTATATGACTAAATCATTTGATGGCAAGTTACAGGTATTGGAAAAAAAGCAATCTGCTTTATTGTCCAATAAAAATGAAATGAACCCTGAAAGTAATGGTGTATACAACCGCTTTAAATATCCAATCCTAACTGCTCAACATACTCCTCTTTTTTGGAGATACGATCTTGTACAGGCAAGTAATCAACTGCTGATAGAACGCTTTGGCATTAATGCCACTTTTAATGCAGGTGCAATTAAGTGGAATGACAAATATATTTTAGCAGTTAGAGTGGAAGGCGCTGATCGTAAATCTTTTTTTGCCATTGCGGAGAGTGCTAATGGGGTTGATAATTTTAAATTTTGGGATTATCCAATTCGTATGCCCGAAACGGAAACTCCTGATGCCAATATTTACGATATGCGTTTGGTCCTGCATGAAGATGGATGGATCTATGGTATTTTTTGCACAGAAAGAAGAGATACTACCGTTCCGGTAAATGATCAGTCCTCAGCAAATGCTCAATGCGGAATAGCACGTACAAAAAATCTACATGACTGGGAAAGACTTCCGGATTTAAAAACCCCATCCGCCCAGCAACGTAATGTAGTGCTGCATCCCGAATTTGTAGATGGACAATATGCTTTTTATACCAGGCCACAGGACAGTTTTATAGAAGCCGGAAAAGGAGGTGGAATTGGTTTTGGTTTGGCAAAGGATATTACCAATGCAATGATTGAAAAGGAAATAGTGATTGACCCAAGGGTTTACCATACTGTATATGAAATGAAGAACGGGTTAGGGCCGGCACCTATTAAAACAGCATATGGATGGCTTCATATGGCACATGGTGTAAGAAATACTGCTGCTGGTTTGCGCTATGTCCTATACCTGTTTATAACAGATCTGCAAGATCTTTCAAAAATTATTTATAAGCCGGCTGGATATTTTATGGCACCCGAAGGAGAAGAAAGAGTTGGTGATGTTTCTAATGTATTATTCTGCAATGGATGGATTGCTGAAGAAAATGGAGCAGTATTTATTTACTATGCTTCATCAGATACAAGGATGCACGTGGCTACATCCACAATTAAACAGCTTTTGGATTATGTAATGAATACAGCTGCTGATGGTTTTTCTTCTGCAACTTCTGTTAAAAAATTAACAGATATTATCGATAAAAATCTAAAAGAAAATATTAAACTCAATACATAAGAACTTTTTCTGGATATTTAATATCCGAAGTAAAATAAATTCAAATGAATAGGTAATAATAAAAACGGATGAATACAAATTCTCTTTCTCAAAATGTGCAGGATATTTGTAATTATAAAAATTCGCTGCAGGAGGAATTAAAAAATATCCTTGATTATTGGATAACAAATGCACCCGATGATATTAATTCAGGATTTTATGGAAAGATCAATCATGAGAATAAAGTATTTGCCGAGGCTCCCAAAGGGTCTGTTTTAAACAGCCGGATTTTATGGGCATTTTCAGCTGCATATAATTATACAGGTAATCCGGATTATCTCCGGATAGCAACCAGGGCTTATGAATATTTTGTCCTTCATTTTATGGATGAAAAATTTGGGGGAGTTTACTGGACAGTAGACTATCAGGGAAATCCTTTAGATACCAAAAAGCAAACTTATGCTACTTCTTTTGCCTTATATGCATTAAGCGAATATTATAAATGTATGGCCAATCCGGAAATACTGAGTAAAGCTTTAAAATTATATAAGGACATTACAAATCATACTCAGGATAAAAATGCAGGAGGATATTTTGAAGGTTTTACACGAGACTGGTCGGTGATGGAAGATATACGGTTGAGTGCTAAAGATGCCAATGAAAAAAAATCGATGAACACACATTTGCATGTGATAGAAGGATTCGCAAATCTGTATACTGTTTGGTCTGATGAAACATTAAAAAAGGATATAGAAGAACTACTTGAATTATTTTCGAATCACATTATCCAAAAAAATAATCACCATCTTAATTTATTTTTTCAG
>JAYUTC010000439.1:0-2748 GCA_043755395.1 Ferruginibacter sp.
GAATTAAAGAATTGGAAACTGCTTCAGAAAAAAATAATAGTACCAAAATATTTATCGAAACTCCATACCGTAATAATCAGCTAATTGAAACAGTCTTAAAAACCTGCAAACCAGCAACAAAATTTTGCATTGCTGCTGAACTTACTTCTGCCAATGAATGTATTAAAACGAAAACTATTACTGATTGGAAAAAAGAAAAAACCGACTTTCATAAGAAGCCGGTAATATTTTTAATACAGGGTTAATATTTTTATTAATTGGGCATTTTATCCATTTTATAAACAAAGTATTTGGTATCTCCTTTAAAAAACAATTTGGTATAATACTCCTTATAATATAATTTAACTGCTACCCGTTGGTCTAAATTTGTAATTTGATTTGCTACACTATCATCAGCAACAGAAAATTCCCATTCTTCATTTGGGGTGGATGTATTACCAATATTAACAAAGCCGGTTTTTAAAACTCCTTCATTGGTTTTAAAAATGTACCCTTTGTGAGAAAATTTATAGATATACCCAATACGATCCCCTTTACTATATACAAACACTGCAGCAAATAAATACGCAATACTCAGGTATAATAAAAAAGCTAAAAACCCAAAAAAAACAAGCTTTCTTAAAAACCGTCTGAACCAACTGGTTTTTTTAGCTTCTGAGGCTACTGTTTTTATTTCTTCCATAATTTTATTTTTTGCAAGCTAATTATAACCCGTATTTATCTACCAAATATACCATTGCTGCCATTACAGCGGCACCTAAATGCAATTCCTGTTCATTTACATTTTCAAAAACATCAATTGCAGAATGGTGCAAATTAAAATAACGCTGACCAGTAGTATTTAATCCAAATTGAGCAGTTTTAAAATTAGTTTGCAAGGGGCCAATATCAGCGCCTTCTCCAGCGCCTTCACTAAAAGTAAATTTATCAGCATCGTATGGTAAAAAATATTTTTTCCATGTTTCCACTTTTAAATATTGGGCTTTTGTCATGCCGCATCCAAAACCACGTGGAAATTCAGCTCCACCATCACTTTCCATTGCCATAATATGCTTTTCATTTTTTAGCTTGGCTTCCTCAGCATATTTTGTACCGCCACGGGATCCATTTTCTTCATTGGAAAACAATACAATTCTTATCGTACGTTTAGGTTTATACCCAATGGCATTAAAAACCCTTAATATTTCAATACTTTGCACCATACCAGTTCCATCATCGCTTGCTCCTTCGGCAGGATCCCAACTATCCAGATGCCCCCCAATAGTAATTATCTCATCTGGAAATTCTATACCTTTTATTTCTCCAATTACATTATGGCCTATTGTATCTGGCAACATTAAACAATTTGTTCTTAGAAATAGATTATTGTTTTTATAATTTCCTAATATGTTAATACTAAGTTTATCTGCATCTTTTGTACTAATTGCAACTGCTGGTATTTTAGGAAACGAGTCGTTGTAACGTAAAGCACCTGTATGAGGATTATCATCATAGGCAGCTGTAACAGAACGAACGATTACAGCTAAAGCTCCATATTTTGCAGCAGCCGATGCGCCATTGCCTCTGTATATTACTGCATCTCTATAGGCATCTCCCAATAATGTTTTATTAAATGGATAATTATAAAAAACAATTTTGCCTTTAACCTCATTTTTTCTTTTTTCAAGTTCTTCAAAATTTTTTACTTCAATTACATTGGCTAACACACCCGCATCTCCTGTACCAACTGAATTTCCTATTGCCAGTATATTAAATACAGGATCCAGACCATTACTATTTGTTCTAAAACTCATCTCTTCCTTTTTTCCCCTTACCCAATGGGGCACCATACATTGCTGCAACCAGGCATTGGCAGCTCCTGCTTCTTTTACGGTTGCTAATCCCCATGCTTCTCCCTTATACATCCCTTGGCTACCACTAAGCCGCTGCCCTACTGATTTACATAAAGTATATAAATTGGAATACGCTTTTCCATTAAGCAATATTTCATCTGAAATTTTTTTAATCATTACTGAATCTTCATTTTGCGAAAAAACAAATCCGGTAATAAATAGAAATGGCATTAAAAAAATCGATTTTTTTGTACCCATACTTTTAATTGAAGAACAAACTTAATGATTTATTATCAATACATGAACGGAATGAAAAGTGAATAATAATACAGTAAATTGCACAACAGAAAAACTGTATTAATTATTTAAAACCGATTTTATATGAATATTGGCATTGTTTGCTATCCTACTTTTGGGGGCAGTGGTGTATTAGCAACAGAATTAGGTAAAGCACTGGCAGATAAAGGACATAATATTCATTTTATTACCTATCAACAACCTGTAAGGCTAAGCGGGTTTCATGCTAATATTTTTTACCACGAAGTAAGGGTACCTACCTATCCTTTGTTTGATTATCCTCCCTATGAAACGGCTTTGGCAAGTACAATGGTTGATGTAATCATAAATAATAATGTAGAGCTTTTACACGTACATTACGCCATACCACATGCAGCAGCAGCATATATGGCAAAACAAATTTTAGCCAAACAAGGAAAAAAAATTCCTGTCATAACTACTTTACACGGTACTGATATTACATTAGTGGGACGGGATAAAACTTACAGCCCGGTTGTTACTTTCTCTATGAACGAAAGTGATGCCCTGACTGCTGTATCTCAAAATTTAAAAGAAGAAACCTTTAAATATTTTAATATTGAAAAGGATATAGAGGTGATTCATAATTTTGTTGATGTCA
>JAYUTC010000440.1:0-6840 GCA_043755395.1 Ferruginibacter sp.
TTTTTCCGGTCTTGTAATAAAAATCCCTGATTGCTTCAAGCATTACAAGTGTTACCGGCATTGTTGCAGCAGGTGAAATTTTACCGGTTGATGTTTTAATAAAATCGGCACCGGCATACATGGCAATATCACTTGCCTTACGCACTTTATCATAAGTAACCAATTCGCCGGTTTCTAAAATCACTTTTAATCTTGCTTTACCACAGGCTTCTTTAATTGCTGCAATTTCATCAAATACAAAATTGTATTCACCTTCTAAAAATTTACCTCTGGAAATTACCATGTCTATTTCATCGGCGCCATTCAGCACCGCATATTTAGTATCTCTGATCTTTACATCACGTGATGCCTGACCACTGGGGAATGCAGTTGCTACAGAAGCCACTTTTACACCCGATCCTTCCAACGCTTTCTTTGCTACCTTTACCATAGAAGGATAAACACAAATTGCTGCCACTGTGGGTAAACAGGGATAAGCATCATGCAAATGAATGGCTTTATAGCAAAGCTGTTTCACTTTTCCTTCAGTATCTTTTCCTTCTAATGTGGTAAGATCGATCATGTTTAAGGCAAGCATCAAACCATTTAACTTGCTTTCATTTTTTATACTTCGTTTGGTAAACCGTAAAGCTCTTTCTTCAACGCCTACCCAATCAATATGTGGTGATATAGAAAAATCAGGTATTGTTTTCGTTGCAATCATTTTTAATTGGTTGAAATCGTTGAATGTTGTTTAAAATTGTTTAAGATGTTAATGCTTCCAGTGATTTTACAATTAATTTTTCAACAGCAGCATTGCTGTCTTTCGAAAATTCTTTTATCACCCGATTGGCAATAATTACATTTATGCTTAGGCATTCATGTCCCATTAATTTACCTAATCCATAAATGGCCGATGTCTCCATTTCAAAGTTAGTGATTCGGTGATTATTAAAGTTGAAATGCGTAAGCTTATCAACCAGCCCCGGACTGCTTAATCCCAGGCGCAACACCCTTCCCTGTGGACCAAAAAATCCCGGACAGGTTACGGTAATACCTTTGTGAAAATCTTTTCCAAATTTTTGTAATAAAATTTCGCTTCCACTGAATGCATAAGGATTGGTGATTTCGGTATCTAAATTTGTTTGGGTAATAAATGCGTCAGTCATTTCTTTATCTGCTGCAGTTTTTTCGTAACTGTAAAAATTGAGCAGGTTATCCAAACCCAAACCATGTGTTGATGCTACAAAACTGTCAACTGAAATATCGGCCTGTAAAGAGCCCGATGTTCCAAAACGAATAATGTGGAGTTTTGTGAGTTCAGTTTTAATGGCCCTTGTTTTAAAATCAATATTAGCCAATGCATCCAGCTCGTTAAAAACAATATCAATATTATCCGGCCCTATGCCGGTAGAAATAACAGAGATAAGTTTGTTGCCGATAAAACCGGTGTGGGTAATAAATTCACGGTGCTGCAAGCGGTGTTCAACTTTATCAAAATGAGCACTTACTTTCTTAACCCTTTCCGGATCACCTACCACAATAACAGTATTGGCTATTTCTTCGGGTCTAACATTCAGGTGATAAATTGCACCACGGCTGTTAATAATCAGTTCCGATTCTGGAATTTTTTCCATTGCCTAATGTTTGCATTAATAATTCCATTTAACTACATGATGGAATTATCAAAGTTAGTGTTAATCAATTATCCTTGGCGGAGTTTAACAAATGTTACATGTGAATCTTTTTCTGAATAATAGTTTTGATAATAAGAAAGTTAAAACACTATAGTAAGACAGCTATCAATTTAATACAAACCATTAATGGAATTTAGTTTAAGGTTAATATGTATTTTTACATTTGAAAGCACAGCATAATGAATTTAGCATCCTACATTGACCATACAGCACTAAAACCCACTACAACTATTGCTGATATAAAAAAATTATGCGATGAGGCTAAACAGTTTGGTTTTGCAGCTGTTTGTATACCACCCTTATTTGTAAAAAAAGCAAAGGAATTTACCAGCGGCAGCAATGTTAAAGTAGCTACCGTTATAAGTTTCCCTTTTGGCTATTCGGCAATAGAGGCTAAAATTGCTGAAATTGTTTTAGCAATATTGGATGGGGCTGATGAACTGGATATGGTAATAAATATATCTGCAGTTAAAAATAAAGACTGGCAGTTTTTAGCCAATGAAATAAATACTGTTATGCCAATAGTTAGGGGCAAAGGCAGAATTATTAAATTAATTATTGAAAGTGGAATTTTATCTGATGATGAGATTATTACCTGTTGCGAAATTTACAGCGCAGCAGGGGTAGATTTTTTGAGAACCGGCACCGGTTTTGCCGGAAAAAGTACCACAGTGGCAGCGGTGCAACTCATGAGGAAACATTTACCTTCTTCTATAAAAATTAAGGTTGATGTAGGCATAAAAAACTATAGTTTTGCCCTGCAATTAATAAATGCCGGAGCCAACAGACTTGGTTGTATTAATAGTGTACAGATTATGCATGAGGCCCTTATATATATTTGATTGGAACAGTTTTTGCAAATAAATGTTTATGAAATTAATTTTAATACTGGTTTTTAGTTTAATGTTTTCTGTTGAGGCATTTGCCCAAAATACAGAAGTTGATTCTGTTGTTACAGGAAAAGTAACTATATACAAAGATCCTCGCCTGGATATTTTGGCAAAAAAAGAAGCAGAATATAATGCTGCAACTGTAGGATTAGGAGCAAAAGCTGCAAAAGGATACCGATTGTTGGTATTAAACAGTAACGACAGGAACTATGCAATGAAAATAAGGGCCGAATTGCTGCAACGCTTTCCCGAAGAAAAGGTATATATGACTTTTCAGGCACCATTTATAAAACTTAAATTTGGTAATTTTTTAGAAAAAGAAGATGCAGAAAAATACAGAAAAATGATTACTGGTTCAAAAATTGTAACTACCAACGTTTATGTAGTACCCGAAATAATTGAAGTAAAGGTTGAGAAGAATAAAGAAAATGATGATAATTAAATAAGAAAAATGATGTAATTTCAAAGGAGTTTCCTGAGCGAAACTCTTTTTTGTTTTTAAAATAATTCGAAATGATTTTATGCTGAAAGAAAATATACAACAACTTGCAAAACAATATGCCGATGAATTTATTGCAATTCGTCAGCATATACACTCACACCCTGAGTTAAGTTATAAAGAATTTGAAACTTCAAAATTTATTCAGCAAAAATTACAACTGTGGGGTATACCTTTTGAGGTTAAAGCAACTACTGGAGTAGTTGCTATAATAAAAGGTAAAAATCCAGATAAAAAAATAATTGCCCTTCGTGCAGATATGGATGCCCTGCCAATAAAAGAAGAAAATAATGTTCAATACAAGTCATTATATGAGGGTATAATGCATGCCTGCGGACACGATGTGCATACAGCCTGCCTGTTAGGTGCTGCAAAAATTTTAAATGAATTAAAAAATAAGTGGGAGGGTACTGTAAAATTAATTTTTCAACCGGGTGAAGAAAAAAATCCCGGCGGGGCAAGTATTATGATAAAGGAAGGTGTATTGGAAAATCCAAAACCCGAAAAAATATTTGCATTACATGTGCATCCCGGAATGGAAGTAGGGCAATTGAGTTTTAGGGGGGGGATGATAATGGCAAGCGCCGATGAAATTTATATAACAATTAAATCAAAAGGAGGTCATGCTGCCTCACCTCATTTGACAGCAGATACTATTTTAATTGCTTCTCATCTTATAATTAGCCTTCAGCAAATTGTAAGCAGAAATAATAATCCTTTTAATCCATCGGTATTGTCCATAACTTCTTTTAATGGAGGTAATACTACCAATGTAATTCCATCTGAAGTAAAATTGATGGGTACTTTCAGGGCAATGAATGAGGAATGGCGTTTTAAAGCACACGAATTAATTAAAATGCAAACCCATGAATTAGTAAAGGCCATGGGGGCCGAAGCAGAAATAAAAATTGATGTAGGGTATCCATTTGTTTTAAATAATGAAGAATTAAATACTATCGCAAGAAAAAAAGGGGAAGAATATATGGGAGAAACGAATGTATTTGAAACTGAATTAAGAATGGGGGCAGAAGATTTTGCGTATTACTCGCATCTGATTCCTGCATGTTTTTTTAGATTGGGAGCCGGAAATAAAGCGCAAGGGATTACCAGTGGCGTACATACACCTACATTTAATATTGATGAAAGGGCTATTGAAGTTGGGATGGGTGTAATGGCATGGTTGGGAAGTACAGCCCTTGATCCTGAAGGGGAACCTGGCTAATATCAGGATTGTTTATTCTGATAACCATATTATTGTTACTTTACAAGTAACTTATAAATTGATTTGCATAGAAATCATTAATTAAAATTAAAAGCTCAATCCATACTATTCTGACCTATGCAGCAGAGTACCTGGAATTGAGTTTCCCTTTGGGACAGGCGTATGAAGATTGCATTCCATGGCGCAGCCAGAACAGTAACCGGAAGTAAACATTTACTTTCATTAAAAAATGGGAAAAAATATTTACTTGATTGTGGTATGTTTCAGGGGTTGGGAAAGGAAACTGATGCCATGAACAGGCAGTTTGGATTTGATGTAAATGAAGTAACTGCTCTCATTCTTTCGCATGCGCATGTTGATCATTGCGGGTTGATTCCAAAATTAGTGAAGGATGGTTTTAACGGAAAAATTTATTGTACCCCTGCCACCAAAGAATTAGCTGCAGCTCTTATGGAAGACTCAGCCGGAATTCAGGAAAATGAAATAAAGTATGAAAATAAAAGAAGAGCACAGGAAGGGTTGCCCTATTTAAAACCATTATATACCACTGCCGATGCATTGGCAGCAGTTGACCATTTTGTAACGGTGGAATATGATACCTGGTTTACTGTTGATGAAAATATAGAAGTGATGTATACGGATGCCGGACATATAATAGGCAGTACGGCAGTTCATTTAAAAATAAAGGAAGATCAAAAAATTACACGGCTAACTTTTAGTGGTGATGTGGGAAGATACCGGGATGTGATTTTAAAATCGCCAGCTGAATTTTCACAGGCAGATTATATTATACTGGAATCTACTTATGGAAACAGCCTGCATGATAATGCTGTTACTACTCCCGATCAGATTTTACATTGGATTGAAAAAGCCTGTATGCAAAAAAAAGGAAAATTAATTATTGCCGCATTTAGTGTTGGCAGAACACAGGAAATTCTATATGCACTTAATCAACTGGAGTTGGAAAGAAGGCTACCCGACATACCCTATTTTGTAGATAGCCCTTTAAGTGTAAAAGCTACAGAAATAGTAAAACATTATCCCCAATATTTTAATAAAACCATTCAAAAGGTTTTGGAAAGCGATAATGATCCATTTGGATTTAAAGGATTAAAATTTGTTAAATCGATTGAAGAATCAAAACTGCTTAATTTTCGTAATGGGCCATTTGTAATTATTTCGGCAAGCGGTATGGCTGATGCAGGAAGAGTGAAACACCATATCAGCAATAACATTGAAAGCAGCCGTAATACTATTTTACTAACCGGATACTGCGAGCCTCATTCGTTGGGTGCAAAATTACAATCTGGCCGAAAAGAAGTAAATATTTATGGCGTATTGCACGAAGTTAATGCAGAGATAGGTAGTGTACGCAGCATGAGTGCTCATGGAGATTACGATGACCTTTGCCAGTTTTTAGCCTGCCAAAACCCTAAAGAAGTAAAACGATTATTTTTAGTACATGGCGAATATAATGTACAACAGGATTTTAAATCCCGGTTGTTGAGAAAAGGTTTTGCCGATGTGGAAATACCCGAAATGCATTATGAAGCCGGATTAGAATAATGCGGCGGTTTACATCCAGTTAATCTTAAGCCATTAAAGAAAAGGGATATATTCTAAAACCTTTCAACTTTAAATGCTCCAACATCTATAGAAGTATTTTTATGTTGAACAATTTCACTTACTAATTTACCTGTACCCGTGCCTTCTGAAATACCCAACATTGCATGCCCGCCTGCAATAATTAAATTATCTATTTGAGTATGTTTTCCAATATAAGGTAAACCATCGGGGGTAACTGGTCTTAATCCATTCCAGATTTTATCAGTGGGAGGAAAGTTGATTTTTAATCCGGGATAAAAATCTAAGGCAGAATCATAAACACCCTGCATACGCTTTACCAATACCTTATTATTAATGCCACTTATTTCCATTGTGCCGCCAATTCTAAGTTGATGCCCCCAGGGTGTAATAGCACATCTTCCATCAACCAATATTGCCGGGTATTTAATATTTTTTTCAACAAAAGGATATGTATAACTATAACCCTTACCCGGTTGCAATAATATTTTTAAGCCCAGCATTTTTGCTACAACCGGTAACCAGCTCCCGGGAGCCAGAATAATTTCACTGCAATTAAATTCCCCCTTATCAGTAATTACTGCTGATATTTTATTGTTTAATTTTTCAAATCCTGTAACTGTTGTGTTAAGTTGAAAATGTACACCTTTTTTTTCAAGATAATTTTTTAATGCACCTATCATCTTGCCGGGGTTAAAATGGCAATCATCTTTAAATAAAACTGCGCCGGCAACATTTATTTCTACATCAGGTTCTAATTGTTGTACTGCGTCTTTATTTAACCGTTCCACACGTAATCCAAATTTTTCTGCCTCATCAGCTAAATGAAATTCATGATCAAGTGTTTTTTGCTGCTTACACATCATCAAACAGCCTTTTTCCTCCATATCAAATACATCGCCTATTTCATTGCGTAATTCAGAAATTAATTTTCGGCTAAGCTGTAAAATATCATTTAAACGGGGAGAA
>JAYUTC010000441.1:0-2744 GCA_043755395.1 Ferruginibacter sp.
ATACCAGGGAACAGGCAATGATTTTGTAATATTTGATAACAGGGATAATAAATATGCAGAATTAACAGTAAAACAAATTAAACATATTTGTAACCGTCGTTTTGGAATTGGTGCCGATGGATTAATGCTACTCAGTAAAAAAGATGGTTATGATTTTGAAATGGTTTATTATAATGCTGATGGTAATCAAAGCAGTATGTGTGGTAATGGTGGAAGATGTTTGGTAAAATTTGCCTACCACATTGGTATACATAAAAGTGCTTACCATTTTATTGCAGCCGATGGCGAACATTTTGCAGATATTGGAATAGATCATTCGGTAAGGTTGAAAATGAAAGATGTAACAAAAGTAGAACAACATTCTTCTCATGCCATTTTAAACACAGGATCGCCTCACTTTGTAAAATTTGCAAATAATGTCAGAGATATTGATGTATTGGAAACCGGGCGGGAAATACGTTATGGTAAAGAGTTTAAAGAACAGGGAATTAATGTAAATTTTGTAGAATCCGTTGATGAAGACAGTATTTTTGTACGCACTTATGAGCGTGGCGTGGAAGACGAAACAATGAGTTGCGGAACAGGAGTAACAGCATCGGCTTTAATGAGTGCACATAACGAAAAAGGATTTAACAGGGTAGAAGTAAAAACTCCAGGTGGACATTTAAGTGTGGAGTTTGAAAAAGTTGATGATAATAATTTTGAAAATATCTGGCTTTGCGGCCCTGCTGAATTTGTATACAAAGGTGAAATTGAATTATGACTAAAAATGAAATTATAAAAGCTGCAGAAAAAACATTTTCCGCGTTTACTGATTACTGTACCAGTATTACTGAGTTCGTTTTTTTTGATAAACCTAATACCAAATGGTCTGTTGCTGAAAATGTACAACATCTAATTGTTTCCACTACTACATCTACACTTGCATTTAGTTTACCCAAATTTTTAGTGCTTTTTATTGGAGGAAAGCCAAATAGAAAATCAAAAACTTATGAAGAATTGGTGTCCAATTACAAAAATAAACTTGAGGAGGGTGGAAAAGCAAGTGGAAGATTTATTCCTAACCCCATTAAACTAAATTTTGGAAAGCAAAAACTAATGTCTAATTGGAAAAAAGCAACAACTAAATACCTTACTGCAATATTAAAAAACAGGTCAGAAAACGATCTGGATAATTACCTGGTAAAACATCCCCTTTTGGGAAAAATTACTTTAAGAGAACTTTGTTATTTTACAGTTTACCATACACAACATCATTTAAATATTATTTCATCCGCAACAAAATAATTTATGATCCAGTATTTTAAAATAATTGAACATCAAACCATAGAAATAGATAAACCGGATATTGGTACCTGGGTAAACGTATTGCCACCGTTAAAGCAGGAAGAATTTACAGAGTTAAGCGAAAGTCTGGATATCCCCATCGATTTTTTAAAAGATTCTCTGGATATTGATGAACGTAGCCGTTACGAAATTGATGATAATGTTAAGCTTATTGTAATAAAAACACCTACTGAAAATAATTCATTTAATGACAGTGATGCATTTTATATTACGATTCCTATTTGTATAATTTTAACGCACAATCAAATAGTAACAGTTAATTCATTTGAAAATGAAGCAATAAAAAAATTCCTTACCAGTTTTCAAAATCGTCATCCTGATAAAAGGAATATGATGGTTTTAAAAATATTTGAAAAAATAACAGCCAACTTTCAGGAACATCTAAAAGAAATTAACCAACGTCGTAATATTCTGGAACATAAATTATACGATGCCAACCGCAATGAAGAATTATTACAATTAATGCGAATTCAAAAAAGTTTGGTGTATTTTATTACTGCCTTACGAAGCAACGAACTACTGATGATGAAACTGGCACGTACCAATGTTTTACAATTAACAGATGATGAAAAAGATTTTCTTGATGACCTGGTGGTAGAAACATCACAGGCATTGGAAACAGCTCATACTTATACCACTATATTAAGTTCAACACTTGATGCATTTGCCAGCATCATCAGTAATAATCAAAATGAAGTACTTAAGCGTCTTACAACCTTAACCATATTTTTAAGTATCCCAATTTTAATTGCAAGTATATATGGTATGAATGTACCAATTCCATATAAGGATACACATTATGCATTTTGGGTTCCGGTAATTTTATCTATTGTAATTCTTGCTCTTGCAGTGTGGAATTACTGGAAAAGGATAAAAAAATAATTATGTTCAACATAAGAGTATATGGTATTTTAATAAATGACAGTAAACAGATTTTAGTAAGTGATGAATGGATCAGAGGTATGTATATCACTAAATTTCCAGGTGGCGGTTTAGAGTTGGGCGAAGGCACCAGAGATTGCCTTAAACGGGAATTTATGGAAGAAATGAATTTAAATGTAGAAATTGGAGAACATATTTACACAACCGATTTTTTTCAAATGAGTGCTTTTAATACAGCACATCAAATAATTTCGATTTATTATAATGTAAAAAAACTTGAAGAAATAACAGTACCAATAAGAGAAAAAGTATTTGATTTTGATGAAAATCAACTAAAAACTTATCAGGAAACCGGCGAAACAGAAACTTTTCGTTTTGTAGACATGAAGAATTTCTCAGAAGCATCTGTTACTTTGCCCATTGATAAAATTGTGGCTAATTTATTAAAAAATACTTCTCTATAATAATTATAAAAAATATACTCAGACTGAGTTCTTTTTTATATAGCTTAAGTT
>JAYUTC010000442.1:0-2743 GCA_043755395.1 Ferruginibacter sp.
GCATCCCAGCTATCTTTTACATCGCACCATACACAACCTACATCGCATCCTCCAAGCCTGATAAAATACGCTGCTCTTCCCTGATGATAACCCTCTCCCTGTAAGGTGTAAAAATGTTCCATCACCGGAAGTAAAATTTCTTTCTTAGCAGCAGCCTCTTGAGTAACCAATTTTTGAATTTTTATGTTTTGAATTTCTACTTATTTAGCTGTGCAGCATTAAATGTATTCATCATCAAAGCGCCAATTGTCATCAATCCCACTCCGCCCGGTACAGGGGTTATATAACTGCATTTTGGAGCTACTTTTTCAAAGTCAACATCTCCTTTAATGGCAAAGCCACTTTTCTTTGTTGCATCGGCCACTCTTGTAATACCTACATCAATTACCACAGCACCTTCTTTTACCATATCTGCTTTTAAAAAACCGGGCTTTCCTAAAGCTGCCACAATGATATCGGCCTGTAAGCAAATTTCTTTTAAATTATTGGTGCGGCTATGGCAAACTGTTACTGTGCAGTTGCCGGGATAAGTATTCTGGCTAAGCAAAATGCTCATTGGCCTGCCCACAATATTGCTTCGGCCAATTACCACGGCATGTTTGCCGCTTGTTTCTATTTTATAATGCTCCAGCATCAGCATTATGCCATAAGGTGTTGCCGGAATAAATGCAGGTAACCCCTGTACCATTTTACCAATACTCACCGGGTGAAACCCATCTACATCTTTATCAGGATGGATTAAATGGATAATTTTTTCTTCACTTATTTGCTTAGGAAGGGGAAGTTGCACTAAAATTCCATCTACATCAGCATCATGATTTAATTTTTCTATAGTTGCAATTAATTCATTTTCTTCAATATTTTCATCAAAACGTATCAAAGTGCTTTTAAAACCAATTTCCTCACAGGTTTTTACTTTGCTGGCCACATACGTTTCACTGGCACCATTACTGCCAATCAATATTGCAGCTAAGTGCGGAATTTTATTTCCCCCAGCTTTTAGTAAATCTGTTTTTGTTTTCAGTTGATCTTTAACTGATTGAGAAACTATCTTTCCATCTAAAATTTGCATGCCGCAAAAGTAATACCAATTTACTTTAAAAGAGCACTATAACTGTGTATAAGATATATTAATTCTTTAAGTTAAAAACAACAATAAATAAATGCGTTTACAGGAAAAATTTATAAACAGAGACAGAATAAAAATAGCAATATGATAAGCATTTAATATTTATACCTATCTTGGTAAACAATAAATAACAACTGTTTTGAGATTTATATTAGTAATTGTATGTACTCTTATTGGATTAAGTGTTTTTGAAAGCAGTAAGGCTCAGTCACTTCGTTATAACTCAACTTTACCTTATGTTGGTTTAACAGCATATTCCTCTAATCAAAACGATCCGCTTGCTTTTAGTTCAAATCAAGCTGCTCTTGCCCGTGTTAAAAATATAGGTATTGGCGTTTACGGTGAGCGCCGTTTTTTACTGGCTGATTTAGGCTCTTATAATTTAGCAACAGCTGTACCAACAAAAAAAGGAAATTTTGGTATTCTGATAAATTATGCAGGGTTTAAAAATTTTAATGAAAGTAAAATTGGCTTGGCCTATGCCAGAAGCCTGGGAAGTAAAGTGGATGTTGGAATTCAATTCAATTATTACAGTTACCGTATTCCTGCATATGGAAGCGCTGCTGCTGTAAACTTTGAAGCTGGAGCCATCCTGCATTTTACAGATAAATTAAATGGTGGGATTCATGTTTACAATCCGGTGGGTGGAAAGCTGGGTAAATCAGGCCAGGAAAAATTGGTAAGTGCCTATAAATTTGGGTTAGGATACGATGCTTCAGAAAATTTATTTATAAGTGGCGAAATAGTTAAAGAAGAAGATAAGGTTGTAAATGTAATTGCCGGATTTCAATATCAGTTTGTTGAACAGTTTTTTATCAGGGCTGGGTTTATCAGCGAATCTTCTACACCATTTGCAGGAGCAGGTATTGGTTGGAAAAATATGCGTTTAGATGTTTCCGGTAGTTATCATCTGCAGTTAGGTTTTTCACCCGGTGTTTTATTTATAATAAATTTTGTGAATAAAACAGAATAAGCTTAAAATATATACATTTAAAAATCTATTAAATAATGTTGTGGTAATTTCATTCTCTCCATACTGTCATTCCTATAAAGTATTTAATTTAAAGGTAGTTTATTGTATTATTGCAATTTGTTTATTACCAATCACGATATTCTCTCAAATACCCGAATTACCTTCAGGAAATACAGAACAGCAATTGGAAAATATTACCGAAAATAATGAAGATGCTGAAACAGAAGACGACTCTTTTCTGCAACAAATGCAACATTTTATTAAGCACCCTGTTAACTTAAATATAGCTGATGAAAGCGACCTGAAGGAATTGAGAATTATTAATACCCTGCAAATAAAAAACCTTTTGATATACCGGAGCCTTTTTGGAAAGTTTATTAATATTTATGAATTGCAATCCATCCCGGGATGGAATGTAGAACTGTTACAAAAAATACGGCTTTACATTACCGTTAGTGATCAAATTATTTTAGTAAATACCATAAAAGAGCGATTGCGGGCAGGTGAGCACAGTATATTGCTAAGGATGGCAGAAACACCCGAAAAATCAAAAGGCTATTTATCAGATCCTTCAACTACAACAACCAATTATTATCAGGGCTCGCCGCTAAAATTATTGGTACGTTATAAGTATCAGTTTA
>JAYUTC010000443.1:0-6837 GCA_043755395.1 Ferruginibacter sp.
AATGTAAGGGATTCTAATTTTAGCAACAAGATTTTTAGAAACGACAGCGGGATTTTTAAAGATGTAAGCGATGCTGCAGGGATAACTGGCGGCATGGCAAATTATGGGCTAGGCATTGCTTACATCTTTAAAAATCCCGCTGTCGTTTCTAAAAATCTTGTTGCTAAAATTAGAATCCCTTACATTTCTCAGCATTGGGTTTATACCAATTGTATTTGATACTTCAATAAGGGAGTGATTAATCAAAAACATATCCAAATCTCCATCATTATCGTAATCAAAAAAATTGGCCTGGGTAGAATAGCCAAAATCATCCAACCCATACTCCTTAGCTTTATTGGTAAATGTTAGGTTACCGTTATTAATGAGTAAAATATTTCTCCGGTGCTCCGGGTTGCCATCGGCTGACTTGCAAACATAGATATCAAGAAACCCATCTGCATTAATATCCACCATGGTTACGCCAGTTTTCCATCCTTCTTTACAACCTGCCCCAGCCTTAGCAGTTATGTCTTCAAACTTCATATTACCACGATTAAGAAATAACTTGTTTTCCTGATTGTTGGAGGTAAAATAAATATCTTTAAGTCCATCATTATTAATATCCCCAACTGCTACCCCTCCCCCATTATATAAATACTCGTAGGTTAATATATTTATTTGTTCATTTTCTACACTAATATTTTTAAAGTCAATACCAGTCGTTTTGCTATCAAGCAAGGTAAAAACAGTTTTAACCTCTTTCGTTTTACAACTATATAATAAACAAAAAACAGCCCCTAAAAAAAATAAACTGATGGGTTTAAGCATAAAAATTAATTTAAAAAAAAATTTGGGTTCATATTATTAACGTGACCCCAAATTAAGGAATACCATTTGCAAAAAAGAATAGAGCATAACTCTATTCTTTTTTGCAAATGACTGATGGATTATTTTTTTATTTATCCCACCAAACCGGTGTAGACTCTATATCCGGGCCTTGTTGTGTAACCGCCTGGTTATAGAAGGTTTTATTGTTCAATGCTTCTCTTGATGGCCAAGTAATTCTTTTTACAAAATTACCGGGTCCGCCATCCAATACACTTACTGCTGTTGGGTCAGGCGCTGCAAAAGGTATCAATATAGGCAGATGTAGCCTTCTGTGATCTGCCCATGCTTCCCAGCCGCCATCAGGGAAAATACCGATATACTTTTGGGTAATTATTTTACTCATTGCATCATCAACCGGTTTGGTCAAAAATGACTTCCCCGAATTGAAACTCCAATTCGCTGTAGTGCCATACGTATTTTCTGTATTATTAGCAAGAAATGCTGTAATAGTTGCATCGGGCACACCATGCCATTTCATAGATGCGGTAACACCTTTTTCATACCATTGTTTTGCCGTTCCTCCTGCATTCCATCCTCTTTGGGCAGCTTCCGCAAGCAGGAAACAAACTTCGTGATAAGTCATCACTTCGTAAGGTCTGTCTGCAACCCTAAACTTGCTTCCAAGTCTTGCCTGGTTTGAAATTGAGTATTGTGCCTTGCCTCTTGCTGTAGATGATAAACCAGCAGGTGTTCCATGCCAGCGGTTTCTTGTATCAACAGTTGCTCCGGGAGAACCTGCAATAGTTGCTGAGGGGTTTGCACCGGAAGCATTGGTAGATGGTTCAAAATAAATTGGACCGCGGGGGTCTACTTTTGATGGTATACCCAGTTTAAATTTATTCTTATTGGGATCATATTGATTTTCATCTGACCCAGGTAAAGTAAATCCAGGATCATCTACAACTGCACCTGCCGGAGGATTAGCGAATGGCTGACCACCAATGCCGGTAAGTAAGTTTTCCATTGAACGACTCATACCTTCAGATCCCCACCCATAGTAATAAGTGTACTGATAAGCATTACCCCAACCAAAAGCCACATCACTACTTAATACAAGACATGCATCACCTGCATCTGCCATTACTCCTCCAGCAATTGCTTCTTCAGCATTTTGCTTGGCTGTAGTTGCATCTGCCTGTGTTATCCTCATTGCTAACCTTAAACGAAGTGAATTAGCAAATTTTTTCCATTTTGCAATGTCATCATTATATACATAATCCTGACCAGGTTGCTGTTTAGGATTACTTGCCGATAATCCTGCTGCTGCTTCTTTTAATTCTTTAAGCATGTCCTTATATATAAACTCCTGTTTATCATAAGGGGCATTTTCACCCGATCCGTCTGCAGCTTTAAAATAAGGGATATCACCCCAAATATCAGTAGCACGTGCATAAACCCAGCAGCGCCAGATTCTTGCTATTTGCATATCATTTGTAGGATAAGGCTTTTCCTTACCTAAACGTATTGCAAGGTTTAGCGATGAAATGAATCTGCTATGGTAACTGGTATAATACTCCGTAATCCACTCATCGTTTGTTTTACCAACCTGTGTACTAAACCCTTCATTGGCAGAATACTGTGCAAAAACATCATTGGTAAGCTGTGTCATCCTTTCGTGCATACCCGGATCGAGAACTGATGATTTATAAACCCCCGGTAACAGGAAACTTGGGTCTACCACCGAAGAAGGAAATGTGTTGGGATCTGTGTTTGCTTTATCAAACCCTTTGGTACAGCTATACAAAATAACTGATGCCAATATGCAGGTAAACAACAGGTACCATTTTGATTTTAAAAATATATTTTTCATACAAACAATTTTTTAAATGGTTAGTTATTAAAATTCTAATTTAAGGTTTACACCAATTGATCTTGTAGAAGGATATGATCCATTCTCCCAACCCTGGGCATTAGTTGTTGTAAAAGATGATTCAGGGTCAATTCCTGGAATGTGGCTCTTAATTAACCATAAATTCCTTCCAACAACACTTACAGTAACATTTCTAACCGGTAATTTACCCAATAAACTGTTAGGAATGCTATATCCTAAAGTTACTTCCCTTAACCTTGTATTACTGGCATCATAAATAAATAATGAAGCAACAGGTTCAGCACCGGCTACTTTTGTCCAGTACTGCTGTGCATTTATAGGAGTAGCATTTTTGGAATTATCAGGTTTTACACCCTGAACAATTAAACCACCTTCACGGTTTGCAATTGTTCCTGCTGCATTTCCTGCTGCGTTCAAGTAAGCCAATGTTTGGCTGTAAAATTGTCCGCCTTTGCGAATATCAATCAGAAAGCCCAGTGTAAACCCTTTATAAGAAAGTGTATTTGAAATACCCATTGTATATTTTGGCTGATAATTACCTAGTAAAGTGTTTTTATCTTCTGATTTACGGGGTGTACCATCTAATTCTACAATTACTTCACCATTGGCATTGCGGGCAAAATCACGTCCATAAATATTTCCAAAAGGCTCTCCTTCATTTGCAGCAATACGAATTGCCCTTGAAGCAACATCACTTTGCAACAGGTAAATTTTTGTTTCTGGGTGAAGTTCAATAACCTTATTGATATTATGGTTATAGTTAACTAAAACATCCCAATTTATTCCTGATTTTGCTTTAATTACGTTTGCATTAATTACAAATTCATAGCCTTTATTTTGCACATTTCCTGCATTCACAATCTTATTGCTAAATCCTGTTGCAGGGGGTACAGGTAAAGTAAGAATCTGGTTGTAAGCATTCTTTTTATAAATAGTAAAATCAATACCAAACCTGTTATTAAGAAACCGAAGATCAACCCCATACTCCTGAGATTTAATTATTTCCGGTAGTATATTGGGGTTAACTAGTGTGGCGGGCGGGCTTGTTATAATAGCATTAAATACCCCTCTTGAAATTGAGTAAGAAGGATCTAAACTATATGGTCCAATTGTGTTACCAGCCTGGGCATAACCGCCACGAATTTTAAAGAATGAAATAAAATCGGGTAATTTAGTATTGAATGATTTTTTCAATAAATCATTTACCACAAGGGATCCGCTAAAAGAAGGATAGTTAAAGCTTCTATTTGCTGGTGAAAGTGTAGAAGACCAGTCGTTTCTAAAAGTTACATCAACAAACAAGTAATCATTATATGATGCATTAAGAAATGCATACAGAGAATTCAATCTTGATTCTGATATATAACTGCTAGGGCGTGGGTTAGCTCCAGATGCTAAATTGTAAACACCGGGCAAGTCAAGGTTTCCTGTACTGCCACCAGCATTATTAAATTTAGAGCGCTGCTGGTTACCACCAACACTTAAACCTACGTTAAAGGTTTTAAATTTTTTGTTTGCTGCCAGTAAAAAATCAGCATTGGTTTCTACAGCCTTAGATCTGCCTGCACCATATCCTGAACCAAAATTATAAGAAGGTGATCCGGGATTGTTATTGTAAATACCAAAGGCATTTCCAGATTCGGCAAAAGCCTGACGCATATCCATACCATGGCGGAGTTTTAATTTAAGCCAACTGGTTAATTTATAATCCAAAGAAATCATGGTTAAAAAGCGGTCGCTTTCATCCAGATTAAAATCTTCATATAATACCCAATATGGATTTCTTAAAGTACTATATGCCTCAGGCGCCCATAAAATTTGATGGCCATATACATCTTTCCAGGGGTTCATATCTGCTAAATGAACGGAACGTGGAAGCCCTAAATATTGAGCAAATATGTTACTTGGACTGCCTGATGTTTGCGGCCTGTTTTTAGTGTTTTGTTTTGTATAACTGATTTTGGCATCAACAGAAAGCTTATTGGTTAATTCTGAATTAACCCGTAATGTTACCAGATTTCTTTTTAAAGTAGAATTTGGTAACAAGCCTTTGTTATCCATATTGGTATAGCCCAGGCGAAAAGTTGTTTTATCGTTACCGCCCGACAAATCAATTGAGTTTGTCCAGGTTTGGCCAGTATTTAAAAAGTTTTTAAGGTCATTTTTGTCTGCACTCATTGGCACAGTCTTTCCCCTCCAGTCCACAATACTTTGCCCCCCAATTTTAGGCCCCCAGCTAGATTGACTTTTTACATCATAAATACCATTGGCACCCTGCCCATATTCGTTTTGGTTATCAATATACAGCAAGGGATTATCTGTTACATAATTCGTATTGAATTTTACCCCCAGGCCTTTTCTGGCAGCACCTTTTTTGGTGGTAACCAATATTACACCATTACCACCTCTTGTACCGTAAAGTGCGGCCGCAGCGGGTCCCTTTAAAACTGATACTGTTTCAATATCATCCGGATTAATATCTGTAATTCCATTACCACCATCAAAAGACCCATACTCTCCCTGGTTATTGGCTGTTTGGTAATTATCCATTGGCACTCCATCCACTACAATCAGGGGTTGGTTATTTCCTCCAAGTGAATTATTTCCCCTTATTACAATCCTTGTAGACCCTGTTGGTCCATTACCAGTTTTATATAACTGTAATCCGGCCACACGGCCTGACAAACTATTTACAAGGTTATTTTCTCTTGCTTCGGTAAGGTTTTTACCCCCTACTTCCTGTACAGAATAACCTAAAGCTTTCTTTTCTCTTTTAATACCCAAAGCAGTTACTACAACTTCTTCAAGGTTTTTGTTTAACAATACCAGTTCAATCCTGATATTGTTATCTGTTCCGGAAACATTAGCTTCTTTGTATTCAAACCCAATAGAAGATATTTCTAAAACAAAATTTCCTGATGGTACAGTAAACGTAAATTTCCCTTCGGAATTTGTTGTGGTAACAGCGCTACCGCCTTTAACTTTTATTGTAGCAGAAATAACAGCTTTATTAACTGGATCTGAAACAACCCCATTTAATTGGCGTGTTTGTGCAAATACACTCGATCCTAAAAATATAAATAGCAGGCAAACCGAAAATCTGGTCATAAGCAATGATTTAGATTTGAGAAATAAAAATCTAAAGTACATTAATTAATAATACTACCTTATTAATGTAAATAAATTTTTATCCACATTTATTTACTAAAATAATTTAATAATTAAAATTTGACAAGGCCTAAAATTTTATCACGTACCAAAAGGCAGCATCCTAAAAGGCCTGCTTTATATTGAAGACTGGATATTACGATATTGGTATCTCTATTTACAAGGTTTAGGGAATATTCAATTACTGCTGTTTTAACAGGTAAAAGCAATGGCTCACCCAATGCACTCAGACTGCCTCCAATTATTATTAACTCGGGGTTAAATATATTAATAGTTATGGCTAAGCCACGCCCAAGTTTTTCAGCTACCTCACTTAAAACCTGTAGGGTTAAATTATCCCCTTTATCAACAGCTGAAATGATATCTTCAATTTCAATAAATCCCTTTTTTGCCAATACCTTTTGTAAAATACTATTTGATCCCTTTTCTATAAACGCAGTAACTTTTCTAATAAGTGCAAAACCTGATGCTTCAGTTTCCAGGCATCCCTTTTTTCCGCAAAAACAAATTAATTCATTATCAAAAAGAGGAATATGGCTCAATTCTCCGGCATAACCACTGGCGCCATAAACTGGCTTACCCCCTACAAAAATCCCTATTGCCATACCATAATCCAAGTTAACTACTAAAACTTCCTTCTCCTTTTTGCGACTTCCAAAATGAAATTCTCCGTAGGCTATTGTTCTGGAATCATTATCTATAAATACCGGTAAGCCTATTTCTTTTTCTAAAATAACTTTTATTGGAGCATCGCTAAAGTGATAAATTGTAAGTATTTCACCTTTTTTTACATTAATTCTGCCTGCTATACTAATGCCAACACCTGCAATTTTGCTTTTTTCAATTTGTATATCATTTAAAAAATTATTAATTATTAATACAATTTCTTTTAAAGATTCCCCTGATTCATTGAACAAAAATGGGATATCAAGTTTTGATTTCACAATCAACTTATCAAAACCCATTAT
>JAYUTC010000444.1:0-6835 GCA_043755395.1 Ferruginibacter sp.
ACAACAAATTTTAAAATTAATAATAAGGCATTAAATTCAAATAACAAAGGATGTGCAGCCTGGTTTTTTCTTTTTCATTTCGGAATATTTCATGTTGTATATGGTATTTTTTTGTTAGTTGATTTTGGAGTAAGTTCTGTAAGTAAAGTGATTTTTCTGTTAGGTATTGGAACATTTTTTCTTGAATCAATTAGTAATTTTATTAGACAAAAACAACTGGAGCAAACTCAAACCTTTAATATAGGGACTTTGTTTTTTCTACCCTATCTCCGTATTATTCCAATGCATTTGATGATATTATTACCTGCTTTTTTTGGATGGAAACCCTCACTTCTTTTTCTAGGTTTAAAAATGGGGGCTGATATTATATCTTTTCTAATTTATCATCATATAAACAATAAAAATAAAATGGTAGCTGTATAATTAAAGGGAAAATATTTTTAAATATTGGTTCATTTTAATTGGTAGATATATTAAACTGAAAAAGATATTTATTTTAAATTTATTCAGCAACTTTAAGATGACGCAAATCATAATCCGGGTTTTTACCTTTGATTTTTGAAAAAAATGTAATTATTTTTTTAAAATCAGCTTCTTCATCGTTACTTGTAAAAAAGGGTTCACCTAAAACCAGCTGCTTATTTTCAAAATCCAAACCCACTGGCAAAATGGGGACCTGCGCTTTTTTAGCAATATGATAAAATCCGCTACGTAATTTATCTACCCTTTTACGAGTACCTTCAGGTGCCATGGCTATAATTAAAACTTCATTTCCCGCAAAAAGTTCTGCTACCTGATCTACCAATCCATTTTTATTGAAACGATCTACGGGCCTGCCGCCCAGCCAACGAAATAACCATCCAAAAGGACCATCAAACAATTCCTTCTTTCCCAAAAAATTGGCATGGTTAATTTTTAGTTCATTCCGGCCTGCAAATCCAACTAATATATCTTTCCAGCTGGTATGAGGTGCCACAATCATTACCATTTTTTTATAATGGTAAGGAAATAAGCCTACAACTTTCCAACCCGATAATTTCCAATATAATTTCCAGATTAAACTAAGCATGTAAGTAAGTTAGTACTTTTTTGCAATAGAATCATGGGCTGAAACAAACTGGTAAAGGGAATTAAAATAATTTTGAATAGAAATTGGTGCCATGGTTTAAGTATATTTTAAAAATAGTATAAATGGTACTAATAGTTAAAAAGTTCTCCTTAATTTTATTTTCATTATTTATTTACTAAAAACTATAAAATATGAAACCAATAGCATTTGTTTTTCTTACTTTAATCACACTTTCTGCATGTGCACAAACTGATAATTCAAAAAGGCCAAGCCCTCCAGCTGTTGCAAAAGAAACCCTTAGTAGCGGTGCAATTGTAAGCATTGATTATAGTCAGCCTTCTGTAAAAGGTCGTACTATCGGTAAGAATCTTGAACCTAAACAGGGAATAGTTTGGCGTACAGGTGCCAATGATGCTACTGTTTTTGAAGTTGATAAAGATGTAAATATTGAAGGTAAACCATTGCCTGCAGGTAAATATGGATTGTTCACAATTATGAATGGAGATGAATGGACTGTTATTTTTAATAAAACATGGAAGCAATGGGGCGCATTTGATTATAAAGAAACGGATGATGTACTTAGGACTAAAGTTAAGTCAACCAAAGCCAACCCTTTTAGCGAAAAAATGACTTTTTCCATCGAAAAAAATGGGAAGATTTCACTATTGTGGGGTGATATACAGGTTAACTTTATGGTAAACAAATAGTTTTTAAATTTCACAAATCTTATATAGATTGTAAATAATACCGGATTTTGGGGCTTAATAGGTAGGAGTAAAATATTAAAATTTACAATAATTAGAGTTAATTTTTTTAAAGGGGTACTTTACAAGTACTCCTTCTTATTAATGCAAAAATTAGATTTGCTTTTTAAAGCGTATATTGCATAGTACAATTAATATAAAATTGCACTTTCTGTAAATATCCTAGTCAAATTTTTAATTTTATCAGGATACAGAAATTTACCGTTCTTTTATTTCTCTTGATAATAATTTTTATGCCTAAAGTAACATTTACAAATAATAGCCCCTTATTTTTTCAATCTGTAAAAAATGCAGTAGATAATTATTTTACGGAAAATAGAATAAAAAAAACCGGTAACTGGAAACTGTTTTTGAAGCCGATTATACTTTTTCCAATGGCTATTGCACTCTATCTTATTCTGCTATTTGCCAATTATTCTACTATTGTTGGGGTTCTATTAAGTATATTATTTTCTTTGGTACTGGTAAGTATTGCATTTAATGTAATGCACGATGCCTGTCATGGTAGTTTCTCCAGCCGCAAATGGGTAAATGAAATAATGGGACTTACCATGAATGCACTTGGCAGCGATGCTTTTTTATGGAAAATAAAACACAATATTATTCACCATACTTATACAAATGTTGATGGTGTGGATGATGATATGTCTAAAAGCCCTGTATTGCGAATGTGTCCGCAACAGAAATGGCTGCCTGTACACCGTTATCAGGTTTTTTACATGGTAATCCTGTATTCATTAAGCACAATTTTTTGGCTTTTGATATTTGATTTTCAACGATACTTCAATAAAAAATTATACACTACACCAATTACAAAAATTGAGCCCAAGGAACATATAATATTCTGGGTAGGTAAAACTTGTTATATCCTTTTTTATGCGGTTATCCCTATCATTATTTTAGGATGGCTTCCATGGCTTTTAGGTTTTCTTATCCTGCATGTAACCATGGGCTTTACACTTACCATTGTTTTTCAATTAGCACATATTGTTGAAAAAACAGAATTTGAGCAGGCGGGGGAAGAACCCAAATTAATTGGAAATGACTGGGCTATTCATCAGGTATTGACCACCGCAGATTTTGCACCAAAGAATAAAATTGTTTCCTGGTTTGTTGGAGGGTTAAATTTTCAAATTGAACATCATTTGTTTCCTCGTGTAAGCCATGTTCATTATCCAGCTATAAGTAAAATAGTTGAGGAGGAATGCCGAAAATTTAATCTGCCTTATAATTATTATACTACCACAACCAAAGCTATTATATCCCATTTTCGATTAATGACTCAGCTAGGCAAAAAAGATTTTACTATACCAGCCTGATAATTCTTTTTAGAAAGAGTATTAATACATATAATTTTTGCTATTTACTTTTGGGTAGTCTTATGCTATAGGAATAATTATATTTAATTGTCTCCAACGCTTCATATTATGGTATAAAATGAGCATTCATTTCGTAAAATTTTCACATAGCATTACAGGTGCTATATAGCCAACAGTTGTATATAAATTACTATATTTTATCATATTTTGGATAGTCAATGTTATGTCTTTGCTTCTATTCAAATAATCCATACCTTTGCGGCGCTAAAAAGTGCAGCAGCGAAACATGGATGGAGCTGTATTAATTTAGCATACTATGAGAGTATATCAAATTATATCAGGCTTTTCCTGTTAATTTACGGGAACCACAGGCCAATTTATGCCGGCAAAAATTAATCCGGTTCTATCAAATAAATTTTTAATAATTAATGTTCAAAATTAAATAAGGAACAGTCAACATTTTAATTTCAACAACAAAAAAATAAACTTTAAAAATGGCAGATTTACGTTATCAAAGAAACTTTGGAATTGCCGCTCATATTGATGCTGGTAAAACAACTACTACCGAACGTATATTATATTATACTGGTGTTAATCATAAAATAGGGGAGGTTCATGATGGAGCCGCTACAATGGACTGGATGGCACAGGAACAGGAAAGAGGTATCACAATTACAAGTGCTGCAACTACATGTTTTTGGAATTTTCCAATGAGTAATGGTAAAAAAACGCCTGATACACATCAATACAAATTTAATATTATTGATACTCCCGGTCACGTGGATTTTACTGTAGAGGTAGAACGTTCATTAAGAGTACTTGATGGTTTACTGGCATTATTTTGTGCAGTAAGTGGAGTAGAACCACAAAGTGAAACAGTTTGGCGTCAGGCTAACAAATACAAAGTACCTCGCGTTGGTTTTGTAAATAAAATGGACAGAAGTGGTGCGGATTTCCTTAATGTGGTAAAGCAAATTAAAGAAATGCTTGGGGCAAAAGCTGTGCCTTTGCAATTACCGATTGGTGCTGAAGATAATTTTAAAGGTGTGGTTGATTTGATAACAATGAAGGGAATGGTGTGGGATGAAGCTGGTCAGGGTATGACTTTTAATGAAGTTCCCATTCCTGAGGATATGTTAGAAGAAGTAAAGGAATGGAGGCAGCATTTAATTGAGGCTGTTGCTGATTATGATGATAAATTATTAGAAAAATTCTTTGATGATCCCAATACGATCAGTGAAGATGAAATTCATGAAGCTATTCGTAAAGCAACTATTGATATCTCTATTATTCCAATGATGTGTGGTTCATCTTTTAAAAATAAAGGTGTACAAACTGCTTTGGATGCGATTGTACGCTACCTGCCTGGTCCTTTGGATATTGAAGCGGTAAAAGGAATTAATCCTGATACAGGTGAAGAATTATTACGTCATGCCGATCCTAAAGAACCATTTAGTGCTTTGGCATTTAAAATTATGACAGATCCATTTGTGGGCCGCCTTGCTTTCTTTAGGGCATACAGTGGCCGTTTGGATTCTGGTAGTTATGTTTTAAATACCCGTACTGGCAAAAAAGAACGCATCAGCCGTATTATGCAGATGCACGCCAATAAACAAAACCCGGTTGATTATATTGAAGCAGGTGATATAGGGGCTGCAGTTGGGTTTAAAGATATTAAAACAGGTGATACTTTATGTAATGAAGATAATCCTATTGTATTAGAAGCGATGACTTTCCCAGAACCGGTTATTTCCATTGCTGTTGAGCCCAAAACACAGGCCGATGTGGATAAAATGGGTATGGCTATTGCTAAACTGGTAGAAGAAGATCCTACTCTTCGTGTAAGAACAGACGAAGAAACCGGTCAGACAATTTTAAGTGGTATGGGTGAGCTGCATTTGGAAATTATTATTGACAGAATGAAGAGGGAATTTAAAGTTGAAATTAACCAGGGAGCGCCACAGGTGGCTTATAAAGAAGCATTCCATAATACAATTGAACATCGTGAGACACTGAAAAAACAAACGGGTGGTCGAGGTAAATTTGCTGATATCATTTTTGAAATTGGTCCTGCAGAGGAAGAATTTTTGAAAGAAGGAAAAGGGCGTTTTCAGTTTGTGAACGGATTATTTGGGGGCAGTATTCCAAAAGAATTTGTACCTGCTATTCAAAAAGGTTTTGAAACTGCAATGACAACCGGGGTATTGGCTGGTTACCCAATGGAAAGTATGCGAGTGCGTGTTTTTGATGGTAGTTTTCATCAGGTTGATAGTGATGCGATGTCTTTTGAACTTTGTGCCAAGCAAGGGTATCGAGAAGCAGGCCGTAAAGCTAAGCCGGTTTTACTGGAGCCTATTATGAAAGTGGAAGTGCTAACACCAGACCAATATATGGGTGATGTAACGGGAGACCTTAACCGCCGACGTGGTATGCTTGAGGGTATGGATAGCAAACATGGTGTACAGGTTATTAAAGCCAAAGTGCCATTAAGCGAAATGTTTGGTTATGTTACGCAGTTACGTTCTCTTTCAAGCGGACGTGCTACTTCAACCATGGAGTTCAGTCACTATAACCCTGCACCGGCAAATATTGCGGAAGCGGTAATGGCTAAGCAAAAAGGGAAAAGAATAGCAGAAGATTAAAGGATTTCTATATTATTTATTTAATTATCAAGCCCCCATTATTTCAAATAAAGGGGGCTTTTTTTAAAATAAGTTTGAATTTTATTTTAATATGTTACATTTTTATTGTATTTTTCCATTCTCCCCAAAGACTAAATAAGAACAAAAAAGATTACGGTTGGTTAAGTTAAATTCATTAAAAATTATAGTTATTTTTTTTATGATTTTATATTTTCATTATAGGATTGGTTTTAAACTTAGAGCCTTTTATAACAAATTTATTTTTTTAAATCTGCTTATATTCTGTTGTAATTTATTTGTATCAGGTCAGGTAGTTATTACTAATTTCCCTAAAGATTTACAATTATATCCAAGAAATATAACTACTAGCAAAGGAGGAATAAACTTTGCTGGTACAGTTAACTCCAATACCAATTATACAGAACTACATTTAAAGCGCTATCGTAATAATATTTTACAAACTCCAACCAACATAATCTCATTATCATTTATAAGTAATATTGCGACTTTTAATACAACCGATAGTATCCCTTCCGAATTATTTAATTATAAATATGAACTTTATGGTTTTAAGATAAGTGATGGGAGCGAAACTTTAATTAAAACTTCAATAGATATTGTAGCTGGTGATGTTTATATCATACAAGGTCAGTCTAATGCTGAAGCAGCAGAAGTGGGTTCAAATGATGCAAATGCTTCAGATCAAAATAATTTCATCAGGGTTTTTTGTAGTGGCACTGAATTTGGTGCCTGTGATAATCTTTGGTACATAGCTGATGGCAATGTTGACCATAATAATAATGGTAATACCGGCCAATGGGGTTTAAGAATGGCTAATCTAATACGGCAAACATATAATATTCCTGTTTGCATATTAAATGGTGCACATCCTGGAGTAGAGATTTCTTTTTTTCAACGAAATGATGCGACCCCTTTGGATTTAAATACTAATTATGGAAGGCTATTAAATCGTACCCAGTTGGCTGGGGTTCAAAATAAAATAAGAGGCGTTTTTTGGTATCAGGGAGAATCAGATGCTCA
>JAYUTC010000445.1:0-6811 GCA_043755395.1 Ferruginibacter sp.
TTATAATTAAAAACGAAAAACAACATGACAAATCTAAAAGGGCGCATCAGCGCAGTAATCTTTATGATATGGGCAACATGTCTTTTTGCTCAAAAAAATCCAAATGCGGCTTTAAAAATCCAAATGGACAAAGCGGCTCAAAGCATTGAAAGCAAAATAGTGGCTTGGCGGCGTGACTTCCATCAAAACCCTGAGCTGTCAAATCGGGAAACTCGGACGGCGGGCATTATTGCGGCGCATCTTAAATCGTTGGGTTTAGAAGTCCGAACAGGTATTGCTAAAACAGGTGTGGTAGCTATTTTAAAAGGAGGAAAGCCTGGTCCTTGTATTGCATTAAGAGCAGATATGGATGCTTTACCTGTGAAGGAAAGAGTAAATATTTCTTTCGCATCAACTGACAGTGCTGATTATTTGGGCCAAAAAGTTCCGGTGATGCATGCCTGCGGACATGATGCACATATTGCAATGTTATTAGGAACAGCCGAAGTTTTAACAGCAATGAAAAAAGATATTGCTGGTACAGTAAAATTTATTTTTCAACCTGCCGAAGAAGGATCACCCGGAACTGAAGAAGGTGGTGCAGCGTTGATGGTAAAAGAAAACGTAATGGATAATCCTAAAGTGGATGTAATTTTTGGAATGCACATTGAAAGCTGGATACCCTCAGGTGATATTCAATACAAAGCTGGTGCATTTATGGCTTCGGCAGATTGGTTTTCTATAAAAGTAAAAGGTAAATCGGCTCATGGTGCACAACCCTGGTTAAGTGTGGATCCAATAACGGTATCGGCTCAAATAATAGAAGGCCTGCAAAATATTGTAAGCCGCCAAATGGATTTAACCAAAGCACCTGTTGTAATTACAGTTGGCAAAATACATGGCGGGGTTAGAAATAATATTATTTCCGAAGAATGTATAATGGATGGCACTATCAGAACATTAGACAGCAAAATGCAGGAGGATGTGCATGTAAAAATTAAACTAACCGCAGAAAAAATTGCAGAAGCAAGTAATGCAATTGCAGAAGTTAGTTTTGATACAAGAACATTGGTAACATATAACACTCCTTCGCTGGTTGAAAAAATGATTCCATCGCTGCAAGTTGCAGCCGGAAAAGAAAATGTACGGTCAATGGAATGGGTTACCGGTGCCGAAGACTTTAGTTATTACGGCACAAAAGCTCCTGCTTTCTTTTTTTATATTGGTGGAATGCCTGCAGGAAATGATGCCAGAAATGCACCGCCACACCATACACCTGACTTTATGATTGATGACAGCAAACTATATGTTGGTGTAAAAGCTTTTTGCCAGCTGGTATTTGATTATGGCAATATGAAATAATTTGTTTTTTAATATTAATAAATATTTTAAATGTATTTTTTTAAAGGCGTAATTTTTACTTTATTTTTTGCCCTACCCTGCAAAAACATTTACGCTCAGAGATTGCTAAAAGGTAAAATTATTAATAAACAAGATTCTACACCTATCCCCTTTGCATCTGTTAAACTAATCAATCAAAATGAAGGCACACTATCTGATGGAGCAGGCAATTTTTTAATTTATATTTCAAATATAAAAAAAGCAGACACCGTATTTATTTCTTCAGTGGGCTATGATACTTTAATAATTCCTTTAGCAAAAGCTATAACAGAATCAGAATTTGTATTAATTAAAAATATAAAAACATTAGAAACGGTAATTGTAAAATCATTTTCCAATTACCAAACATTTGGTTCAAATAAAGTTACTGCTGCTTTTTTTAGAAGTTGGAATGTTAATAATACCGGTGGGGAAATTGGGCTAATTTTCAATTTTCCATATTTAGAATATACAATTGATAAAATTAGATTTAAAGTAAATAACGGCTGCGATTCCTGTAATATTCGATTACATATCAGAAACATTATTAATGGTAAACCTGCAGAAGATTTGTTGAGCGATACTATAATTGCAGTTGTAAAAAGTATTCATATGGACGATAAGGTACCGGAGTTTGACTTAACTGCATTTAATTTTATCTATTACAATTTGCCAAAAATTTTTATAAGCCTGGAAGTACTGAATTGTAAAAGCGAAATAGGTAATCAATGCTCGTTTAGTTTTATTGGTACCGAAAAGGGCAAGTATACTTTTAAATCAAAAAACTCAGCAGATTGGGAGACTATTGATGATTACAGTATCTACATGAGATTAATAACCAGATATTAATGTTTAAAAGCCTAAGATAATGTTTTAATAAAGGAAAATGATATCATACCTCCCTGGCTTTTTGAATGGATTTACAATCTCATTTTGAATTGAAAGATTAATTAGTAACGGTATTGTTACTTTAAAAATACCATTTATCCCAAATATTTTATTTCAGTATTTAATTAAATAATTTTGTAAGAATAAATTATTTCACTGAATTATGTATTTTAGAATTTTGCTGTTGGGTTATTTAAATTACAGATCAATTACTACTCTTTTATTATTTTTAATCCCCTGCCTTAATATTTGTGCTCAGGAAATAAAAGGAACAATAATTTATGAAAAAGATTCAACCCCTATTTCTTTTGCTTCGGTAAAATTACTAAATCATAATAACGGAAGTATATCTGATTCTAATGGTAATTTCTCTTTAATGCTTCAGGATTTAGATCAATCTGATACAATATTAATTTCTTCTGTTGGTTTTGAAAGTTTAAAAATTCCAATAAAAAAAGCATTACTAAAATCTAAATTTGTATTACAGGGTTATTCTAAAAACCTGGAATCAATAATTATAAAATCTTTTAGTAAAGAAGATATTGCCGGAGCAAAAAGTGATATTGTAGGGTATTACAGAAGTTGGAATACCCGAAAAACCAGAGGCGAAATAGGCCGCTCGTTTATATTGACCTATAAAGAATACCAGATTGCCAAAGTAAGGTTTAAAATTTACAGCAACTGCGATAACAACATTATACGTTTACACATCAGGGAAATTATTAATGGTCAGCCTGGCAAGGAACTTTTAACAGACTCTGTTGCAATACTTATAAATAAGGCTACACTTGCAGATAAAACTTATGAATTTGAACTTAATAAATATAATATCGTTTTAACGCAAAAAAATATATTGGTAAGTTTTGAAGTAATTGAAGGCACTAAATCCGATTATACTTCCTGTTCATTATCTTTTGTTGGATCGGAATTGGGGAATTATTTGTATAAATCAAGCCTGGATGATTACTGGCATTTTACAAATGACTATGCTATATTTATGAAAGTATTTTTTAAATATGACGAGTAAGAAAAATTAATGGGCAAAATCCATTTCAAAATCTCCATTTATCCTTTCGATAGAAGGATTAAAATAGCCAAACTTTAAATTCGGAAACTCTTCCCTTATTAATTCCATCATTTGTTTAACACCCATGCACTCCCCTGTTTGTGTAACGCCAATTTTACCTAAGTACCAATCCGGATCAATATTAAAATTGCGCCATTGAATCATGCATAAATCAGTTTCTTTAATAAGTTTACGTAAGGCTTCATATTCTTCAATACTATCCGTCATGCCGGGAAAAACAAAATAATTAATACTTGTCCAGCCACCATAACTACGTACAATTTTTAAACTTTCTATCAAATCTGTAAAAACATAATTATTAGGACGGTAGTAAGGTGTATAAATTTTTTCTCTTGCAGAATTTGTGCTTACTCTCATACTATTTAATCCGGCTTCGCATAAAACTTTTACAGCATCGGGTTTACTGCCATTGGTGTTAATATTTATACTGCCTTTTTGGGTATGCTTTCTTATTTCAATAATAGCATCTCTTATTGTTTCCCACATCAGCAAGGGTTCTCCCTCGCAACCCTGGCCAAAACTAATAAGAGGAAACTGTGCGGTTTCTAAATGCGGCACAGTAAACTCGGTTATTTCTTCTGCTGTTGGTTTAAAAGTTAAACGATCCTGTGTACTAATAATAGTTTCTTCCTGAGGTTGAAAACTAATACAACCAATACAGTTGGCATTACATGCGGGTGAAACAGGTACAGGACACTCCCATCTGCCTAAAGCTAAATTTCTTGCTGCAGGACAAGTATAGGTCATACAGCAATTTTCCATTAAATGTTTTACCAACCTGTTGTGAGGATAGGTTTGTAATAAATGTTCAACCCCATTATTAATTAAATCTTCATCATAACCTTCGCTTTCCTGACGAACATCTTTTTCAATACGAACAGCAGGTACATAAAATTTTTCATTAAGCCAACCAGTGGCAGTATAACAAAATAAAGGCAAGGTAGGCGCATCTTTAGCAGTTTCATAAGCAGCCATGTACAAGCCAGTATGTGCCGGTGGAATAAATGCAGCAACAGCCCAACCTTTTTCACATAATCGCATTTCACCCGTTTGCACATCAATTCCAATTCCTCTTCGGCCGGGTAATTCGTATAAATTACCTCCTGTTGGTAATTCAATCCAATCTTCTGTTGCCACAGGTACAGCATCCCAACCACTACGTCCGGTTACATACAGTGAGGTATCTTCAAAAATATTTCCATCGCCATCAGAGAAGAGAATGTAGGGAGAATTCATTAATTAAAAATTGATAATGATATAATGGATAATATTGGCTTTTAGAATATTATTAATTATCCATAAACCAATTATCCATTACAAAGATGCTTTTGGCAAAAATCGTCAATTTGCGCTAACTCGTCAATTTTTAAATTTTGACGCAGGTTAAGCTCAATTTTTTTATTCCTTAATGTTTCTATTATAATACTTTGATATTTTGGAATAATTGTTTTGATTTCAGTCCAGCTGATTTCAGTATTTTTAACAAAATCAGGGACAGTAATACCTGTTTGGGTTATGTCTATAGCTTCAGATTGAAAAACACGCCATTCCCTGTAAAATAAAAAAAGATAGCCGGTGGAAAGCATTAAATGTAAATACCCAAACCAATAATGCCCATCTGAAATTAGTATAAATCCTATACCAATAATAGTTAGCAGTTCTATTAACCTAAAAATAAGATTAAGCCGGGGTGCTTCTATCAATAATACTCCTCCAAAAAATACCAGTAAATAAATATCAACTGCAATAATCATCTGAGTATAATATAAAACCTTATTTCCATTGTGTAACTGAATAAGGTGAATTGCATTAATAAATATAACTGATGCTGCAATAAAGTGAAGAATGCGGGCTGAGCGCTTTAATAACTCAAAAGCAGGATGAACAACTTGAAGAGAGTATTGGTTTTGCATAACAGAGCGTTTTTGCTGAGATGCAGGGGACGTAAAATTCCATAAAAGGTTTATAGATTTGGGTGTTTAGGGGTTTAATTGCTTTTTGCAAAATTGGTTAAATTCTTCCTCATTTGATTCAAAATTATCTCCTGTTATTTCTGCCTGCATCAAGTGGTTGTTTTTTAAATCTACAGAAAGTAAATTGTCTTTTAAAATTACATTTTCAGCTTCACTCCAATTGTATGCCTTTTTAAATAATAATTTAGTAATAATTATACTTTCTGTAGAAAATACAGCTGTACTTTTCTTTTGTAAAATGTAAAAAGCAAAAGCAATTACCGTTGTAATAACTAAAGCTGGCAAAAAGGCGGATTGGGCAACCCAAAAAAATACCAGGAGAATAAAAACTAACAGCTGATATGCAGATAATTTGAAAATATTTTTAAGCAGATAAAAAACAACAGATAACAAAAGGAATAAGGATATGGTGGCAATAGCAATAATTTTTTTCTGGTTATCGGCGGGATTAATAAATATTACAGATACAGCAATAACATGTAACAGAATTATAAACCAAAAAAAAGTATTAAAAGCTTTTTGATTGTTATCTTTTAAAATAAAGGTAAACTGGTTCATGAGCAAAACTAACTATTTGCTGTTACCATCATATTGCATAATTTAAATAAACATCTTGCACCAACATTTTCATCCCACTCACTGCGGCTAACGCCTACTTCAACCAAATCGAACCCGATTAATTTTTTACCACTTTGAAGTAATTTTTTAAAGAGATAAAAAATCTGTTCCGTTTCAAACCCACCCTGCACAGGAGTTCCTGTATGCGGGCACAGTTTAGGGTCTAAGCCATCAATATCAAAACTTATAAATACATTTTGCGGCAAATGATTAATTATTTCATCGGCAATAGATTTCCAGGTTTGCCCTTCAAACTGCCGCTCCTTTATATCTTTATCAAAATAAGTAATTATGCGTTGCTCACTTTCAATCATATAATTAAATTCTTCATCACAAAAATCCCTTACTCCTATTTGTACCAATTTTTTCAACTGTGGTATTTCTTCCAAGGTATTATACATAATAGAGGCATGGGAATATTTAAATCCCTCATATATTTTTCTTAAATCGCAATGGGCATCAATTTGTAAAATTCCAAAATCATCATATTTATCAGCTATGGCTTTGTAAAACCCAAGGGGTGTACTATGGTCACCACCTAATAAACCAACCAGTTTTCCACTATTAATCAATTCACTGGTTTGCTCGTAAACCCAGGTATTTAAAAAATTGCTGCCTTCATTTATTTCTTTAAGGGTTTTACACATAAATTTATTCTCTGCTACTATTTCTCCCTGGGCTATATAATTAATGTACAATTCAGCTTCTTTACGCAGGTAATCGCTTTTCATCAATATTTTTTTATCACAGGGCTTTAAATAAAACCCTTTCCGCCAGGCATCATTATAATCCGAGTCAAAAAGATCAACCTGCAGACTGGCATTTAAAATATGATCCGGAGCCCTTGCAGTACCGGCACTATAACTAACTGTAACCTCCCAGGGAA
>JAYUTC010000446.1:0-2733 GCA_043755395.1 Ferruginibacter sp.
TCCATGTCCATAAAAAAGCAAGTAACATTAGTACAATAACTATTGCAGAGGTGTAAATAAATGCTTTTCGATTTTTTTCAGCTTCAAATGTTGCAGACATGTTGTTATAATAATACATAGTAAAGATATTCTATTATTTGTAACGATGCAAAATCATACCAAAGTGAATAAGTATTGTTAAATTTTTAACAAAATATTAAAAATCAAACGATGTGTATAAAATAGCTACCCAATTTCTCAAAAGCCAAAAATGTAAACTGTGCTAATCTTTGCAATCATGTTCAAGAGTATAAAAAAAAAGCATGGCTTATGCCATGCAGATCAAAAACTAAAAAGAATTTATTTATTTATTTCAATAAAAGCAAAATTTAGTTAAACCACCTTCTCATCATTGATGTAGTAGTTCTTTGTCTTTTTTGTGCGTTCCACAAATCTACCACACCAAATGAACGGCTGTTACCGTCAGTTTTTACATCAACAGCAATGGTTTCTTTTGTTTCTTTCATTAATTCTTTTAGGTCTTTTTTGTTGATAGGGGCACCTATGCCCACGACATCACATTTCATATTTCTAGTTTTAATTTACAATATATTATCAGCTCAAATGTCAGGCGTAATTGTCTGGTTGGGCGGATCTTTCGGTAGCAAACAATGGTTATAATAACCAGTAAATAGCGCAGTTTTTACTGAATTGCGATGCAAATGTACAACAAATAATTGTAGCTGCAAAATGAATGGATTGTTTAATGGCTTAAATAAATGTTAAACGGTTATAAATTCATTTTAATCAATAAGTAATATATTTTATTGAGTTGTATACAAATACTATTTTTAGTGTATTGTTTAAAATTGGTATTAAAAAATATAAAATGAAAACAATTGGTATAATTGGTGGTTTAACCTGGTATTCAACTTTAGAATATTACAGATTGTTAAATGAATTAATGAACAAACGTATGGGAGGTGCTCATGCAGCAAAAATAATTTTGATTTCAGTTGATTTTGCTGAAATAAAAATTTTGACAGAAGAGCAAAACTGGGAAGGAATTGCTTCTATCATATGCAAAGCAGCAAAAGCAATTGAAGGTGCAGGAGCTGATTGTTTACTGATTGGTGCCAATACAATGCATAAAATAGCTGATAAAGTACAGGAGGCTGTAAATATACCGGTTATTCATATTGGTATTGCAACTGCTGCTGTTATTAAAAAAGCATCCTTAAATAAGGTTGCTTTGCTGGGTACAAAGTATACTATGCAATTAGATTTTTATAAAGCCAAACTTTTGGAAAATGGAGTTGAAACAATAATACCCGCAGAATGTGATATTGAATTTATAAACAACTCTATTTATAATGAGTTTAGTAAAGGCATTTTTTTGCCCGAAACAAAAAAGGAATATTTACGGATAATTGATGTTTTAATACAACGGGGTGCCAAAGGAATAATATTAGGTTGTACCGAAATCCCAATTTTAATTAAACAGGAGGATTGTACTGTTCCTGTTTTTGATACTGGTCTAATTCATGCGATAGCTGCAATAGAATTTTCTTTAAACTAAAGTTCTACTACACTCAGTTATATTTGTACCTTCTATATCTTGTAGAGATAATCAATAGGTTTGTGATGGGCTTTACAGGCATATTGATTAATAATTTCCGGTATAGCATAATCAATAAAATTACAATCCCGTCCATCAATTTAAGTATACTTTACTCATTAATCTGGTCTAATGATTTTTAAGGGTTATTTTATAAGAAAAGTTGCATTACTGTTTAGTTTTGGTATCCTCATATTCTGTTTTAAAATTATTTTGAATTATACAATAAATTCAATGGTGCATAAAAAAACTATTGTTTAATAATTTTCATGGTTTGTATTTCAGTTGATGTAAAAATTTTTATCAGGTAATTTCCTTTTAGTAAATTTTCTGTTTGATTAAGCCCAATAGCGTTATCACCTTTTTGTATTTTATATGATTGCTGCATAATTATTCGTCCAGTAATATCCATCATTAATATATTTACTTTGTCTTCTTTGACGGACTCAATATTAATCCTGATTTTATCTTTAAATGGGTTTGGTGAAATTTGAATTGTTTCCTTATTGTTCCTTTTTAAAATAACAATTGGGCTAAACGTGAAAGTGCCGTTTTGATTAATCATTTTTAATCTGTAATAATAAAGTGGTGAGTTTACAGTAATAATATAATCAGTATAAGTATAATTATTTGTGGTATTACTTTTTCCGGAGGCTTTTTGCGAATACACTTTTTCAAAATTTAAGCCATTAATACTTCTTTGAACTTCAAAGTGATCAGTATTAATTTCATTTACAGTAGACCAGTTTAATATATTTGTATAATTTTCATTTTTAATACCGCTGAAATTAGTAAGGTATAAAGGTAATACTGAGTTGGTTAATGACCAGCATTCTGTACCAGCTGTAAAGGGAATCGAATTTCTTCCTGAAATAACTGTGGAGGTTAAATTATCACCTTTTGCCAGGCCCATTGTTCCGTTGCGGAAATCTGCTATTGTAATTGAGCTACTTACTAGTCTTATTTCATTGGTAGTCTCATATAACTGAATTTCACCGGTTATATCTGAAGTGTTAGCACAACAATTACTTACACCCTGATATTGTATAACAAAAATGCGGTAAGGGGCTATTCCTACTGTATTATAATAAATGCTTCCATCAGTTCCGGGCGTTGCTGAATAAGATAATAAATCT
>JAYUTC010000447.1:0-6809 GCA_043755395.1 Ferruginibacter sp.
CATCCAATCGCAGAATTTTTTTACGTAACCTTACATTAGGTACCGGTGCATTTGTTACTGGTACTCCAACATTTGCAAAGGTAATTGCTGATGAAAATGATCGTTTTTTATTACGTGATAATACTCCTGGAGAAGGAGCTTTTAATATGTGTGGGTATGCAGCGCCTAAAATGGATAAAGTACGCATTGGCATTATTGGATTGGGAATGCGTGGGCCCGGTGCAGTTGATAGGATGTCGTTTATACAAGGAGTAGAAATTAAGGCATTGTGCGATCTGTATCCGGAAAGAGTAGCATCAGCACAAAAAATATTAGAAAAGAAAGGCTTGCCAAAAGCAACGGAATATAGCGGGAGTAAAGAAGCCTGGAAAGAAATGTGTAACAGGCCGGATATTGACCTGGTGTACATTACCACACCATGGAGCTGGCATACCCCAATGGCAGTGTACGCTATGAAGCATGGTAAGCATGCAGCAACTGAAGTGCCTGCGGCAAAAACAATTGAAGAGTGCTGGCAGTTGGTTGAAACTTCTGAAAAAACAAAAAAGCATTGTATGATGCTGGAAAACTGTTGCTATGATTTTTTTGAACTCCTTACTTTAAATATGACGAGGAACGGTATGTTTGGAGAACTGGTACATGCAGAAGGGGCTTATATACATGATTTAAGAGATCTGAATTTCGATAAAAAAGGATATGCTGAAATGTGGCGGTTGAAAGAAAATGCTAATCGTAATGGTAATCTGTATCCAACCCACGGTTTAGGGCCTGTGGCACAATGTCTCAATATAAACCGTGGCGATCAGATGGATTACCTGGTATCCATGTCATCCAACGATTTTATGATGGGAGCCATTGCAAAAGAACGTGCCGCAACAGATAATTTTTATAATGAGTTTAAAGATAAACAATATCGGGGCGATATGAATACCACCGTTATTAAAACAGTAAAAGGAAAAACCATTATGGTACAGCATGATGTTACTTCGCCAAGGCCTTATTCAAGAATTCATTTAATAAGTGGAACAAAAGGAATGGCAAGTAAATGGCCCGATCCAAAAAAGATTTCTTTTGGTGAAGGCTGGATAAAAGATGAGGAATTTAAATCAATCGAAGAAAAATATACATTGCCCATTGTAAAACATATTGGTGCCATGGCAAAAAATATTGGTGGCCACGGTGGTATGGATTTTATTATGGATTGGCGTTTGATAGATAACCTACGCAATGGATTACCAATTGATCAGGATGTGTATGATGCTGCATTATGGAGTGCTATTGCACCTTTGAGTGAAAAGTCGGTAGCAAATCGTTCACGCAGTATGGATGTGCCTGATTTTACAAAAGGGGCATGGAAAACTAACCATCCTGTAAATCTTACTTTAGATGGTGGAGGCAATACTGAAGTTAGAACTGTAGTTAAAGAAGACAGCAAACAATTAAAAGTAAATTAGTAATATAACTGCATCCTCATTTAAAAAATCATATTCACCGCATTTTAAAATCTGCATTAAGTTATGCTGCTATTCCAAAAAAATTGAAATATTGCAATAATTAAAACATAATTATATAATAGTAATTTTCGTTTGTTTCTAGTTATTCTAAAATAGAAACCGCCAGTTTTAAAACTAACGGTTTCTTAAAACCTACCAAACTGCTAAAATGAAAAAACGAAGATTAATAAACTTGAGTATTTTTTATTAACCACACTTTCTTTAAAGAACCCGGCAATATATTAAATTCCTCTGCTTTCTTTTAGCTATATATTTTTTACCTACTCGAAAATGCCTTAAGTAATTATGTTTTGTAGGGAATATACAAAATCTATTGATAATTTATTACGTAAACGTTGCGTTAGTTTTTTAAAGAAAATAAATTATTGACATGTATAATACTTTAGCATTTGTACTAAATATTTTAATTAGGTCATTTTTTTCTGAAAGCGTTGCAACAAATGAACATTGTTTAAAACTTACGCAAACGTTTGATTTGTGTAAACAAACGTTTGCGTAACGTTCATTTCTATCACTGGCTTTTTTGCGCCATACTTTTTATTAAAAATTTGCTGCACCTTAGTATTGTATTACAAACAATTACCAAAACAAAAATCTGCCGAATGAAAAAAGTACTATTCCTTAAAAGAATCTTCGGGACAATTGCTTTCCTTATCTTTTCAGTGATGGGTATGGCACAGGATCGCCAGCTTACTGGCATTGTTAGAGATGAAAAGAATTCGCCTCTTGATGGTGCTACAGTATCGGTTAAAAATGGTACTACCAGTACTATTACAAAAACTGATGGGAAATTTGAAATTAAAGTACCCAATGGCAAAGTAACCCTAACTATTTCCTATGTGGGTTACGAAACATTTATTGTTTCTGTTGGAGAAAATCAAACGAGTGTTTCAGTAAAAATGAATGAAGCCGGATCCAAAAAAAATATGGAAGAGGTTGTAATAGTTGGTGTTCAACGGCAGACAAAACGAAATTCCACCATGGCAATTTCTTCAGTGTTAAGTAAAGACATTGAAAATTTACCTTCGCCCAGCATCGATCAATTATTGCAGGGAAGGGTTGCGGGTTTAAATGTACAAATTGGTTCCGGTGAACCGGGTGTGGCACCAACTGTAGTAGTACGGGGTAACAGCAGGGTTAATACTAATATAGGAAATGATGCAAATATTGCTCAGGCAAGTGCATTAAGCGGCCCATTGTATGTAATTGATGGTATACCTACAAACCCCGAAGATATTTCTAATAGTATTGATGCAACGGGTACTAACTATCTGGCAGGTATCAATATTAATGATATAGAAAGTGTGGATGTACAAAAAGATGCTGCTGCAACTGCAGCCTGGGGGTCAAGAGGAGCTAATGGAGTAATTTATATTAAAACAAAAAGAGGCCGTTCCAGTAAGCCGGAGTTTAGGGTAAATGTATATGGTGGTATAACGCAGCAACCTCAATTATTAAATACGGTGACAGGTGCAGCAGAAAGGAAGTTGAAAATGGATATCATCAACCAATATGCTACTCCAGGTCAACTAGCTACCCTCCCTCAAATATTAACCGATTATAACAATCCATATTTTAATAATGCACAGGACTGGCAGGGTCTTTTTTATAAAAGCGGCTCAGTTAAAAACGTTGATGCTACAATGTCTTCGGGAACTGAGGCAGTGAGTTACCGTATCAGTATGAACTATTTTGATGAAAAAGGGATTATTGAAAATTTTGGATTTAAACGTTACAGTGCCAGAGGAAATTTTGATTTTAAAATTAATCCCAAATTAAACGGGCAGTTCATTGTTGCCCTTTCAAAAAGCGACAGACAACGTGGGAAAAAATATAGTAATAGCGATGATAATACACCGGTAAGTGGTTCATCGCAACCATCATCCTTGTACAGGGTTACTGGCTTTGATTCGTCCAATTATACAGGTTTAGCTGGAAGATTAAGAAATAAAAATATAAATGATTTTTATACAGCTTCACTTTCTTTAAATTATGCCATTCTGCATAATCTTAGATATACATTCCAAGGTGCTGCAAATATTTCCAATAATAACAGGGATTATTTTCTGCCTTCCGATTTAGATCAGGTAGCTGTTGCATCTGGATCAGGTCAGGCCTCTTATGCAGAAGCAGATAAAGGAACATATTCTACCTATTTTTTTTCTAATACTTTAAGCTATAATAAAAAAATAGCAGCTAAAAATAATCATGAACACAATTTTGCGCTAACAGGATCCCAACAATTTAACAGGTCTGTTTCTACCAGTAGTTTTACAGGAGGTTATAATGTACCCAGCAATAATATACAGGTAGTAAGTGGGGTACCGCAGGCCGATTTATTCGGGCAATCAGGCTATGCTGCAGATGCAATGTTTTCTTTATTGGGGCAGGCGCAGTATGATTTTGATGGTAAATACCTGTTGTATGGTTCTTATCGTGGAGATGCATCATCCCGTTTTGGTGATAATACCAAGTGGGGCTATTTTCCTGCAGTAGGTGCCGGATGGGTAGTAACTGATGAAAAATTTATGGATAAAGTGAAAGGGAAAGGTATTGTAAATTTTTTAAAATTCAGGGCCAGTTATGGCGTATCGGGTACACAGTCACAAGATTTTTACGCACCATACAATTCATACTATATCCCAGGTACTTATAATGGGGGTACTGCTATTCAACCAAGTTATAATAACGGGTTAACAAAAAATAATTTAACCTGGACAAAAACCAATCAAAAAAATGTTGGTGTAGATGCACAATTCTTTAACAGCAGGATAGGGCTTTCGGTTGATGTGTACGATAAAATTTCTAAAGATGATTATTATAATTTTAATCTTCCTTTTTATACAGGATACCAAAGCATTCAGTCTAATGCAAAGGATTTATGGGTAAGCAACCGTGGCATGGATGTAACCCTTACTACAAAAAATCTTAACAGGCAGAGCAAACTGCAATGGAATATGCAGGTAACATTGTCGTACAATAAAAATGCTATTGCCAAATTACCTAATAACAACCGCACGTTTGTGATAGATGATTATTATGGAACCAGTAGAATTTTTGCAGTGGGTCAACCCATTTATCAAATGTTTCAATTAAAATATATGGGTGTATATAACAATCAAAGCGAAATACCTTTTAATCCTTTAACAGGTAATGTAATCACTTATTTTAAAGGAAACCATAAAGTTGTACCCGGCGATCCTATTTGGTTAGATGTAAATAATCTGGGTGATGTTTGGCCAGATGAAGACAATGGTAATCAATATGGCGATCGTATCCCAACAGGCGATCCAAATCCAAAATACACGGGGGGGTGGGTAAATGATTTTACTTACAAGAATTTCTCCTTAAGCGTTTTAAGCATATTTACATTAAAAAGGGATGTTATTAATACTTCTTTTCAGAGCCAAATTAGTAATGTTGTTGGCGGTTATTCAAGTAGTATTAATTCTTTTGCCAGCAACAGGTTGCCCGACTTAAGTGGGTTAAATTACTGGACACCTCAAAAAGCAAAAGCAGATCCAAATTACAAAGCAGATTTCCCGTCTTTAAATCCATTTGGTCCTAGTTATTATCAGTTTATTCCAATTTCAAGTATGTTTAACGAAGATGGCAGTTATTTTAAAATTAAAAATGTTGTATTAAGTTACCAGATACCGGCTGCACTTACCAAAAGAGCAAAAATAGGCAGGGCAAAAGCATATTGCATTGTTGATAATATAGCTACTATTAAAAATTCAACAATGCCTAATCCCGAATTGGTAGATCAGTTGGGGCAATATACCGGAGGGCTTTATGCCACACCAACCAGGTTTACATTAGGAGTTGACATACAATTTTAATCAATCAAAAAAAGTAAAATGAAAAAGCAAAATTTTTCTTTTAAAATACTAATTCCACTGTTGGCTCTTATTACAGCAACTTCTTGTAAAAAATATTTATATGAGGCACCCATAACATCTACATATGGTGCAGCTTTCTGGACATCGCAAACTGCAGTTGAGCAAGCCTCTTTGGCTATGTATGGGCAGTTGCGTGCCTCATTAAGAGCAGATGGGTCGTATTTTATTAATGGTGATTTGGCCTCAGGTGTATTTATACCTGCTGCCGGTCAATGGAATTACCAAACCATTAAACCAGGCAATAATCCACCGTATAATTTTTCCTATGTGCCTTATCTGGAAAGCAGTTTGCAAAACTGGTCGAGGTTTTACCGGGTAATTGCACAAGCCAACCTTATTTTGCAAAACGTTCCAAAAATGTCTTCTTCACTTTTTAAAAGTGAAAGCATTCGTAATGAGTATATAGCAGAAGCTTTATTTATTAGAGCCTATACTTATTTTTATATGATCCGTATTTGGGGCGACCCGGTATTTGTTTCAAAAACCTATGATGATGTTGATTATGGTAATATTCCACCCATTGCACGTAAAGCAGAAGGAATAGTGTTAGACAGTTGTATTAAAGATTTAAAAGTAGCAGCAACAAGTTTAGCCTATGCCGGCGGCAATATGGCCAAAACCATCAGGGCTAATAAAGGAACAGTAGCTGCATTGATGGCGCATATTTATGCCTGGAAGCATGATTATGCCAATGCCCATAATGCTTGCCAGGAAGTAATTAACAATGGCGGTTACTCTATGGAGCCAATGGCAACTTACACCAATATCTGGAAAGGCCAATCCTCCAATGAAAATATTTTTGAATTAGCTATGCAATACAATCCCAGCGATCCTCATGCTAGCACAACATGGCATGACTGGGCAGAAGCTCAGTTTGATTTCTTTGGCACTTTTGTAAAAGGTACTGTTGTTGATAATGCTAAAAATCAATGTTGGCTTTCGCCGGATAATGGAACCGTTGACTGGTTTTATGATTATGCAGATGCCCGGTATAATACTGTATGGACTCATGTACCTGCTTCTGGTGGCGACGTTGCAGGCTATATGCTAACGAAGTATACCAATTTTATTTATCAAAAACCTGATACAAAAACGAATCCCTATATAAATAATAATCTCGTACTCTTTAGGTTGAGTGATATTATTTTATTGGATGCAGAAGCCATGGCATCTACCGGAAATATTGAAGGAGCAAGAGCTGCATTAAAAAGAACAGAAGACAGGGCGGGAGTAAGTACATACCTGGCTCCTGCTAATGCTTATGATATGCTTGATGAAGTAGTAATGGAAAGAGGAAGAGAACTTTTTGGAGAAGGGCAATGGTATTATGATGTTATAAGAACAGAAGAGGCACAACAATGGCTGGAAGCAGTTGGATACCCTTCCAATGGAA
>JAYUTC010000448.1:0-2730 GCA_043755395.1 Ferruginibacter sp.
TTCTTTAGATTAAAAGGTTGAAGGTTAAAAAAGAAATTATATCAGTTTTATAAAAAATATTATATTCCAGTGAGTTGATTTAATTACCATACCCAACTAAAGATGGTATATTTGGTAAATATTATTTTTTGGTAATTTAATTGACCAAAATCAATATTTATACTGATAAACTTCATTAATTTAAAAATTTATTTAAATAATAATTAAAATTAACCTATTGATATTTAGCGGGAGGCTTTATTCTTATGTTTAAGAAGATTCTTTTTCCAACTGATGGTTCAGAAAATTCTCAGAGAGTTTTAAGTTTTGTTTTGGATATTGCCAAAAAATTTCAGGCAGAAGTTGTTATTATACATACATATAAGTTTCCGGCAGTATTATATGGACGTGCTCCCGCTTTAGGAACAAATTACTATTATGAAGAATTTAATAAAGAAAGAATTGAATCTGGAAACCAATTATTAAACAAGACTAAAAGTTTATTTGAAGCTGAAAATATTAAAGTTGAAACTATCCAGGAAAATGGTGAAGAAGGTCCAATGATCATAAAAACATTTGCTGAAAAAGGATGTGATGTAATTGTTATGGGAAGCAGAGGTTTGGGCCCGATAAGAAGCTTTTTGTTAGGAAGTGTAAGCAATTATGTAATTCATCACTGCAATGCTCCGGTTCTTTTAATTCATTAAAATTTGCATATTTTTCCGGCTAAATATACACTTAGATTAATCTTTCAGGAGGATTAAATATGTTAACAAGAACCATCACAAGAACAAAATATATTTTTGGCGGTATTATACTTTTGATTATTGGCTATTCGATATATTACGCAATCAATCAGCCTAATTATGTTTCAGCAAATAGCAAATTTATTGGGGAGGTTTCTTTTTTCCAGACCCATGGCAATAAAAACTCTCTCATGGTTGTTAACTGGGGTATACCATTAAATAAAAGTACAGCTTCAAATATAGCTAATTTCAAAATTGAACAGGTTATTCCAGATGGTCGAAACTGGAAAACCGTTACCAAAGGTAAAAAGTGCCAAATTGGCTTTATTCAATATGTTTATGCCCCCTGGGTTGATACTGAAGAGAAAAGAAAAAAGGCTGAACCTTCCGAAAGAAACAAAAAAGTTACACAGTTATCAGTCTATATAGAACCAAGAGAAGAAATCGATGATTATTTTAAAATTACTGTAAAAAATATTGAAGCTACTACAGGTGAAAAGCTGGAAAAAGAAGAATATGGCGTAGTTAAAATTACCAGGTTTAACAAATTAATTAAGTCGTGATTTACCTGATAAAAATTGATATTAATCAATTTAATTTTTATGGTATATCATTTAAGTAAGAATACTGAAGTTCTAAAATAAGTTTAATATATTTAAATTGAGGTTTAAATTATGTTTAAAAAAATTCTTTTCCCAACAGATAATTCCCTTCACTCAAACAATGCCTTAAAGTATGTTGAAGATCTGGCTGTTAAATATGGTGCTGAAGTAATTGTACTTCATACCTATTTTATGCCTGAAACTTTTAATGGTAAAAAAAGCAGTCATTATCCCTACCTTGCCAAAACAGAAAAAGAGTTAATCACAAATGGCGAAAATATTATTAATACCATAAAGGCTGGACTGGAGGATAAAAATATCAGGGTAAAGTCTTTTTTGGAGAAAGCTGCTGTAGGTCCGGCGATAGTTTCTAAAGCGGAAAAGGAAAATTGCGATTTAATCGTTATGGGCAGCCGGGGAATCGGTAATGTAACCAGTCTATTAATCAGTAGTGCCAGCAATTATACAGTTCATAACTCTAAATGTCCGGTTATGATGATTCATTAATTTAAAAAAGGAGAATTTTTATGTTTAACAAGATTTTATTTCCCACCGATGGTTCCGAGAATTCCTTAAATGCCTTAAAATATGTAAAAAATCTTGCTTCTAATTATAATGCCACTGTAGTGGTACTTAATGTTTATGATGTTCCTCTGCTTTATACTGAAGAAATAGAAGAGGTTTTAAAAGAAGAGGGCTTTAATATTTTAGGTAATACAAAAAATGAATTGGCTGGATTAAATGTTAAAACCAGACTAATAAAAGGTAACATCGGAAATATCATTGTTGAAACAGCCAAAGAAGAAAGTACAGATTTAATAATTATGGGTACCCGGGGTTTAAGTGAAATAAAAAGTTTTTTGGTTGGCAGTAACAGTAATTTTGTTATTCATCATTCTAAAATACCGGTTATGCTTGTTTAAAATTTGACCAGTGCAAAATTATATTTCAAAGCTATAAACTTCATATAATGACGGAACAATACATTTCCAGCCATAGGTATCCATTATTTTCAATCTAAGAAAATCCGCTGACTGCGGTTCACCATGAACAATGAATACCTGTTCAGGAGTATTTGTTATATTTTTCAGCCAGTTTAATAATTCTCTTTGATCGGCGTGAGCCGATAATCCCTGAACATTCTCTATTTTTGCCCTGACCGGATAATATTTTCCATGGATTTTAATTTCAGCTGAACCTTCGAGCATTTGCCTACCTCTGGTCCCTTCTGCCTGATAACCAACCAGGAGAATAGTTGAAGCTTTATCACCTAAATAAGATTTAAAGTAAGTCAAAACCCTTCCACCAGCACCCATACCGCTACCGGCTATGATAATTTTCGGAGTTTTATCGGAACTTATTTTAAAGGTTTGTTTCAGGGAGCTGATATACTTAATGTTTTC
>JAYUTC010000449.1:0-2722 GCA_043755395.1 Ferruginibacter sp.
ACATTCAACAAAAAATTAGCATTCTGACTTGCAGCTTTTACTAAATAATGAATCAGCTCTTTTACGCTTTTGTATTTTTTGTCGGTAATATTAAATCCCCAGGAATCATTCATTGTTTCACAGGTTTCCAATGGTAGTTGAGAAATTGCTGCACCACCAAATCCTGTAGTGTTACCGCCGGGTAAATCTTTTTCAAATGCCTGGAAATCTTCACCGGGAATGGGTGTTAAATGATGGTTGTTGGAGATTAAACATTGAGGTTGCAATGAATGGATGAGTTTGTAAATTTCATCATAATGCCAGTTTACTTTTGCCTTTAAGGTTTTATCATAATCATTATCCAACTGGTCCCAATGGCCATCAAACCAGATACCGCTTATTGCTCCGTAATTAGTAAGCAATTCTGTTAACTGTGCCTTCATAAAACGGATATAACTTTCCCAATCACTCTTTTGTGTTCTTCCGGTTCCCTTTCCCGTTTTACCGGTTTCGTACTGGTAATCGCTACGGTACCAGTCGAGTAGTGAATAATAACAGAATAGTTTTAATCCTTCTTTATGACATTCCTCTGCCAGTTGTTTCAATGCATCTTTTCCATAAGGCGTATTAGTAATTTTCCAGTCGGATAGTTTGGTATCCCAATTACTAAATCCATCATGATGCCTTGTTATGAAAGTTATATATTTCATTCCTGCAGCTTTTGCTATAGCCACCCATTTTTTTGCATCAAAGTTTTGAGGATTAAAAACATTGATCAAACGGCCATATTCTTTAACGCCGATATTGCGGTTATTCATTACCCATTCGCCACTGCCAAGCACACTCGATGCTCCCCAATGTATAAACATCCCAAACTTCATGTCCTGGAATGTTGTTCGGGTTACAATGTTTTCAGTTGAGGGAGTATAATCCTGGGCAATTACATCTGAAAAACAAATCAGTCCCAGAATATATATGGTAATAGATTTCATAAATTAATTTTTGATATAATTTTAAAAGTATAGACCGAAATGTTTTGTTTGTATATAATTCCCATCTTATCCATCAATCATCGTCAACTATATTTATTTATTGGCCATAAATTAAAATAAATATTTTAATTTATTAACGATCCACACACCTACTTTTCTCCCCTGCCACTCCCCTTCAACAATAGCATCCCGATAATGAATACCTCCATACAATCTTGAAATTGCAGCTTCTGATGAGGCTTGCAAAAAAGATTGATATTTTCTTACCGGCAATCCAAACTCTACTTCGGTATCATCTGCATAGGTAAATTTTTCTCCAAATATTTTGGTAAGTACTATGGCCGCTGCAGCAGATGCCACACTATGCCCTGAAACATATTCAGGAAAAGGTGGTGTTTGTAATAATGGATGCCAGCGTGAATCAATCAATTTTTGAATGGCAGTTTCTGGCCTTACCCGGTTACTCCGGTATTTTTCGTCCCAACAGGCAATAAAAGCATCGGCTAAGGTTATACTTACCAAAACATGTGCCTTTACAGTTTTACCCAATGGAAATTGCTTTTTTAAACAGGCAATACCTGTTATTCCTATCCAATGCCCACCTGGTGATATTTTTTTTATACCATATTCCACATGCCCGATTTGCTGTACTGCAAAAGGATTACAATCCCAAAACATGGCAATATCTTTTTGAGATGGATTGGCTGCATTGGTAATGCTGTATACTTCCATTAGTTGCGTAAAGAAGGAAGAGTTTTGGGCAGTGTCGTACACTGCAGGCGGCTGCACTTTAAATTGCTGAGCAGAATCCAATACAAAAGTTCTAATGGTATTCCAGTTTGGTTCTACCGGAGCCATAAATACCGGCGGAGTTGGTTTCCAGTAACCATCTGCAGTTTTGGGAGTATATTTTTTCAGGTTATTTAAACGTGTAAACCCATCAGCCTTTGCATACTGCAAAATATTTTGCAGCATCTCATTTACTAACGTCAATGTATTTTGAAATGATAATTGTGATTTACTGTTTTTATTATACAATACTGCCAAAGAATCTGTTTGTAATTTGAGCAAATAACCAGAGGGTAATAATCTTTCACCAGATTTAAAAATGGCCAGAATAATTGCCAATGATGGATTGGAAGATTTCACCAATTTATCTGCTATAGTAATTTTTGAAAACTTATTGATATGCCCGGTTAATGAAGGATAATTGACAGAATCAAAAAGAGATTGGGTTTCGTAAGCACATAATGTAAGATAAGCATAGTAACGGCTTGCGGCTACAGGCGAGGTAACATCATTCACCATCACATCTGTTACTTTTTTAAGTGCTGCAATATAATCGCCTGAACCTGCTTGCCTGGGTAACTTTGTATTTTTATATTGGCCGGGGTAATGATTAAAGCTACTTTCCATTACAGGCACCTCCATACACCAGCCTTTTGAAATGCTGACAACAAATAAAAAAAGTATTAATAAAAATGCCTTACTCATTTTTGTATTTTAATAATTCAAAAAAACAAGGGGTTGATTATTTAACCCCAGCATCAATAATTGTTTTCCACCCTTAGTATCCAACGGAACAATATCTCTAACGCATCCCTTTACAGAAAGACCAGATTGTGGTTGAGTTACATAAGTAAAATTTCCCTTACCATCTCCTTTCAACAACATTCCATAATTAGCATCCATCTTTCCTATTTTAACCCTCGCCTGCTCTATATTTCCACAAAGCAGTATATCCATATTCC
>JAYUTC010000450.1:0-2716 GCA_043755395.1 Ferruginibacter sp.
TATGGAACCAGTCTCCATTATATCTGCCAATACTTCCACCATCCGTCCGCATATTTATAAAAATGGGTTGGATGAAACAACTAATGCCGTCCTCGAATTTCCAAGCGGCGTGTTGGCGGATATTAAAACCAGTTTTGGAGAAAATATTAATTTCCTTGATATCACTTGTGAAAAAGGCAGTATTAATATGGCACCTTATTCAGGCTATGATGGTTTACAGGGGCAAAGCACTTTAGGCAACATTCATTTTCCTTACCAATTGCCCTGGCAACAGGCAAAGCAAATGGATGATGATGCCCAATCCATCAAGGCCGGCAAACCCATGCTGGTACCGGGTGAAGAAGGGTTAAGGGATATCAGGATTGTGGAAGCAATTTATAAAGCGGCGGGTACTGGGCAGGCGGTTAAATTGTAAGCTCATCAATTCTGCAGCACAAGTGATAAAGCTTTTTGTTGTCTTCATTTTAATGATTCAAAAATGAATCTGCACCAATTTATTGATGATTTATTTAAATTTTTATTGATTCGTTGAAGTTGGCAATTCCCTTGAAGACGTTTAAATTATAGCTGTAAGAGATATTTTTAGGAATAAGGATAATAATAATACAATAAGATCGTTCAGAATATATTATCCCAGGTAATATTTAGTCCTGTTCGATTGAGCCTGGTATTTTGAATAGTCTGCTTATGGCAGTATTTTTGCATTGCAAATATGAAAAACCTCACCATGAAATCACTTACCTGCACATCCCTTTTTATTATTGGTATTGTAATGCTGATATCTTCTTGTAAAAAAGAATCAGCCGCTGTAACCAAGCCCGTGGAGTTTACCACCACCAGTTATGATACCTTATCAACTTGTGATAATTCGGGTAAGCCGGATAATTTATTAACAGCAGATGCAATTTCTTCCCCTTTGCTAACATTCATTGATAATACTCTTCCAGAAAAAACTGATTTAAGAAGTAGTTATCCTGAATTGCTTACAACTAAAGCAATTGCTGATATTGCAATCACCCTGCAGTCAGACGTGTTTATAACCTTTGTATCTCAAGGCACTAAGTTTACAAATACATTTGCTTTTTATACATATCCCACCAGTAAACCACCAGCAAGTACTAAAGATATCATTACAATCACTCATGTTTTCCCCAATGCTGGATATTTAACTACATTAAAAAAGGGTGACAAGGTGAAAATTGGAAGATTTAGTCCGGGAACCTCCATTGGATTTGTTTTGTTAAAAAATGGCTGGAACACTACTACATCTACCATCGATAATAAAGCAGTACATTTCTGCTCAAATGATATTTTAAATCCTGAGGTGGATGCTAACCTGAAAAAGCATGCAGTTTTGGTCAATTATCCAGCTGAAAGCAAAGTCTTAATTGGGTTTGAGGATATTGACAGAACTGAATCTACCTGCGACCACGATTTTAATGACCTGTTAGTTTATTGCACTGTTACTCCCTGACCTGGTATAGAAACAACAATTCATATATCTGAAGCTTTTAATCACATCAGTAACAACTGGCAGTTATTGTACTGGTAATACTAACATTGTGGTTAGCAGGGATGATAAGATTTACGGGTGTAACTCCATCTCCAATGATCAATTGTGTATTTTTTCCGCTAAGTATCCAATTACTTCCAATAGCAGGAGAAGGATTATTTACAATGTTGAATAACTGATTATCTGCACTAAAACTGGAAGGACTTGTTCCGCTGCCATCAGTATTACTTCCCCAGGTGGCAACATCATCCAGGTTACCAGTTGCCTTTGAATACCATACAGGTAAGTCAAATATATTTTTAGAAAGAATTCTCTCAAACATAACCCTGTGTCCGGCATTATTAAAATGGATAAAATCTCCAGCTGAGTATTTTGCAAGTATCGTGGTATCTGCAGGATCAAACATGCCATCCCAAAAATTGAGAGAATATTTATTAAACCTGTTAATGATAGAATCTTTAATATCTGCCAGCTTTTTCTTTACAGCAGCGGTATTGTAACTTCCATCACACCTTGGTTGTGTGGTACTGATGTAGCAGCGATTACCCTTGACTGTTACAGCATCATAAATGGTTTGCAGGCTGCTCATTATTTCTGCAATGCTGTAGTTGATATATCCATTTGTTGGGAAATTTACAATCACCACCCCATTAGCTGCATTGGATAAATTACTTAAAATTGAAACAGCTTTACTCACATTGTGAATGGCATCAGGATAAGGCCTTGATGCAGGTGGAATATAGTCAGTTGGCATTGCATGATAATTTGTACTTCCTGCTACACCAAGATTATAAGCAGAGTCAATAAGGTTTAACCGGCATTTGTAGTAGTTATTTAAAAGACTAACCCAGCAACTGTCATGTGCGGTGGTGCCATTTCCGGCAGTGCTTGAGGAGCCAATCGCTACGATCCTTCCATCTTGAGCATTTACCTGTTTGCTATTGATAAAAAAAATAAAATATAACCCCAGCAGGAAAAACTGAATAAATTTAGAACAATAACATTTAGAAAAGATTGATGTTAAATTACCAGGTAAACAATTAAAATATTTTGTCATTAAAATGATTAAAATGTTAATGTTATTTTTTAAGCTGCTGCCTCTTTTAACAGGCAATACTTCACCAGTATCCGTTCGGCCACTGTGCTGATTGCGGATAATTTTTCGCTGTTTAATAAATTATGGGAGGGTGTTGTAGCTTAGCT
>JAYUTC010000451.1:0-2711 GCA_043755395.1 Ferruginibacter sp.
TTTAACCACAATCCTGTTTCGGCAAAAAACTCACCGCCTAAAGTACCTATAATAAGTTTACCAATTCTTATTGCCTGTACTTTAGTTATGGAAATATCCGGGTACTCATTTAATAAAACCTGTTCTCTGGCATAGATTTTTCTCATTCCGATTTCGTCAATGGTAATTGTATCATAATCATTTTGCCGGACAATTTTTTTAGCAGCTTCCAGTTCACTTGCAGTAGGTTTGCTTACAACAACTGCTATTTCATTATACTCAATTTGTAATGAAGGGTTATCATCCCATTCTGCCTTTTGTATTTGATTAAATATATTAACGGCTAAATCGTTCCCAATAATTTTTGTTTTGGCTAAATCTTCATTGGGGTAACGATCGGGCTGCATAAAGTCCCAAATATTTATATCCCCGCTGGTGCCATTACTCATAATCCCTACAAACTCCTCATCTGCATGTAGGAGGTTTTTTATTTGTTTAGAGAATTCACCAAAATAATCTGCTGAAATAGAATCAACATGCCAATCACCAACATAGTGTAAAGAATAATTTCCTACTACTGCTATCCATTGCCCGTCTAAACCTTTTACTGCCAGAAAACTTAAACCAGGGTCGGTAGCCGCAACAGGTGATTCAATTAAATGTTCTGCTCCTATGGGGTTTGTTTTTACCATATCAGCTTTACCAGTAATTGGATTTTTTGCTACAAAATCTGGCTTCATAAAATATCTTCTGCATCTAACATGCTGAGCAACGTTATCATGACCTGATGCTATGGTTGCAGGCTTTAGTTTACTAATAGCCAGTTTAACTGCAGTTAAAATTAAATCAGGTAAAATTTTCATATACGCTAAATCGGGGGCACACGTTAATAAGCCTATCACAGCGGGTGCAGCATGTGTATGTGTACTTGATAAAAGAACATGTTTTGGTTCGATATCGGTTTCTAAATAAATTTTTTTCTTTATTAAATCCATCATCTCCGATGACATGATACAGATATCAACAACAATTATTGCTGTAGTTAGCTTTTCATCTTTTAGCAATAAGGCTTTAGCAAATAGGGGATCATGAAAAAAACGGGCATAGTGAGTTTGAAAATCAACACCAACATTGCTACCCATAATGGGGGTAATATCTACTTTAGCAGCACCTGCCAGAAATGTTTGTTGCATAATAATTTACATAATTAAGATAAAAAAAAATTTCGTAAGAAGTATAATCTTGTAAGAATAATTAAATACTACCTAACCAATTTTAAGGTTTGTTTTTAAATGGGTTTAATTTTTTCCATTTTTCAATTCGGTATCCATAAATTGAGTAGAAGAGAATCATAGAATAACATGGAATAAGAAGTGAAATGGCATACTTAGGATTTACATCCAATAATTTGCCATAAATAACAGGAAAAATACCACCGCCAATGACCGACATTAATAATAAAGCAGCTCCTTGTTTAGTATAATTCCCCAAATTACGCAATGATAAACCCCAGATGGTACCCCACAACATAGACGAACCAAAACCCATTAAAATAATGCAGTAAATACTGATAATACCGCCAAAAATAATTGATATTACGGTGAAGCTCAAACCTAAAATTGCACTTATTTTCAATGCCTGTTGCTGAGAAATATATTTGGGGATGGCAATAATTGTAAACAAATAACCTAACAACATGGAACATAAAGTGAAGGTTGCAAAATGCCTGCCCGTTTCCATTTTTATGCCAATTGTCCTACTGTAAATTACAATACCATCAACCGGAATACCTTCACATGCCATTGCAAAAAATAAGGATATTACTCCGAGCACCAAGTAAGGATATTGTAAAATCTTTTTAGTTGATTGGCTTTCACTGTATAAAAGAATATCTGTACTTTTATTTTCTTCAACTTCGGGAAGTTTTGAGAATAAAATTAAAGTGCCCAATAAAATAAGCACACAGGATATCGCCAAATAAGGTTCAATTACTTTTAAAATATAGCTGTTTAGAATGGTTGATTTTTGTGCAATAGTGGATGTGTTTAATGTGGCAATAATATCATCTGCCTTAAATAAAAATATTTTACCTAAAATAGTAATACTGATGATACCGGCAATTTTATTGCATAAGCCCATGAAGCCAATTCGCTGAGCTGTACTTTCAATTGGGCCAATGATTGCTACATAAGGATTAGCGGCTGTTTGCAATAAAGCAAGGCCTGACCCAGTAATAAATAACCCCGTTAAAAACAATGGATATGCCCTGTTATAGGCAGCCGGTAAAAATAATAAAGTACCTACAGCCATTATAAATAAACCCAAACTAATTCCTTTTTTATATCCGGTAAATTTTAAAACCCAGGCAGAAGGCAACGCCATAATAAAATAAGCACTAAATGACGCTAATACAACTAATAAAGATTGAAGATTATTCAGATCCAGGCATATTTGAAAATAAGGTATTAAGATACCATTGAGCCAGGTAATAAAACCAAAAACAAAAAAAAGTGCACCTATAATAAATAAAGGATACCAGCTTGCTTTTTTATTTGCCATAGTAGATTTGTTGACGCTTATTGATCGAATTGTTAAAACACCATTATTTAATTAAGCACAGTTTTTTTATTTGATGATTTTATTTTTGCTAAGTATTTAAGTTGATTGCCGGTTTAATGAATCAATTTGCTGGCAAAGCACTTTTTAATACCCGAAGCCAGTTTTTATAAAAT
>JAYUTC010000452.1:0-17767 GCA_043755395.1 Ferruginibacter sp.
TAAAAATGCATTTGCTAATGGCAAATTTTTTGCCAGCATAATTAGATTGTTTCTAAAATTCAGAAAAGTCTTTTTACTGTTGCCCTTTGGCAATGTTCCCCCACCTACATGGTAAACCACCGAAACAGGATGTACAAAAATTTTATATCCTGACAACTGAAGTCTCCAGCAAAAATCAATTTCCTCCTGATGAGCAAAAAAATACTCATCTAACCCTCCCATTTCATTATATATAGCAGCTTTAACGAATAATGCAGCTCCACTAGCCCAAAAACATTGCTGCACTGTATCATATTGCCCTTTATCCCGCTCGCAAATATCAAAAACCCTGCCTCTCATAAATGGATAACCTAAAATATCCAGCCAGCCGCCACTTGCTCCGGCATATTCAAATTTATTTTTATCATCCCAGGCTAATAGTTTTGGCTGGCAGGCAGCAATGGTTTTATCGCTTTCCATTAAATCTATTACAGGATTAATCCAATTAGGTGTTACTTCTACATCACTGTTTAGCAAAACATAATAATCACTTTTTATCTGTTTTAGCGCAGTATTATACCCTTTAGCAAAACCTTCATTGGTTTTGTTTTGCAAAATTTCAATTTGCGGATAATGCTGTTGAAGAAAAGTAACAGAATCATCGTTTGATGCATTATCAGCAACTACTACCCTTTTATTTTCATACACCGATGCCATTACTGACGGAAGAAATTTTTCTAAAAATCTCCTTCCATTCCAGTTTAAAATAACAATTGCTACAGATGGGTTTTGCATTTTTATACCAGCTTATATTTTTCATGGCAGCACTGCCCCCGACATGTATTTGTGCTTTTTATTAATATGCCCCTAAAGAAAAATAGTAATGTTTTGTACAAACTTACTTATATCTTACAACTTATAACTCATAACTTATTTCCTATTTTTACGTATGCTTTCACAATTTCTAAACTGGCGTACTGTATTAACAGCTATTGCTATTGCCATTGTAACAGGTACTGTTTTCTATTCTAATTATTTATCTAAAAAAATTGCTGCCGACGAAAGAAAAAAAGTAAATGTATGGGTGCAGGCTTTAAAAACCAGGGGTAGTAATACAACTGAACCCTCTGCCATAGAACTCACCAACATTATTGCTAATGAAAATTTAGAAATTCCTATTATAGGTACTGATGAAAAAGATATACCCCTGGGGCCAAATGATGTTTCAAATTTAGATTCAAACAAAGTAAAGGCAGACAGCAATTATTTAAAAGTTAAAATAAAGGAATTTAAAAACCAGCACGACCCTATTACAGTAGAAATAAGCAAGGACCCTTTATTAGTTAATAAATATTATTATGGTGATTCTGCCTTGTTAAAAGAAGTTCGTTACTACCCTATTATACAGCTTTTTATTGTGGCTTTATTCATTATTATTACGCTGATAACTGTAACCATCAGAAATAAGTCGACACAAAATCAGGTGTGGGCAGGCATGGCAAAAGAAACAGCCCACCAGTTAGGCACGCCTCTTTCCTCGTTGCAGGGCTGGGTAGAAATATTAAAAGATAACCCACAGAATGAAAAAATTGCTGTGGAAATGGAAAAAGATGTTAACCGTTTAATTTTAGTAAGCGACCGTTTTGGAAAAATTGGAAGTACCCCTCAATTAGAAGAAAAAAATATTCTGCTTTTGATAGAAAACATGGTAGCCTACATAAAAAGGCGGGCAACAGATAAAGTAAGTTTTAGTATTAACAGCTTTGCAGAAACAGAAATTGTAGCTATGATAAATGCTCCATTATTTGATTGGGTGATAGAGAATTTATTAAAAAATGCACTGGATGCCATGGAGGGAAAAGGCAGCATTGGTATTACAATAAAAAATGAAACAACCAATATCATTATTGATGTTGCAGATTCAGGAAAAGGCATCAGTAAACAAAATATTCCCCAGGTTTTTAAACCCGGCTTTACTACAAAAAAACGTGGTTGGGGTTTAGGGCTTAGTTTATCTAAAAGAATTGTAGAACAATATCATAAAGGCGAGTTGTTTGTAAAAAATTCGGAACCTGGTAAAGGCACAACGTTCAGAATAATTTTAAAGAAATAAATCAATCAGTTAGTTACTGTTTGATGTGTGGAGTTAAGATTGTATGCTTATTTTTGCATTTACACATTTTGCGGCGATGGCGAAATTGGTAGACGCACTACCTTGAGGTGGTAGCGCCGGAAACGGTATGGCGGTTCGAATCCGCTTTGCCGCACTAAAACTTTCTGAAAAGAAAGTTTTTTTATCCAATATTTATGACTAATTTTGTCATGCTATTTTATGTCATATAATGAAACTACTTAAAGATATTTTAAAAGAAGCCAGAACAGGAAGAGGTTTACTTACCAGGGAAGCCGCTAATTTATCAGGCATTGATCAGGCTTTAATCAGCAAATTTGAAAATGGTAACCGTAAACCCAATCGCAAGCAGATATTAAAAATTGCAGAGGTATATACTATTGCCGAAAAAAAATTATTAATCCCCTGGCTCAGCGAAAAAATTGTAACTGAATTACAAGAAGAGGAATATGGCGCAGAGGCATTGCAACTGGCAGAAGATATAGTACTATATCAATTAAAAAAGAAAAAAAATGCAGTTTCACCAGTTATAAAAGATGAATTAAAACAAATTGATTTATTAAAAAAGCAACTGAATCAATTCCGGCATTTGGACAGTTACCGGATATCACAGGCTTTAGAGCTTGAATACACTTTTGAAAGTAACCGTATTGAAGGAAATACATTAACCTTAAAAGAAACAGATTTAGTGATAAATGAAGGGTTAACTATTAGTGGTAAAAGTATGAGAGAGCATTTAGAGGCTATCAATCACAATCATGCTATAGAATTTGTAAAAGCATTGGTTAATAAAAAAGCTGTAATCAATGAAAGTTTACTGCTGCAACTGCATAACCTGGTTTTACGGGGTATAGATAATGAGAATGCAGGGCACTATCGTAAGGTACAGGTGATGATAAAAGAAAGTAAACATACGCCACCGCAGCCTTTTTTGGTGCCTAAGCAAATGGAAGATTATTTTATGTGGTACCAAAAAAATAAAGCGCAACTGCACCCTGTTGTACTTGCAGCCGAACTGCATGAAAAATTGGTAACTATTCATCCATTTATTGATGGTAATGGCCGTACTGCAAGGCTTTTAATGAACCTGATACTGTTGCAGCATGGTTTTGTAATTGCCAATATTAAAGGCGATGCCAAAAGCAGGATGTCTTATTATGAAGCACTGGAAAAAGTACAGGCCGAACAAAACAATTGTTCGTTTATTGAGTTTATAGCACAAACCGAAGCAGGTGCTTTGCATCAATACATTGGTATTTTAAGTAAATAGGATGATGCAGTAAATGTGTCATCCTTTTTTTGTAACATATTCTTATCTTGTAAAAAAATAATTAATGGCAACCAATATAAAATGCCCCAATTGTGGCCACGAATTTGAATTGAATGAAAGCCTGAAGAACGAGGTGGAAAAAGAACTGCGTGGTAAAATGATTGACTGGCAGAAGAAAAAAGAAGAAGAATTTGAAAACCAAAAATCAATATTAATTAGCGAAACTCATAAAAAAGCCACTGATGAAACTGCTACTAAATTAAAATCTTTGGAAGAAGAAGCCCGAATTAAGACACAACAACTTAAGGAATTGCAAAAGAAAGAACTGGATTTACTCAGAGATAAAAATGCCTTGGAAGAAAAGCAAAAAAACTTAGAGGTAGAAATTGAAAAAAGATTTTTAGAAAAGAGAAAAGAAATAGAAGAAGGTGCCATTAAAAGAGAACAGGAATTATTTGATCTTAAAACTAAAGAATATAAGCTGCAAATGGAACAGCAGCAAAAATTAATTGAAGAACTTAAACGTAAGAGTGAACAGGGTAGCATGCAACTACAGGGTGAAAGCCAGGAATTATTGTTGGAAGAAATTTTAAAAGAAAATTTCCCTTTTGATATTATTGAAGAAGTGGGCAAAGGAGTAGAAGGTGCCGATTGTATACAATTAGTGCGCAATGCAAGCGGCGTGGTTTGCGGCAGAATAATTTACGAAAGTAAACGCACTAAGGCTTGGAGCAATGGCTGGATAGATAAATTAAAAGCTGATATGCGAAACAGTGGCAGTGATGTGGCTATTTTAGTATCGCAGGTATTTCCTAAGGACATGGAGAAATTTGGCGAAAAAGATGGTATATGGATTTGTAATTTTAGTGAAGTAAGCAGTGTTAGCTATTTACTGAGAAATGGCATACTAAAGATTTATGAAGCAAATAAGAGCCAGGAAAACAAGGGCGATAAAATGCACATGCTGTACGATTATTTAACCGGTATTGAATTTAGAGGCCAAATGGAAGCTATTGTAGAAGGCTTTATGGCCATGAAACAAAGTATTATGAAAGAGCGTATACAGATGGAAAAACTTTGGAAAGAAAGAGAGAAACAGTTAGAAAAAGTTTTAATCAGCACAAGTGGTATGTATGGCAGCATTAAAGGAATTGCCGGAGCGTCTATAGGTGATATCCCCCTTTTGGAAGGCGATACTAATTTACTGGAAGAATAACTATGAACAATCGTTTTAAATTTATAGTTCCCTTAATACTTTTTGCATTAACAATTTTTTTTACCATTGATGGTAAATTTGATGATGCTGCCGGATTACTATTTTTAATGTTTGCTTATCTGGTTTTTTTTATTTTATTTAAGAGAGATCATTCATCCCAAGAGAATGAAAGTACGGATAATATATCCATACCCTCAAAAGCAACTATCAATAAAACACCCTACCTTGTTTATTACGGGCAAGAATTAAATTTCTCTGATAAAGAACTTATATCAATTCTTACCAAACGATTCCCTTATTTTCTCGCTCTTTCTCCAATTGAAAAAGCCAGATTTTTAAACCGGCTGCAAACTTTTATTGCAAACAAAACTTTTAAAATTCATGACTGTAATGGATATAAAGAAATGCCGGTACTGATAAGTGCTGCTGCTATTCAGCTTACATTTGGATTACATAAATACCTGTTGCCCAATTTTGAATTCATTCACATATATCCCAAGGAATTTATGCGAATGCAGCCCGGTATATGTTTGCTGGAAGGTAATGTATCGGGCCATGCCATTAACTTATCGTGGAAACATTTTTTGGAAGGCTATAAAAATGCCAATGATGGCCAAAATGTAGGTTTACACGAATTGGCACATGCGCTTTATTATCAAACATTTGTTGTAGAAGAAAACGTAGATAAAAGTTTCAGGGATTTATATAAAGGATTTATCAGTAACGGAAACAAAGCTTACCAAACAGAAAAATCTATTGCAGGTGGTTTATATTCTGAATATGCCGAAAAAAACTTTCAGGAATTTTGGGCTGAAAGTGCTGAAATATTTTTTGAAAAACCAGTAGAACTGAAAACTGATTATCCCCGGTTATACGAATCACTTAAATTTTTGTTTAACCAGGATCCAGCCAATAAAATTGTATCAGTGATCACTTAAAACCCAGGTTAAAAAATTACCATTAAAAAAAAGATAATGCACCTGTAACTGAATTAAATTTTTGAATAAACAATACACAATACCTTCATCTAAATTGCCCGTAAATTTTTCAATGCGGATATGTTTTTTAAAATCTGTTCCCCCACTGCCCTGCCATTTGTAAACACTTTCTTTTACACTCCAAAATAATGTAGCAGTTGTATTAACAGTACCGGGAAGTATTAAAGCACATTCTTTATCGGTCAAAAACTTTGGAATTATTTTATCTATTTTTTCGCTCACTAATTCTATATCCACCCCTGCTCTTTTCTCTTTACTTATTAATACAGCTGCATAATCTCTGCAATGTGATATTGAAAAATGATAGGCTTCATTTTCCAAAAAAGGTTTTCGGGTGTCGGCAATTTTTATTAACTCCAATGGAAAATCGGGATACAAATCTTTAAGCAAATACCTGCCAGCAAGGTGTTGCAGCCTTTTATGCCAGTGTGTAATTTCCTTTTGTAATGGCATATCCTTAAAAAAATCTTCTGTTTCTGCAATATGCCAAAGACCCATTTTAGTTACTGCGTTAATATTTTGTTGATAAACCAAAGGCATAAAAACGAATTAAGATTTTTGATTTAAGATTTTAGATTGAATATTTGCGAATTAATAATTATAGCGCAAATTAACCAATTAAAGAATTAACCATTTAACATGATACTTAGCGACACAAGAATTTTAGAAGAAATGGAGAAAGGTACAATAAAAATTGAGCCTTATAACAGGGAAGACCTTGGCAGCAATAGTTATGATGTGCATTTGGGAAAAGACCTTGCCCGCTATGTTGACAGGGAATTAGATGCTAAAAAACACAATACTATCGAACATTTTGAGATACCTGACGAAGGTTATGTTTTACAACCGCATGAATTTTATTTGGGTGTAACACAGGAATATACCGAAACCCATGCCCATGTTCCTTTTTTAGAAGGCAAATCATCTACCGGCAGATTGGGTATTGATATACATGCTACAGCAGGTAAAGGCGATGTTGGTTTTTGTGGTAACTGGACCCTGGAAATCTCTGTTAAACAACCCGTAAGAGTTTATAAAGGCATGCCTATCGGGCAGCTGATTTACTTTCCGGTAGATGGCGAGATTGAGGTAAAATACAACGAAAAGAAAAATGCTAAATACAGTGGCCAGATAAATAAACCAGTGGAAAGTATGATGTGGAAAAATAGTTTTTAAAAAACCAACAACGGGTGGCAAACACAAATAATTGTTGTAAAACAGCTTAATTTAATTCAGGCTCCAAATAGAATAATTTAACACTGAAGCAAAACTTACCCATGATATATACGGCACCAATAGCCAGGCAGCAGTAGATGAAATTTTTCCAAACCAAACAATGGTAAATAAAATCATTAGCCACATTAGTATGATTTCTACAAATGCCCAACCGGGTTGTTGCATTTTAAAAAAAATTAGTGACCAGAAAAAATTCAGTACTAATTGTACAGCAAATAAAATTATTGCTGTTTGCTTTACCACTACATCTTTTTTAGTTTTCCATACCAAAAATAAAGCTACCCCCATTAAAATGTACAGTAATGTCCAAACAGGACCAAATATCCAGTTGGGTGGATTAAACCATGGTTTATTGGCAGTTGCAAACCATCCGTCCACTCCCGATGAAGTAAAAAATCCGGAGATACTTCCCACTAAAACCGGAATTAATATTGAAAAAAATAATTTCATAAAGTATAAAACAACTAATCAAATAATTAGTTCATAAAAACTGATCAAGCCTTACTAAATTTTTCCAAATTTTTTATAATAGGCAATCAGGAAGGAAGTTACTTCATCGTAACTGAGCACACCCTGCGGCTGTTCATTATTTTCTAAATATTTTCCATATAACCATCGTATAACTGGCTCCACGGGGGTTTTGTGCCTTCGGGCAAATGCTTTCCACTCTCTTAAATCATTTTTTATTTCGGGCAATAATTGCTTTGCATAAATTAATGCACTTATTGAATCGCTGTTATAAAGATTTCGGTTGCTGTATAAAAACAGATCGAGATAAACCGAATATTGAAACAGTGTATCTGGTGATGAACTTGCAGCAAGGTACCCAACAAAATTGGCTTCATTTTCTTTTGCATATCCCAATTGATGAGCTACTTCGTGACAGGCAATAAAAGGCTGCAAAAATTTTGGCACCACGGTATTAACCTGGGCCTCTCCTGTAAAAGGATTATAATACCCGGTAAACCCAACATAATTTCCCAGCCAACCCCATAAAGATGGCTTTAGCGATTGATGCTGATATTTTAAAAAGGGATAAATACTGTCAATCGATTTATATGTTAGCTGCACTGTTGAAAACAATTGTTTTGTGGAGGGGTATACAGTTTTATTTTTTATTAAACTTTGCTTGGCCCCATTAACTTTCTGAACCAAAAGACTATTTACATTTTTTAAATCATCCAGGCTGTATTTATCCATTTTTAATCCTACCTGGTAAGCAATTCCTTTTCTGTTATAATTAATGCCCCATAATGAATTAAATAAAATATATACCAGTAAAAAAATGGAAACTGCCTTTAAACATCCTTTAATAAAGCCGTTTTTTGTAGCTTTTTGCCGGTAAACAATTCTTATCAGCTTAGCCAATTTCCAAAACAACCAGATGCCAGATAAACCATAAAACAAATCTCCAATACTAAAGGGTAACCAACCCAATAATTGCCTTAAAAAAGTAACTATTGAATGATAAACACCCATGGAATAATCATTTTCTACCCTACCGGCGTTTGCAGAATAAATCTTGATTATTAAGGCAATACATAAAAGAAGTGCAATTAATAATAGCCGTTTTTTATACTTCATAACAGTTTTAAAATTACTAAAACCACTGTTAACAGCCATATCTTGATAAAATATCAAAAAATCAAAGCTAAAATCACAAATTTTACCTTACCTTTGCCGTCCTTTAAACCATCCATAATGGCTAATAAACGGGCTTTTGAGATAGCTTTTGTGGGATTAAAGCCCGGAATTCATGAGTTTGATTACGAGGTGGATGATAAGTTCTTTGCTGAAAAGGGTGTTACAGATTTTACCAACTGCAAGGCCAGTATCAAACTAAGTTTAGATAAAAAAAGCAGTTTTATGCTTTTAAAGTTTGAAATTGGCGGCAAAGCAAATGTAAACTGCGACCGATGCGGAAATCCATTACCAATGGACATTTGGGATGAGTTTAATATGCTGGTAAAATTGGTAGAAAATCCGGAGGAGATGAATGATCAGGAAGAAGATCCTGATGTTTATTACCTTTCTAAAACAGCAAGCCATGTTGATGTTGGCAACTGGATTTACGAATTTGTACTGCTTAGTTTTCCCATACAAAAAACATGCAGCGAAGAAGAAATGGGTGGACCAAAATGTAATAAAGAAGCATTGGAAAAACTGAGGATGATGGAAGTAAAAGAACAGGAAATAACACACAACCAGTTATGGAAAGGGTTGGAACAGTTTAAGAAAAAAAGTAAAAAGTAATAAATTGTAAGTATTAAGAATACCAGCAATTTATAATTCATAATTCAAAATTTATAATTTATACATCATGCCAAATCCAAAAAGGCGCCATAGTCAGCAACGCAGTGCAAAAAGAAGAACGCACTATAAGGCCACAGCCGCAACTTTAAGTGTTGATAGTACTACCGGTGAAACACATGTACGCCATCGTGCCCATGTAAGTGAGGGGAAATTATTTTATAAAGGAAAATTAGTAGCAGAGAAAGCTCCACTAAAAGCCTAATTAAATTTTCAACTTTGCATTCTAAACTCTACATTCGTTTACGGATTTGGTGTTTAGAATTTTTATTTACAGGAACATACTGTCACTCCATGCTTTTTGATGGGTGATAGCCTTATCATAAAAGCAATTGAAATGAATATAGGACTTGATATGATGGGTGGCGACTTTGCCCCACTTGAAGCTGTAAAAGGAGTTGCTGAATTTTTAGCTGCTGCTACCACCAATGTTCATCTTACATTAATTGGCGACGAAGCACAAATTAAAACACATCTTACTGCACATCCTGTTGCTGCAGATAAATACACTATCGTTCCTACCACACAGGTAATTGAAATGAACGAACATCCCACAAAAGCCTTAAAAGAAAAAAAAGATTCCTCCATTGCCATAGGTTTTCAGTTACTGGCAACAGGTAAAACTGATGCTTTTATCAGTGCAGGTAATACCGGTGCTATGATGGTGGGATCACTGTTTACAGTAAAAGTTATAGAGGGTATATTACGACCTACCATTGGCGCATACATGCCACGTGAAGATGGCACATTAGGTTTATTGGTTGATGTTGGCCTTAATGCCGATTGCAAACCCGATAACCTGAATCAATTTGCGGTTTTAGGTTCTTTATTTGCACAGCACATTTTAAATTTTGATAACCCGAAAGTTGGCCTGGTTAATTTGGGTGAAGAAGAAGGTAAGGGCAATTTACTTGCACAAGCCACTTATCCCCTTTTAAAAGATAACAAGCAAATTAATTTTATTGGCAATATTGAAGGCCGTGATATTTTATTGGCTAAAGCCGATGTATTGGTATGCGAAGGCTTTACCGGAAATGTGGTGTTGAAATTGGCCGAAAGCATTTACGATATAGTAAAACGCCGAAACATACACGACGAACATTTTGATCGTTTTAATTTTGAACAATATGGAGGTGTACCTGTACTGGGTGTAGCCAAGCCAGTAATTATTGGCCATGGCATTTCCCACGTTACTGCTTTTAAAAACATGATACGAATTGCACAACGTATGATTGAAACTGACCTGTTAAAAAAAATGAAGGATAGTTTTGTGGAACAGGTATAGTTGATGTTTCTTTGTTTCCCATGTACAATTAAGCAATTAAATGATGAGGCTACTATAATAAATCAAAACTTTAATAAATATCTTTTGGCGCAGTTGGTAAGTTTACAAAAAGACTAAATAGACAAGGGAATTTTAATACAATTAAAATAAAATGAAGAAATTATTTATTTTATTCGCCTCAAGTTTTTACATACTTATAATTACTGCTACAGCTCAGGTATATGGATGTCCGGATCCTATGGCCACAAATTACAATGCTGCTGTAACATACAATAATGGAAGTTGCCTGTATAATTCAGTTACCATTGCACCCACATCAAGTTTTAATCTTGCAGGTAATCTTTCAGAAACATCCGGTCTTATCAGATGGAATAATCAGATTTGGACGCATAATGACAATGGTGATATTAATATTTATGGATTAGATACAATCAATGGCAATCTGACAAAATCATACAAACTTAGCAACACTATAAATAATGATTGGGAAGAGATTTCACAAGACAACAATTATATCTATATTGGAGACTTTGGCAATAACCAGAATGGCAACAGAACTAATTTAAAAATATTAAGAATCGCTAAAAATTCTATACTTACTAATTTGCCTGAAATTGATACTATTAATTTTTCCTATTCCAACCAAAATAATTTTACTCCAACAGGTTCTAACAAAACTGATTTTGATTGTGAAGCATTTATTGTATCGGAAGACAGCATTTTTTTATTTACTAAACAATGGATCAGTAATAAAACCAGTTTATATGCTGTTTCAAAAAATCCCGGAACCCATATTGCAAAATTAAAATCCACTTTTGATGTTCAGGGTTTGATAACTGGAGCCGTTTATCTTGAATCGAAAAATCTTATTTCCCTATGTGGCTATACCAGTACATTGCAGCCTTTTGTTTATTTACTATATGACTTCAGCAACTCGGATTATTTTGGGGGAAATAAAAGAAAAATTTCATTATCCATTCCATTTCACCAAATTGAAGGAATTGCATCAGCTAATGGATTAAAATACTATGTTTCAAACGAAAATTTTACTTTGGCTCCTTTAATTAATATTGTGCAAAAAATTCATACGCTTGATTTAAGTACTTTTTTGGGCAATTACTTTAATAGCTTAATGAGTGCTTCAGGAATAAAACCGCCAAATCATTTTTTAATTTATCCAAATCCGGTAAATGATTTTATTACAATAAAAGCAGATAAGAATTTTTTACCCGTAAATTATTTTTTTACAAATCAATTGGGTCAAATTGTTTTGAAAGGTAAATTAACAATGGAAAATACACCTATTAGTTTTTCTGATTTATCTGCAGGGGTATATATGTTTAAAATTGGGGAAGAAAATAAGGAATCATTTAAAGTCATAAAAAAATAAATTTATAACCCTTTTACTACCTAAACTTTTAATGACAAATAAATTTTAATAAAACTTTACCTTAATTAAGCTTACAAAAAAAATCATCTTGACTTATACTAAAAAATTACTTCCCATTATTATTCTACTATTTTCTGCAGTTTTTGTAAATAAAAATTACAGTCAAACGGCACAAAACATTACCCGTAATACCATTTACGCAGACTTTGCTTCAAAAGGTGCTTATTACTCTTTAAACTACGACAGGATATTCAGCCAGGGAGAAAAATTTACAAAAAGCTACAGGATTGGTTTTTCTGTTTTAAAAAATGCTATTGCTATGCCACTGGGTATTAATTTTTTTACCGGGCATAATTCTTCTCATGCAGAATTCAGTCTTACTGTTGTTCCTTACGTTGAAAACTACAATGACCTTTTTTCGGGTAATAATTTATCCGATAAAAAATTGTATATCATACCAGGTGCTGGTTACCGGTATCAAAAAACAGAGGGTGGATTTTTCTTTAAAGTTGCATTTGCACCTGTTATTTATCTGGATCCTCCATCTGATAATTTCTGGAAGATGGATGGTAAAGTATATCCGGGTATTACTGCAGGTGCAGGATTTAGTTTTTAATTTAGTCGTTTAATTAAGTTTCTTTAATTAAAATAGTTACAATAGCCCTATAACTCCTGAATTATTGATTATTGCCTGATAATGATAACCTTATAAAATAAATCTGCTCTAAAAAATTAAAATTAAATCAATTTACTTTTGTAACAAAAACTTTTAAAAATATATCTTTAGCATCAATCATTTTTTTGTTGAATTACTTTAAAATATATCTCCCAACTTTTCTTATTTTTAAAAATGTTTGTTTTAACTGAAAAAAATATTTTCCCAAATGTTGAGCAGGCCGATGATGAAGGCTTACTGGCCATTGGCGGAGACCTAAGTACTGATCGTTTATTATTAGCTTATAAAAAAGGCATCTTTCCCTGGTATAATGAAGATGAACCCATTTGCTGGTGGTGCCCCAACCCAAGGTTTGTTTTATTTCCAAACGAATTAAAAGTGAGCAAGAGCATGCAGACTGTTTTAAACAATGGAAATTTCAGGTTTACCCTCAACAAAGCTTTTGATAAAGTAATAACAAATTGTAAAACAATAACAAGAAAGGAACAGAAAGGCACATGGATTCACCCCAATGTAATTGATGCTTATACCAAATTACATAAGTCAGGATTTGCAATAAGTGCCGAAGCATGGGCAGCTGGAGAACTGGTTGGCGGGTTATATGGTGTATTATCATGCAATGTTTTCTTTGGTGAAAGTATGTTTAGTAAAGAAAGCAATGCCAGCAAATTTGCTTTTATCCATTTAGTAAGATATTTACAAAAGCAACATATTAAATTGATCGATTGTCAGATTTATACTTCGCATTTAGAAAGCCTGGGCGCAAAGATGATTGACAGAAAATTATTTTCAGAAATTTTAGCAAAAGAAATTTAGACTCAGATTACACAAATTACACAGAGAAAACAATTTGTGTAATTTGTTAATCGATGGCAGCAACTATTATTTTCCGAATTTATGTTTCAATGCTGCCAGTGCATCATTCAATGGCATTTCGTCAACAGATTTTTGTTGCGGTTTATGTTGCGCTTGTTGTCTGCTAAATTTAGGCCTTTGATTTTGATTTCTTGCAGGCGCTTCCATAGTTTGCTTAATAGATAGAGCAATTCTTTTTCTTGCCGTATCCACTTCCAGAATTTTTACATTTACTTTTTGATTCAGTTTTAATGCTTCATTAGGATCGGTAATGTAAGAGTGAGAAATTTCAGATACATGTACCAATCCATCCTGTTTAACTCCAATATCGATGAATGCTCCAAAGCGTGTGATATTAGTAACAACACCCGGCACTTCCATCCCGATCTTTACATCATCAATACTGTAAATGTTTGCAAATTCAAATTGTTGTACCTCACTTCTTGGATCGAGGCCCGGCTTTTTTAATTCGTTCAGAATATCTTTTATGGTTAATTCCCCAATTTGTTCGGTAGCATACTTTTTTGCTTCCACAGTTTTCAATAAATCTTCTTTACCAATGATGGCATTTACTGAAACTCCCAAATCTTTTGCTATTGTATTAACAACGGTATATGCTTCGGGATGTACTGCACTGGCATCCAGCAAGTCTTCTCCATCTTTAATGCGTAAGAACCCGGCACATTGCTCAAAGGCCTTACCGCCTAACCTTGGTACTTTTAATAGTTGCCTGCGGTTGCTGAATTTACCAATTTCATTTCTGTATTTTACAATATTATCTGCAAGAGTACTGCCAATGCCACTTACATAACTCAATAAATGTTTGCTGGCAGTATTTAAATTTACACCTACATTATTTACACAACTTATAACAATTGCGTCGAGCCGTTCTTTTAAACGAAACTGGTTTACATCATGCTGGTACTGTCCTACTCCGATACTTTTAGGATCCAGCTTTACCAATTCCGCCAACGGGTCCATTAATCGTCGTCCAATGCTTACTGCACCTCGAACAGTAATATCTTCATTTGGAAATTCCTCCCTTGCAATGGCCGATGCAGAGTAGATAGAAGCCCCATCTTCATTAACTAAAAACACGGGCAGGTTTAAATTTAATTTTTTAATGAACTGTTCTGTTTCTCTACCGGCAGTACCATCACCAATAGCAAAAACTTGAATGTGGTATTGTTGCACTAAATTTTTAATTTTTATTTCTTCTGCTGCTACCCGGTTGTTTTCGTGCGGAAAAATTAAATCCGTTTTTTGCAGATCGCCTTTTTCATTTAAGCAAACCACTTTACAACCTGTACGGTAACCCGGGTCAATTGCAAGAATTCGTTTACTACCTAAAGGAGAACTCAATAATAACTGACGAAGGTTTTCGGCAAATACATTTATCGCATCTTCATCTGCTTTTGTTTTTAGGGCTGTACGAAATTCTGTTTCCAAACCTGGTTGCAGTAATCTTCTGTAGGCATCTTTTATTGCTTTACTAATTTGATTACTGCATGTACTCATTCCTCTAATGTACAAGTGCTCTATTATTTCCAAAGCATTTTCTTCAAGGGGCGAAATTTCAATACGTAAAAAGCCTTCTAAAAATCCACGTAATACTGCCAAAGTTCTGTGCGAAGGAATTTTACTGATCAATTCACCGAATTCAAAATAATCCTTGTATTTAATGCCCTCAGTTTCTTTATCTGTTACCACTTTGCTTTGCATGGTGGCTTCAGTTTCAAAAAGTTTACGCAGTTTAGCTCTTACCTGTGCATCTTCATTAACAGTTTCTGCAATTATATCTCTTGCGCCTTGTAATGCCGTATCAGTATCTGCAATTTTTTCATTGATGAATTTTGTTGCTTCTGCAATAAGGTCAATATCTTTTTGCTGCAGGAGTAAAGTAGCTAAAGGTTCCAAACCATTCTCTCTTGCTGTTTGCGCTTTGGTTTTGCGTTTTGGTTTATGAGGCAGGTAAATATCTTCCAGCTCAGCAATAGTAATGGCTTTATTCAATTTTGCCTGTATGGCTTCCGTCATCTTTTCCTGTTCGGTAATTGCTTTTTCAATAAAAACTTTACGCCCGGTAAATTCATTTAAAAATTTTGATTCCTCCTGAATCTGTTGTATCTGTACTTCATCCAATGCTCCTGTTCTGTCTTTACGGTAACGTGCAATAAAGGGAATGGTGGCGCCTTCTTCCAGTAAAGAAAGAACTGCTTCTACCTGTAGTATTTTAAAATTAAATTTTTGCGCTATCGGCTGTACAAATGCTGACATACTTTTTTATACTTTTTAAATTGGGCTGCGAAAGTAATGTTGTGTACCGAAACAAAAAATTGGAATACTGGCAACAATTAAGTAAAAACTATTTTTTTATGTGGATTAGCCTCAGCAAAGGTATAAATGCTGTTACGTATAAAATCATTATCGGCATATGGGTTTAAATAATTTTTAACTTCTACCGTAGATTTTAGTCTTAATTTTTTAGGAATATAGCCCATACCCCAAAAACTTCCTCTCTCAATTAATAAACACAATTTTTCATCTGCTTTAATTCCTTCATCCACCACTATAAAGGTGGGCAATTGTTTATGTAATGCTTCCAGCGCTTTTTCTATTTTACGATTATAAATTACAGGTGTGTCTAAAAGCTCATAATCCTTTTTTGTAAAAGAAGTTTTATCCAGAAAACAAAGTTTAGCATTTAAATCAAATTCATTCACCATATTTTTTAAAAGCACTAAGCCTTCATGCAATAAATTAAAGACATATAAAGCAGATATATTTTTTTTCTTTTTATCAATTGCAAGTCGCATATATCCTCTGCTATCTTCAAATAAATACAGTGCATATTTTTGCAGTGGTTGCTTTTGGCTTCTGTTATACAATGGCCACATTTTTTTTATTTCAGTACTTTCCAAAACTAATGCCTCCAGTTCGCTGGCACATTCCCTGCAGGTTATTTTATGAATATTCCTAAGCAAATTTTGCCGTTTTTTATCGGGGTCATTATGTGTAAAATGACTACTCACTCTTTTTTTAATATTAATGGCTTTACCTACATATACTACTTTGTTTTTACCATTATGAAAATAATACACGCCTGGCTTTGATGGCAGCTGATCAATTTCCTTTTTATCCAAATGCAAAGGCAACCATTGATCTTTTGACAATTTTTTAAGCATTTCATTGATGGCCACTTCGCCATTATTTGCCAGATAATGTTCAAATAAAGTAACAGTTGCTTTTGCATCTCCGCCCGCCCGGTGCCGGTTTTCTATATTGATATTTAAAGCCCGGCAAAGGTTGCCCAAACTATAAGAAGGCAGGCCCGGGAAAATTTTTCTTCCCAACCTTACTGTACATATTTTTTTAGCTGTAAGATCGTACCCCGAATTTTTAAGCTGGTGCTTAACAAAACTGTAATCAAAGTTTACACTATGAGCAACAAATACATGTTGATTCAGCAACGTAAAAAGAGCTTCGGCAATATCATCAAATACGGGAGCTGTTTTAACCATTTCATCATCAATACCTGTTAATGCTGTAATATATGCAGGAATGCTTTGAAGGGGATTAATAAGTGTTTCAAAATGTTTTACCACTCTTGTACCATCATGTACAAATACAGAAATTTCGGTGATGCCGTGTGAAGCAGCATATCCCCCGGTAGTTTCTATATCCACAATTGCGTACATGAATCTTTTCTTTTATTTTTTTACTGATCGATATATTTTTAAAAAAGCAATTTACTAATAAATTTAGTTATTTCTAAAATAACTTTAGCCCGGCTAATACTGCTATTCAAAAAATACAGATGGTAATCTGTTTAAGATTTGTAAAATTAGTTTGGATTAAAACAAGGTTTCAAGGTAATGGCAATTAATGTTAAAGAGTTTTTTTAACCCCTTTACTTTATCAAGGCTTTCTTGCTTTGAAGCTTCTGTTTTATCAGCTTTTGTTCCAACAATCAGCACATTTTTTGGCGTATGTTCTGTAGCAATAAATTCAAACACTTTTGTTTTATAACCATGGGCTTCTAAAATTAATGAACGAATAGTATCCGTTACAATTTCTGCCTGCCGCTCCAATAAAATTCCATGCCTGGTGATATTTTTTAACTCATTATCAGGTGCCATTTGTTTGCGTATCTGCTTATGGCAGCAAGGTGCACAAATAATTACTTTTGCTTTTGCCTGTATGCCTTTGTAAATAGCATCATCAGTAGCGGTATCGCAGGCGTGCAAGGCTATCAACATATCAATTGAAGGCAGTATGGCATCCTGAATTGTTCCTTTTTTAAAGGATAGGTTATGGTATTTAATATTTCCAGCCGTTTGATTGCATTTATTTACAAGGTCTTCTCTTAACTCAATTCCAACAACTGTTGCATTTAGTTTTAAAGTACCGGTTAAATAATC
>JAYUTC010000453.1:0-6719 GCA_043755395.1 Ferruginibacter sp.
TTATAAATCTATAAAACCAAATGCAGCTTTTAGTAATATACCCATAAATCAACAGGTTATTCCAGTTCTTACTATAAATGTAACAGATGCGGAAGGTGATTTGGGGTTTATTAGTGGTAAAGACACTTCTAAAGTGTTTATTAAAAATCTTTTAACTGGCAAAATAGACTCTTTAAGATTACCAGATATATCAACTGCTGCAATAAAAGATTTTCAGGGAGATCTGACTATTACATTGTCTTCTGTATTGGGTGCAAGTACAAGGCCACGCCCTAAAACTGATACCTTATTTTTTGAAGTTTACATAAGAGATTTTGCAAAAAATAAAAGTAATATTATAAAAACCAACGATGCTGTTTTTTATATAACCCCATAATGAAGTGGTTGCACTTTATCCTCTCGCACTCTATTTTTATTGCATTTTGTGCTGTTGCACTTTGTTTTCAAACCGCTTTGTTATTACATATTAATTTATCAGTTTATTTATATGGGTTTATTTTTTTCTCTACACTTTGCAGTTATAATTTTTATTGGTTATTAAGTGGGTATGTATATAAAACGAAACCTTTAAAGCATTTTGTTAAACAATTTTACACTAATATTATTATTTTTTTTATTGCGGGCACAGGAGTAGTATTCACATTGTTTTACATACCTGAATTAATACAAGTTATTGGTATTGGATTCTTTCTAACCCTGCTATATACTTTTCCTTTACTGCCAAATAAAGTTTTTCATTTTTCAAGAAAAACCGGATTACTTAAAACTTTTTTATTGGCATTTACCTGGGCTTTTGTTACCGTTTACATTCCTTATAAATATGCGCCAACTGCAAATTTTATAACGTTGGTAATGCTCTTTAATAACCGGTTGCTTTTTATGTTAATGTTATGTATCATTTTTGATGCTAGAGATACTAAAATTGATAAAATTCGTGGATTACAAAGCCTTACTACAATTGTAAATTCAACTGTTGTTAGAAATATTATGATAGCATTGTTTTTATTGTATTTAATCAATGGTACTTTGCTCAGAGTTTATAATAACGAGACTGGACAAATTGCAGCTTTTTTATTAACCGGCCTGTTTACTGTTAAAGTTTATTTTCTATCCTTAAAAAAGCAGGGTTATTTTTTTTATTATTTTTTAGTGGATGGACTGATGTTATTTTCAGCTTTGGCTACATATGTGACAAGTATTTAGTTATTTTGCTTTCACAAATGAATTACAATGGCTAAAGCAAAAAAAAACAAAAGCATTTTAACCGAACAATCTTATACGTTTTTAAAAAACTATATAAATAATCCTTCACCTACCGGCTTTGAAACCAGCGGTCAAAAATTATGGCTTCAATACTTACAACCTTTTGTTGATAGTCATTTTACTGATCCTTACGGGTCTGCTGTTGCTGTTATTAATCCCGCTGCTGCATTTAAAGTGGTTATTGAAGCACATGCAGATGAAATAAGCTGGTTTGTAAATTATATTTCTCCAGAAGGATTAATTTACCTTAAACGAAACGGTGGTGTTGATCACCAGATTGCACCGGCAAAACGCGTTATTATACATGGCAAAAAAGGACCGGTTAAGGCAGTATTTGGATGGCCTGCAATACACACGCGAATGAGTAATAATGAGGGTAAAGAAACACAGCCCAAAGTAGATAATTTGTTTTTAGATTGCGGAGCAAGAAATAAAAAGGAAGTTGAAAGTTTGGGAATACATATTGGAGCAGTGGCAACCTATGAAGAAGGTTACGAAGAACTAGCATACAATTACCTGATTGGCCGGGCTTTTGATAATCGTATTGGTGGTTTTATGATTGCTGAAGTGGCCAGGTTACTAAAATTAAACAAAAAAAAATTACCCTTTGGATTATACATTGTAAATGCAGTACAGGAAGAAATTGGCTTACGTGGTGCCGAAATGATTGCCAGAAGAATAAAGCCCAATATTGCTATCATTACCGATGTAACACACGATACATCTACCCCAATGATTAATAAAATGATTGAAGGAGAATGTGCCTGTGGTAAAGGGCCATCACTAGCTTTTGGACCGGCAGTTCATAATAAATTATTGGATATAGTACAAACTACAGCAACAAAAAGTAAAATACCTGTTCAATTAAGAACAGTTAGCAGAAGTACAGGTACAGATACAGATTCCTTTGCTTATGCAAATGATGGATGCCCTTCAGTTTTGATTTCTATTCCTCTACGATATATGCATACTACAGTGGAAATGTTGCATAAAGATGATATTGAAAATACCATTAAGCTGATGTACGAAACTATATTAACCTTAACACCCAAAACTAATCTTAGTTATTTTTAAATATTAAATACAGGAGTTTTTTTTAAGTAATTTTTTAAATACCATTAATGGACGATAGGTTTACAAAGTATTCAAAACTATATTTCCTTATATTTTTATTATTTCTTGCTGTACCTGTAACTTTTGGGTTGGTAATTGGAGTACTTTACGGTTTTTCAACACTTATATCTTCAAAACCGGTTGACATAATATTTGAACTGGCTGTAATATCTATCCCACCGGCAATTTTTGCAACTGTTTACTACATTTTTATTAAACGAACCAAAAATCATCCTACTGTTGCCGTAAAAATTATTTCACAGTGTTTATTTATCATTGGTTTTTGCAGCAGTTTGGTGATTTTGGTATTGGATATGATTTATTATTTTAAAAAAGGGCGTCATGATATTACTGATTATACCAGTTTTAGCCTGGTTTTTTTAGCAGGGAATATAGTAACCCTTTTTCTAATTGCGGTAGTTCAGGCTTTTACTACAACAAAAGAAGAAAACTGGATAGAGAAAAGAAAAAAAGCGGGAAATTAATTTATATAGATTGAATAAAAAATTCCCCGTTAAGAATAACGGGGAATAATCAAAACCAACTGTATGTTTACGAAAACTTTTTTTTATTGAATATTAATTTCTTTTGTAAGGGCTTTAACTTCTTCTTTTTTAGGAAGTACTAGAGTTAAAATGCCGTTTTCGTATTTGGCAGTAATGTTGGCCGCCTCAATTTTTTCATCCACTGTAAAAGTTCGCTTGAAAGATTTTGAACTGAATTCATTACGAATAATCTTTTCAGTTTCAGATTTAGTTTCTGCTTTTATTTCTGCACTTACTGTTAAAGTATTGCCTTCAAGGTTTATTTTAAAATCATTTTTGTCAAATCCCGGAGCAGAAACCTGAAGTTGATAGGATTCATTTTTCTCTGTAATATTTACAGGAGGAAATCCAAGAACATCCTCTCTCATGGTTTTTCCAAATGTTGCAGGTAAATCATTAAAAAGTTCATTCATTAATCCGTCAAAGGATTTTGAAAGTGGGTTGTTTGTTTTTACAAATGTCATGGCTTATTTTTTTAAAGTTTATTAATTTTAATTACAAGCATTTAGAGTCAAATAATATTCCAACCATTTTTTTATGTCTTATTTTCAAAAATGGATTAATTTAAAAGACATTATGTCTGTTTTTATAAATGATAGATGACATAATTTCTGATTCATTCAATTATTATTCTAAATATGGTAAAATTCAGATGAATAATATTTGTGCTTAGTAGCAATAAGTATGTAGTTTTGTGCTCCAAAAAAATCTACTAAAAATGTATCCAGAAGAAATTGTAATTCCCATGAAAGAAGAGCTTACTGAAAATGGTTTTTCAGAAATGCTAAGTTCAGCCGATGTTGAAACTGCTTTAAAAGATAATGGAACCACACTTGTAGTTATAAATTCGGTTTGTGGTTGCAGTGCAGGTACAGCCAGGCCGGGTGTTTTAATTGCGGTTACAAAAAGTACAAAAAGGCCTGATCATCTTACCACAAGTTTTGCTGGCTTTGATGTTGATGCCGTTAAAAAAATCAGAGAACATTTATTGCCTTATCCACCTTCATCTCCATCTATTGCACTTTTTAAAAATGGAGAATTGGTTCATTTTATTGAAAGACATATGATTGAAGGCAGAAGTGCTCAAATGATTGCCGAAAACCTAATTGAGGCTTTTGAGCAACATTGTAATTAAAAATTTTGATATTTCCGTAGTGTAAGTAAATACTTCCTCATGTTTTAATACAGGGGGATTTTAATTTATACAATCAAACACTTCAATTATTTGAATATATTGCACTTATTTTATAAAAGTATAAGCTATAAACTTTATGTATCCCAATTTATACTACGTTTTTAAAGATTGGTTTGGTGTAGAATGGAAAAGTCTGAGTATTTTAAACACTTTTGGATTAATGGTAGCCATAGGTTTTGTTACGGCTGCTATTGTACTTTCAAGCGAATTAAGGCGTAAAGAAAAGCAGGGTTTATTAAGTCCCAGGGAAGAAATGATTACTGTAGGAAAACCAGCTTCTATACTGGACATTTTATTAAATGCATTTATAGGATTTATTTTTGGTTATAAAGTTTTGGGCTTAATTTTTAGCAGGCCCGAAAATGTTAATCCCCAGGATTATATATTTTCATCACAGGGTAATGTTTTGGGTGGGTTTTTAGTAGCCTTATTATTGGCAGGATTAAAATGGTATGAGAAAAATAAGCAAAAATTAAAAGAGCCTGAGCGGCGTAATGTAAGAATTTGGCCTCATGACAGGGTAGGAGATATTATAATACTTGGGTTAATATTTGGAATTTTGGGCGCTAAATTATTTGATAACCTAGAAAACTGGGATGAATTTATAAAAGATCCTATAGCGAGATTATTTTCTGCAAGTGGACTAACATTTTATGGTGGGTTAATTTTAGCTGCTATAGCAATATGTTGGTATGCTTCTAAAAGAGGAATTAAAATAATCCATTTAGTTGATGCCACAGCTCCTGCTTTAATGATTGCCTATGCAGTAGGCAGAATTGGATGCCAGGTTGCAGGGGATGGAGATTGGGGTATTTATAACAGTGCCTATATTAATGATAATGAAGGAAAAATAATAAATGCAAAACATATTGATTTTCAAAATGTTTTAAAAATTAATTCAACTTATTTTATAGGTGGAGAAGCTTTAAATGCTCAAGGAGGGTTATCATATGTAACGGATCGACGATATGATAGCCTTTCGCTGGTACCTCATAAAAGTTTTAGTGGACCTGAATTTTTACCAAAATGGCTTTTTGCATATAATTATCCTAAAAATGTAAATAAAGATGGGATTTTAATACCAGGTGATAACGATGAGCATAACCGAATGCTTCCACTGCCTGTTTACCCTACACCACTTTATGAAATAATAGTATGCAGCTTACTTTTTCTTTTTCTTTGGTTAATAAGAGAACGAATTAAAACTCCAGGTATTATATTTGGCATTTATCTTATATGTAATGGTTTAGAAAGATTTGCTGTAGAAAAAATAAGGGTAAATACTACATATTTTATACTTGGTTATCATCCCACTCAGGCCGAAATAATATCCTTCTTATTGTTTGTTTCAGGTATTTGTCTAATTATTTACCAAAAACTTAAAGTAAAAATTTAGGCAAACAAATTAATGTATTGTAGTATTTATATCTCTTTTACTTTTATTTAGGTGTAACTTTTTAAAACAATAAAACGTTTAATTGTAAAAGTTACTTTTCCCACATTTTATATTATTTATACCGGTTATCCATTTATTTTGCCGTTCAGTATTAAACAATGTACTATGTTAAACAAAGTACTTACTTTTGTTAAGTAGTTATCTAAGTATATTACTACATTTATTAAAAAACAACCCCCGGCTTTAGCCACCGGGATTTAAAAAAAAAGTATAGTCATGAAAAAATTTTTCAGCCTGCTGGCTGCAACTTTAATTGTTTTGTCCAGCAATGCCCAAAGCGGAGGCAAAATTTCCGGAAGTATCAAAGATGGAGGTAATCAAAAAATTATTGATGCAGCTTCAGTATCTCTTTTAAATGCAAAGGATTCCAGTATTGTAAAAATTGCCATTACCGATAAGGAGGGCAATTTTTTTATTGAAAATGTAAAAGACGGTACTTATTTAGTATTGGCCACTTCAGTTGGGCATTCAAAAACTTACAGCAGTGTTTTCAATGTATCGCCGGATCAGTTAAATGCAAATGTTGGAGTATTACAATTAATACCACAAGACAAAAATTTAAAGGAAGTAACTGTAATTTCTAAAAAGCCATTCATTGAAAGAAAACTCGATAGAACTATTGTAAATGTAGATGCATCTATAACAAGTGTAGGAAATTCTGCCTTAGAAGTACTGGAAAAAGCACCAGGTGTTACTGTTGATAAAGATGGTAATATTAGTCTTAAAGGTAAGCAGGGTGTTATTGTTTATCTTGATGGACGTCCCAGTTATTTAAGTGGGCCTGATTTGGCAAATATGTTGCGTAATATGACTGCCAGCCAATTGGATCAAATTGAAATAATGACCAATCCTCCTGCAAAATATGATGCAGCTGGCAATGCAGGTGTTATAAATATTAAAACAAAAAAGAACAAACAATTTGGTTATAACGGTAGCATCACAAGCGGTTATACCCAAGGTAAATATGCAAAATTTAATGAGGCCTTAGGTTTTAATTACCGTAATAATAAAATAAACCTCTTTACAAATTTAAATTACAACAGAAACCATAAGGGTGACGAACTGTATATAATCAGAAATTTTCGTGAGTCGATTACTAAAAATATCAAATCTATTTTTGATCAAAAATCAATGATGGAAAATCAAA
>JAYUTC010000454.1:0-6706 GCA_043755395.1 Ferruginibacter sp.
AATAGAACCATTTAAAGTCTCTTCTTTAGTGGCTGGAACTTTTCACACAAAAGATTTATCTGATAGCAGTTTTTTAGTAACTGGCGGTGCTGGATTTATCGGTGGGCATATTGCTGAATACCTTTTAAAAAACGGCGCAAAAAAAGTTCGGGTGCTTGATAATATGGTTAATGGATTTGAAAGCAACCTTAATATTTTAAAACAATACGCTGGTTTTGAATTTGAAAAAGGGGATATAAGAAATGCTGAAACCTGTTTAAATGCCTGCAAAGGGATTGATTATGTTAGCCACCAGGCGGCTTTAGGTTCGGTGCCACGAAGTATTAAAGAACCCATTTATTTTACTGATGTAAATGTTGGTGGATTTGTAAATATGCTTAAAGCATCTATAGATAATAAAGTAAAAACTTTTGTTTACGCATCATCATCATCAGTTTATGGCGATGAGCCAACGTTACCAAAAATTGAAGAAAGAATTGGCAATTGTTTATCTCCCTATGCCGCAACTAAAAAAACAAATGAATTATATGCGCAGGTTTTTGCCGATGTTTATGGTATTAGGCTGATTGGGTTACGGTATTTTAATATTTTTGGACCAAGACAGGATCCTGACGGGCCATATGCGGCCGTTATCCCTTTATTTGTAAAAGGTATAATGAATAAAACACCGGTAAATATTAATGGTGATGGCGAACAGACCAGAGATTTTACTTTTGTAGAAAATGCAGTACAGATAAATATTAAGGGTATGCTTAGTAATAATGAAGAAGCTTTTAAAAAAGTATACAATGTAGCAGTGGGAGAAAGATTCACAGTTAATAATTTATACAAAACATGCCAAAAGCAGTTAGGTAGTAATTTTAATGCTACTTATCGTGAACCAAGAGCAGGAGACATCAGAGACTCTTTAGCTGATATTTCTTTAGCAAAAAAACTTTTAAACTACCAACCTACAAAAAAATTTGAAGATGGGTTAATTGAGACCATTAATTATTTTAAGCAGCAATACAGTTAACAATAAAATAATTTAAAATAATATTAAGTATTCAATTAATTTACAAAACCTTTTATCATAACAAATTATTCAGTATTATTAAAAAAGTAACCATAAAGAATGCCTTTCATTAAAACAGATTTTCCCGGGTTAATGGTTTTTGAGCCAAAAGTGTTTGAGGACAGCCGTGGATATTTTTTTGAAAGTTATAATGAAAATACTTTTTCTAACGAAGGCATTGTAATAAAATTTGTGCAGGATAATCAGGCACAATCATCTTTTGGTGTAATACGTGGTTTGCATTACCAGTTAGATCCATTTTCTCAAACTAAATTGATAAGAACATTAAGTGGCAGCATTTTAGATGTAGCAGTTGACCTTAGAAAAGGCTCCCCCACTTATGGTAAAGCATTTGTATTAGAATTATCCGCTAAAAATAAAAAACAGTTACTAATACCAAAAGGATTTGCCCACGGTTATTCGGTTATAAGCAAAACTGCCGAAGTGTTTTATAAATGCGATGAGTTTTATCATAAAGAATGTGAAGGTGGAATAATGTATAACGACCCCACCTTAAATATTGACTGGCAAATTTCATCAGACAAAGCCATTATATCCGAAAAAGATGTGAAACACCCGGGTCTAAATAATTGTATCACTAATTTTAACTTTTAAGTGGTCAACAAAAAAATAATTTTGGTTACAGGTGCCAACGGGCAACTTGGAAAAGAATTCCGGACACTTGCACCCTTATATCCTAAATACAATTTTTTATTTACAAGTAAAGATGAATTATCAATTGATAATTTTGAATCTGTAAAAAAATATTTTAAACGCAACACCATTAATTTTTGTATTAATTGTGCTGCCTATACTGCTGTTGACAAAGCCGAGATCGATAAAGAAGCAGCTTTTTTAATTAATGCCTTTGCTGTTGCAAAGCTTGCTTCTGTTTGTGAAGAATTTAATACACAGCTAATTCATATTTCTACTGATTATGTTTTTGATGGCACCGCTAAGCAACCGTATAAAGAAACCGATACAACAAACCCTGTAAGTGTTTACGGCCAGTCGAAATTAAAAGGGGAAGAACTTATTTTAAAAAATAACCCCTCTGCAATTATCATCAGAACATCCTGGGTATTTTCTTCCTTTGGAAATAATTTTGTAAAAACAATGATGCGGCTGATGAAGGAAAGAGAAAGTATTAATGTTGTGGATGACCAATTGGGTTGCCCTACTTATGCTGCAGATTTGGCTAATGCAATAATAGTAATTCTTGAAAAAAATTCAAAATTCAAAATTCAAAATTCAAAATGGGTTAATACCAAACAAATATTCAATTATTGTAATCAAGGTTTAATAAACTGGTATCAATTTGCATTAGCTATAAAAGATATAACCGGAAGTAATTGTATCGTTAATCCAATCCAAACTTTACAATACCCTACACCGGCAAAGCGGCCACAGTATTCTGTTTTAGATACTGCCAAAATTAATTCCACTTTTGATATTGTTATTCCGGAATGGCAAGAGAGTTTGCGAAGATGTTTGGCATTATTGAAATAAATAGTGCAACCTTTTTTGTGAAATTACAACTGTTTGTGTAGCTGATCCAGCAGTTTTTATCATCATCATAGCATCTGCTATTGGGTAATTAAATTATCCCAAATGGAGAATTGATTACATTATTGAAATGTACATTTTTATTAAGTAAAAAATAAAACCATAAACTTCAAAAAAAGAATCTTTAACTATCCCCAATAAATTATTACATTTATATAAAGTTGCATTTGCTACTTTAGTTAAACCTTTATTTTAAACAACAGAATATGAAAGCAAATATTACAATTCTACTCCTGGTTATTACAGTTCTGTTTGCAGCATGTAATGATTATGGCAAAAAAGTAAAGATCAATGATAATATCGAAGTTTATGTTAAAGGTGATGGCGTTACAGAAGCTGATGCAAAAAAATTTGGTGTTTATATGGATACTACATATAGGGAATCCACTAATAAAAAGTCATTTCAAATATCCAAAGATAGCGGGCAATATGTTATTAGAATGGTTGTTGATGAGGAGAAAGTAAAAAAAGATAGTTCACTGGATGTAAGTTTTATGGCACTACAGTTTTTATTTGAAAGCCAGGTATTTACAGGCAATAAAGTAAAACTTGTGTTAACTGATAACCATTTTAAGGATATTAAAACATTTCCAAGTACCTCAGCCACAAAATAATTTCTGCTCAGCATTATCTTTAAAGCATAGCCATTTTTATTCGAAAGAATTCGTACCTAAAAGTGTGTTGAGGCTATTATACTCTTCCTCCGATATTTGTTGCCTGACCAACAATTTACCCTTATTTTAATGTTTATTATTGAGATATAGTACCGGAATGAAACTCCAACAAAGCAAAGTGAAAACAAATTTTCTTTATAAAAAAACCACACATTGTGTAGCTTTAAAATATAAAATATTGACTATTTATTTCATTGTAAACCCTTCCAAAAATTTTGTAGTAAAATTTCCGCTTCTAAAATCGGGATGCTTCATTAATTGCAGGTGAAAGGGGATGGTTGTTTTTACACCTTCAATTACATATTCGCTTAATGCCCTGCTCATTGTATTTATTGCTTCTTCACGGGTTTGTGCTACAGCAATTAATTTACCAATCATACTATCATAATAAGGCGGAATAACGTAGCCTGCATATACATGGCTATCTACACGTACTCCATGTCCACCAGGCTGATGTAATACAGTAATTTTTCCGGGGCTAGGTCTAAAATCATTATAAGGATCTTCTGCATTAATACGGCATTCAATTGCACACATAATTGGAGTATAATTTTTACCGGTCAACCTGTCTCCTGCTGCAATCATTATTTGCTCTTTTATTAAATCATAATTAATTACTTCTTCAGTTACACAATGCTCTACCTGTATCCGGGTATTCATTTCCATGAAATAAAAATTCCGGTGCTTATCCACCAAAAACTCAACGGTACCCACACCTTCGTATCTAATTGATGCAGCAGCTCTAATTGCAGCTTCCCCCATTTTATCTCTTAATTCGGGGGTCATAAATGGAGAAGGAGACTCTTCCACTAATTTTTGATGACGACGTTGAATAGAGCAATCCCTTTCACTTAAATGGCAAACATTGCCATATTGGTCTCCAACAATTTGTATTTCTATATGCCGGGGTTCTTCTACAAATTTTTCCATGTAAATGCCATCATTTTTAAACGAAGCAGCAGCTTCAGTTTTGGCATTTTCAAATGCTTTTTCTATCTCTTCTTCAATCCAAACAACTCTCATGCCCTTACCACCACCACCGGCAGTAGCTTTTAATATAACAGGGTAGCCAACTTCTTTAGCTGCTAATTTAGCATGAGCCACATTTTCTAATAACCCATCCACACCAGGTACAACAGGTACACCTGCATTTATCATTGTTTTTTTGGCTGTAATTTTATCCCCCATAGCATTTATCATATCAGGGGTTGGACCTATAAATTTTATATTATGGTCGCCGCAAATTTTTGCAAATTTGCTATTTTCAGCCAAAAAACCATATCCAGGATGAATTGCATCGGCATTGGTAATTTCGGCTGCTGCCATTAAATGAGCCATGTTTAAATAACTATCTGCACTTGCTGGTTTACCAATACAAACAGCTTCATCAGCAAATTTTACGTGTAAACTATCTTTATCAGCAGTGGAGTAAACAGCAATTGTTTTAATCCCCATCTCTTTACAGGTGCGAATTATACGAAGTGCAATTTCTCCACGATTGGCAATTAATATCTTTTTAAACACGATAGAATGAATTAAAATTAAAAATTAAAAATTCTGAAACAGGATAGCTCCTTTTTTACTTTTGAATTTTTACTTAAGAGGGATCTACTAAAAACAAAGGTTGATCGTACTCAACCGGACTTGCGTCTTCCACCAGCACTTTCACAATCTTTCCTTTTACTTCGCTTTCAATCTCATTAAAAAGTTTCATTGCTTCTATTATACAAACTACTTTACCAGGCGTAACCTCATCTCCAATGCTGGCCATAATAGGTTTACCCGGACCACTTTGACGGTAAAATGTACCAATCATTGGACTTTTTATAGTTAAAAAATTATCCTCCTTAGGCTCTGCAGTAGCTTTTGTTGGTGGCTGAACAGTTTGTGCAACTTGTGGCGGAGGGGGGGGGGATGAATAAACCGGGGCAGCTGCACCTGCTACAATATGTTGTACGGGATCTTTCTTTTGTTTAACGGTAATCTTAACGCCTTCTTCTTCAATAGTGATTTCTCCAATATTGGTTTTATTTATCAGCTTTACAAGCTCCTGAATCTGTTTTATGTCCATGTGTAAGTTTTAGTTAGTTAATGGATAATTATAGGGGACTGCTAAGGTAGTAAATCATTATTCAAATAAACAAGTTTTATTAAAATAAAAAAATGAAAAAAATGGCATTTTTTGCCTTAAATGGGCTAAAAATTTGCAAAAATGGCCAAAAAATCATCAAAAACTACTAAAACTAAAAATGGATAATAGCACAATCTATTATCCATTTTTAATACTAAACTAACCAACTATCCTTTCACTCTTTCTACATATTCTCCAGTTTTTGCATTCACTCTTATTAACTCCCCTTCATTCACAAATAAAGGAACATTTACTGTAGCTCCTGTTTCAACAGTTGCTGGTTTTAAAGTTTTTGTTGCTGTATCACCCCGCATACCTGGTTCGCTGTATGTAACCAACAAAACAATTTTATCTGGTAGCTCTACTCCCATTGGCTGGTCAGTTTCGCCATTTATTAATACAGATACTTCCTGACCATCCTTTAAAAATTTGGGTGCGTCAATCATAGTTTCTGGCACAGTAATTTGTTCAAAAGTTTCGGTATCCATAAAGCTGTAGCCGGTATCGTCTTTATATAAATACTGGTAGGCCTTCTTCTCAACCCTTACCGGGTGAATGTTTTCTCCACTGTTCCATGTTATTTCAATAGTTCTGGCATTATCCACACCTTTTAATTTTGCCCAAACTTTAGCTGCGGCACGGGCAGTTTTATTTTGTCCAAATTCAATAACTGTATACAAACTTCCATCAACTTTTATGATAAGCCCTGAACGTATATCTGCTGTAGTTGCCATAAAACTATGTTTTTAAGTGGCTGCAAAAGTAAAAGAAAAAATCTGTTTTCGGTTTTCTCATTATACTTTCCTGCTTAATTAGAACACAATAGCTATTAATTAAAGATTGGGGTATAAATTTTACTAATGTGTTTGGCAATTGTAATTGCCTTTCTCTTATACCCTATTCCCTCTACCATCATCACTAAACCATTATTCAATCCATTTAATTCAAATTCCCAATTCTAAAAAAAATACATTTTGAAAAAAAATTAACTAAAAACTATTTTTTTCTTAACACCTTGTTTTCATACAAAAAAATTAGTTTTGGAAAAAATACATTTTGAAAAAATACCTTCTTCTGATACTGATAGTTATATCTGTTAAAACCGGCTTTGCTCAAGCAGACACTTCTTTACTTTATTTGCGGTTTCCTATTGTGCCTTCTTTTAAATTAACCAATGTTGCCGACAGCAGTTTTTTTACTAAAGAGAATCTCAAAAAAAAGAAGCCGACTATCATTATGATTTTCAGTCCTGATTGCGAACATTGCCAGGATGAAACCAAA
>JAYUTC010000455.1:0-2681 GCA_043755395.1 Ferruginibacter sp.
CCCATTTCCATCACATCAAAAGCATTAATCAGTTTTACACTGTCTAAATTCCTTTTGGGATTGTTATAATAAATAATCGAAGCGTTTTTTTCTATAAAATATTTTTGGGGATATGAATCTGCATTATTATCAGCGGTATAAGAAATTATTAATTGCGGGTACTTTGAGTAAAAAACTCCAGATACTTTAACAGTACGGTTTGTGCTATCTATTGATAACGGAATTATTTTGAAACCGTTATGATACTCAATATTTATTCTACTTAACCTAATTGCTGAAGGGAAAATAATTCTAACAGTAAATTTGTTTTGAGCATTGCTAACTCCCAGTAAAGTTGTTATTGAAATCACTAAGTTGAGTATAAATCTAAATTTCATGACTTTGCTTTCTTTATATTGAATAAATCCAGTAAATAGTGCAGTCAATACCCTTACAGTTATCAACTGCACTAATTTATACAACTACAATTTGCTTAAACTGCCACTTTACAATCTACTGCATTATTGCAGTTTGACGGTTTATTACAAAATAACCCTGAAGAATCTTTGTAACAAGTAAGGTCACCGCCTCCTTGGGTTGATGAAGGGCATGTACCACAGGGTACCCTTGGCTCAGTAGGTGCATCACCACCTATGATATTCTTCATTTCATTACGAGTCATTGTCTTAAAATCTTTATATTTCATTAACATAATTTTGTAGCAGTTTTATAAAATTCAAAAAGCTGCCAAAAACTTTAATTTTTAAAAATACTTACTCTCTTATAAGGGTTTTCAGTTTCTCCCTGTTGTGTTGTAAATGCTGTACATCATCCACAACACCTATTTGGTTTGCAAACAAAATATTATATCACATACTGTAATTCATTAAAATTATAGGTCTGAGGTAGCTTCTTCCCATTTATAAAGATGGTAGGGGTACCCATTATATCAGCGGCATCACACCAATCTTTCATTTTATCTATTTTTTCATCTTGTGATTTTAACTCGCATTCAATGGGAAATCTAATTGCAAAAGGCTCATACTCTTTCTTTTTAGAAAGGTACCAGGAATCCAATGCATCTTCCGTCATTTGTAAATTACCTTTTGAAGCAATCGCTAAAAGGTGTTTTGCTGGTTTGTTTACAAAGTTGATTTCGGCACTGCTAACAAAAAAAATTATCTTTAAGTTAATATCTCTGTTCTTTTTCACAATGCCTTCTAATACAAGGTGTGCTTTTGCACAGGGGCTGCAATAAGGGTTGCATACTTTTATAATAGTGTTGGTTGCATTGGGGTTACCAATATTTATACCCAATTGCTGCCAGCCATTGGGTGCCGTGATTTGCTGCTGCAATAAACCATTAAAAGTTTCGGGGTTGTATAAAAGGCGTTTATAGGCGGCATTGTAAATGAGGGCATCTTTTGCTGCAAGGAGGATGGGTTTTATTAAATACCAAACTACAATGGGTAACAATATACAAAAGGCAACAGCACAAACCTCCCCAATCCCCTCCAAAGGAGGGGTAAATGGAGAAGATAGTAGCGAAGATTGCAGCGAATAATTGTTATTAAACCAGAAATTGATTAGTGCCCAAATTAATTCTAATAGCAGTACTGCCTGCACGGCAAGGCATAAGGGGCACCATTGTTTTACTACTTTATACTGGTAATAAATACTAAATACAATATAAGGTGCTGACAAAGTACCGGCTATTGCCAGCCAGGGTAATTTATTTGTAAAAGACTGGCCGGGCAGTAATAAAAATAAGGTGCTTGCTGCAAAATAAAAAAAGCCCAACTCCCCCCAACCCATGCCCAAAAATTTACCGGCCTTACTGTTTAATACAGCAGCGCAATTAGTTTGTTTGCCTGCAGCACATATATTTTTTACAAAACTGTTGTTTTTATCTATCTCGTAAATTAATAATAACACCGTGGCAGCTACTCCTAAAAGTTTTATCATTACTATACTTGCAGCAGCAATGGTATTGGCCGCAGTACTAATTAGGGGGTAAACCAATAAACTAATTAACGCTGCTATACCTACATACAATAAAAAACGTTTTCTTTGTTTTAAGTTTTCAATATTTACTTTTGATTTATAATCCTTCTCACCGCTTTGTGCATTAGCTTCTGCTACAAAAACTACTTTTTGCCATTGCTTTAAAAAATCTTTACGGCTTAAGTGTTTGGGGTTTTTGTTTTCGGCAATGTAACTTACTGTTTCATTACCGATTTTTGTTACCAGCACAAAATCTTTTCCTGTACTTTGGCCGCTGCAATAAGTAATAAAAGGCGGCTGTAGTTCATCTAAAGTTTCTACTGTTCCGGTAAAAGAAATATTTTCGATGTTAAACCTGTTAAAAGTATTGCTGATGCTGTACAGGCTGGGATAGTAGGGGTTTTGCTCTAAATTTTCTTTTAAAGTAGTTTTAGTAACAGGCACATTAAGCTGCTGTATGTATTGTAATGCAACATTGCTGAGGTTTGTACGAAAACTTTGTGCCATTGTTGGGTATTAGTTTGTTTGTACTATTAAACCAAAACACCAAGTTATAAATGCTTACTGCGGTATTTTTGCAGTTTGATTTTTTAACAAAAAAAACTACATAATAATTTTTGGGGGGGGGGGGGGGGGGGGGGGGGGGGGGGGGGGGGGGGGGGGGGGGGGGGGGGGGGGGGGGGGGGGGGGGGGGGGGG
>JAYUTC010000456.1:0-17622 GCA_043755395.1 Ferruginibacter sp.
AAAGAAATAAGGCCAAGGCCAAACATTACAAAGTCCATTATGTGGTATTGATGGAATAGCGTAACAACCAACGGTACTATAAGTAAGGTGCCTCCATAAATAAGATGTTCGGGTTTAAAAAATGCAAAAACCGGTTTTTGTAAAGTTTCCCTGTTGGGGGGTAATCCCCGGCTGTCCAGTGATTTTTTCCCCAATAAAAAAACAACAAGGCCCAGTACCATAAATATGCCAGCCAAACCAAAACCATAATGCCAGTTTATTTCGGTACCAACATAGGCACATAAAAAACCACCGGCAGCTGCACCAATATTGATGCCCATATAAAAGATAGAAAAACCACTGTCTCTCCGGGGGTCATTTTCTTTATATAAAGTGCCAACCAGGCTCGATACATTTGGTTTAAAGAAGCCATTGCCACATATAATGAAAGCCATACCATAAAAAAAACTCCACTCGTAAGGAATGGCAAGAATGAAATGTCCCAATGTCATTAAAATGCCCCCGAATATGATGGAACGCTGGTAGCCAATAAAACGGTCGGCCATAAAGCCGCCAAACATAGGCATGGTATAAACCAGTGCTGCATAAGACCCCAGGATTGCATAAGCTTTTGGATCATCATAATGTAACTGGGTGGTCATATATACAAGCAACAGTGCCCGCATGCCATAAAAAGAAAACCGTTCCCACATTTCGGCAAAAAAAAGCAGGTAAAGTTGTTTGGGTTGGCGTGTTGAAGAAATACTTAAAGTTTCATTCTGCTCAGTAAGGTCCATGTAGAATATTTAGAAAAATTATTAAATTAAGATAAAAAAAGGCGATACCTTTTTGTATCGCCTTTTGTATGACTAATAAAATTTTACCTTATGCCATGCATCATTTTTTTCAGCAATGGTGTAAGCGAAAATAATAGCAACGAAGCGACACCGCATAATACAACAAACACCATAAAAAATTCAAAAAGATTATGAATTGTAAATCCTGCAAAAGTTGGATTTACGGCACTGATTTTATTGGTAACAAGTTGTTGCAATTGTTCGGCAGTTGGTATGATAGTTTTATTTAAAACCCCTTGCAGGTCAATGCCTAATTCTTTTGCTTTGGTAAATTGTTCTCCGGTTGCAGGTAAAATAGAACCAAGTGTACCGGCTAATGCATAACCCGATGCATTGGATAAAAAGAATACACCGTATAACAAAGAAGAGAATCTTTTTGGGGCCAGTTTACCAACCAGCGAAAGGCCAATTGGGGATAAACAAAGTTCACCAAAGGTTTGAATAAGATATAAAAGGATAAGCCATTGTACAGCCAATAATCCAGTATTGCCTAAATCTTTTACGTTATGAGCAATGATAAAATAACTTAAAGCAATCAAAGCAAGTCCAATGGCCTGTTTAAAAGGAGAAATGGGCTCACGTCCCTTTGCTCTTAACTTATCCCATAAAATACTGAATGGTATGGCAAATGCTACTACAAATATGCCATTGAAAATCTGAACCATGGAAGGAGGCATATTCCAACCGAAAAAGTTTCTGTCGGTTTGATTATCTGCAATAAAAGTTAACGATGAACCTGCTTGTTCAAAAGCAGCCCAAAAGAAAATAATGAAGAATGAAATAATGTAAATAACCAATATCCTGTCACGTTCCACTTTTGTAATGGAGCCATCAGAAATGATAAGGCTTGCAAGTGTAATGCCACTGGCATAAATGATTGAATAGATCACATTTTGTCCAAACACATAAAAGAAGAGAAGACCTAAACCAATAAAAGCCACAGCGGCCAATGCCAATGATTTTGACGAAAAACTAGCTTTTTGAGCTTCACCTTCTTCGTAATCTGCTGCTTCATTTTTTGAAGGTAAACCACCAATGGGCCTGCCCTCCGGTGTTCTAACATATTTATCTTTTAGTAAAAAGAAAGTAGTAACACCAATCAACATAGCAATTGATGCTGCCAGGTACCCCCATTTAAATGCATAAATATCCCTTACGCCACTTTTATCAACAACATCAGCAATTAAAGGGCAAATTAACTGGCCTAAAAAAGCACCCAGGTTTATACCCATATAAAAAATAGTAAAAGCAGTATCCAGTTTATTCCTTTCGGCTTTTGGATACAGATTGCTTACCATACTGGAAATATTAGGCTTGAAAAAACCATTGCCTAAAATGATGATTCCCAAAGCAACATAAAGCAACGTTCTGGCTAATTCAAGATTGGAACTAAATGTGGTTGCACTTATAAATAATAACATTTGACCGGTTGCCATCATCAATCCGCCAAGCATAATGCAGAGTCTGTTTCCTAAAAAACGGTCGGCAATAAATCCACCCAGCATAGGTGTTAAATAGCATAAGCCCAAAAATCCGCCATAGATGATGGAAGACTGTTCTTTGCTAATCATTAAAGCGTTAACGATAAATAAGACTAATATGGTTCGCATACCATAAAAGTTAAACCGCTCCCACATTTCGGTTCCAAAAAGAACCCACAATCCTTTGGGGTGACTTTGTTTTACTGCTTGTTCACTCATGATTTGTAGTTTTTATGTGCTTGTATTATTGATTTTAGTAGCTCAAAATAGCGATTTTCTTATTAGTATAATCAAATTTATACAGTTCATTTTTTTAAATAATGTAGCTTTTACTGTAAGAACCGATTTGAACTAATAGTTTATTTATATTACCATTTAAAATATTATTAAATAAATTACACTGTTATAATTTTAAATTTGTAATCTTAAACTACAATCCATTTTAAAATATAAACTAGTCCATGAACATCCTTTTAATTGGCGCCGGGGGTAGAGAACATGCATTTGCATGGAAACTTAAGCAGAGTAAATTGTGTGATAAATTACTAATAGCACCCGGTAATGCGGGTACTGCCATGTGTGGAATAAATTTACCTGTTGAAGTAAATGATTTTGAGTTATTGGCTTCCGCATGTATTACAAATCAGATCGATTTGGTTTTAGTTGGCCCCGAGGAGCCATTGGTAAAAGGGGTTTATGATTTTTTTAAAAATAATAAAGCCACAAAACATATTACTGTAATTGGGCCATCAAAAGCTGCAGCACAGTTAGAAGGAAGTAAGGCTTTTGCCAAAGCATTTATGCAGCGACATAATATTCCTACTGCAGCATTTGGAGAATTTACAACAGAAAATTATACAGCAGGCCTGGAATATATTAAAGTACACCCGTTGCCGGTAGTATTAAAGGCGGATGGCTTGGCAGCCGGTAAAGGTGTTTTAATTTGTGAAAATAATATAGAGGCCTTATCAGAATTTGAATTGATGTTACATCAATCAAAATTTGGAGATGCAGGGAAAAAGGTAGTGGTGGAAGAATTTTTAAAAGGAATTGAATTAAGTATTTTTGTACTTACCGATGGAATCAATTACCTGCTGTTGCCCGAAGCAAAAGATTATAAAAGAATTGGAGAGGGTGATACCGGCCTTAATACGGGAGGTATGGGAGCAGTAAGCCCATTGCCATTTGTAAATGATTTGTTTTTGCAAAAGGTAAAAGAAAAAATTATTGAGCCAACCATTGCAGGTTTAAAAAAGGAAAATCTTGATTATAAAGGCTTTATATTTTTTGGCTTGATGAATGACAATGGAGAACCGAAAGTTATAGAATATAATTGCCGCATGGGAGATCCCGAAACAGAAGTAGTGATACCCCGTATTAAAAATGATTTAGTGGAATTACTAATTGCTACATCACAGCAAAGGTTAAACGAAATAGTAATTGAAACAGACAGCCGGGCTGCTGCTGCTGTTGTTGCGGTAAGTGGTGGCTATCCCGGAGATTTTAAAAAGGAAATACCCATTCAGGGTCTTAACGATGAAGTTTTAGAAAATAGTTATATTTTCCAATCGGGTACAAAGCAGCATGGAGATGATATTGTAACAAATGGTGGAAGGGTATTAGTGGTAACTTCATTTGGTGATACTATTTCTGAAGCAGCAGAATTATCCAATTATATGCTGGAACAATTATATTTTGATGGAATTTATTTCCGAAGTGATATTGGTTTTGAATTTCTTTAAGGGCCTGAATACGACATGATAAAAATTATATCCATAGATGATTTACAAAATCAATTGTAATAAATATGCTGTTGATGCCTGGCTAAAATTATTAGCAAATGCTTTTCACTCCTAATTTTACCTCTTTAAAGCAAATTAGAATTTTTTATAAAACTTTGAAAAATAAAGAGTTTGCCGTTGTTAATTCAAATAATTTACTCCAACTTTGCCTGCATTATATTACATTCGTATTCACTTATTAAAATATGGGCCTCTTTAATTTTTTTACACAGGAAATAGCGATTGACCTGGGTACTGCCAATACCCTCATTATACATAACGATGAAGTTGTGGTAAATGAGCCATCTATTGTTGCACTTGACCGAAATAATCCTAAGAATATTTTGGCTGTGGGTAAAAAAGCATTGATGATGCATGAAAAAACCCATGAAAGTATTCGTACTGTTCGTCCGTTAAAAGATGGTGTGATAGCAGATTTTAATGCTGCAGAATTAATGATAAGGGAGATGATCAAAATGATTTATCCCAAAAAACCATTATTTGCTCCAAGCTGGCGTATGATGATTTGTATACCAAGCAGCATAACTGAAGTAGAAAAAAGGGCTGTTCGTGATAGTGCTGAGCAGGCAGGAGCAAAAGAAGTTTATTTAATACATGAGCCAATGGCTGCTGCATTGGGTATTGGTATAGATGTGGAAGAACCTGTTGGTAATATGATCATTGATATAGGTGGGGGTACAACCGGTATTACAGTAATAGCACTTGCCGGTATTGTTTGCGATCAAAGTATCCGAATAGCCGGTGATGAATTTACAGCAGATATTATGGAAGCTTTACGTCGCTATCATAGTTTACTTATAGGAGAACGTACCGCTGAACAAATAAAAATTCAGGTTGGTGCAGCTATGAAAGATTTGGATAATCCTCCAGATGATATACCTGTTAACGGAAGAGATTTGGTAACTGGCATCCCCAAGCAGGTTATGGTTAGTTATCAGGAAGTTGCAGAAGCACTGGATAAAAGCATTTTTAAAATTGAAGAAGCTATTTTAAAAGCTCTGGAAACTACACCTCCCGAACTGGCATCGGATATTTACAGACGTGGTTTATATATAACAGGGGGTGGTGCTTTATTAAGAGGATTGGATAAAAGACTTCATGCAAAAATAAAATTGCCGGTACACGTTGCAGATGATCCGTTAAAAAGTGTGGTACGTGGTACCGGTATAGCCTTGAAGCATTATGACAGGTATCCGTTTGTTATGAGATAAAAATTGCAAACAGATGATGTTGAATATATAAATAGCGAATGTTAAAAGGCTGAACATTCGATATTTCACATTCGATATTTCACATTCGACATAATAAATTTATTCCCACCGGTGCGTAATATCTTTCTTTTCATTCGCCGTTATTTCAATTTTATTTTTTTCCTGTTATTGCAGGGATTTTGTATCTATTTAATTGTGCATTACAATACTTATCATAATGCAGTTTTTTCAAATACCGCAAACCAGCTTACCGGTAAAATAAATGAACAATACAATAAAGTAGAAGATTATTTTTATCTTAAAAGAACAAATGATTCTCTTGTAAGGGCTAATGAAAGGCTGTATAATAAATTAAAAGCAAATTTTCAATTGCCTGATACTTTAAGTAAAATAGTGCTGGATACTATAAAAATTGATTCATTAACAGAATACAGAAAATATATTTATCTGCAGGCTACTGTAATTGAAAATTCGGTAAATGCTCAAAATAATTTTATAGTACTTGGAAGAGGTAAAACACAGCAATTAACAGAAGGTATGGGGCTTGTAGATATTAATAATGCAGTAGTTGGAATAATTACAGCTGTAAGTAATGACTATGCGGTAGTAATGAGCCTGCTGCATAAAGATAGCCATATTAGTGGCAAATTATTAAAAGGTGGAGAAACCGGAACGCTGAGTTGGGATGGAAAAACACCCAATATCATTTCCATAACGGGGATTCCAAAAAGTGCTAAAGTGGTAAGCGGGGATACTATTATTACAAGTGGCTTTAGTACCACTTTCCCAAAAGGAATGCTTATCGGATATGTTACCGATATTATACCGGAAAAAAGCAGTAATAATTTTTTAATAAAATTTAAAACAGCAACAAATTTTTACAACCTGCAATATGTATATGCCATAGATAACAGGCAGCAGGAAGCTATTAATCAATTAAAAGAAAAAGCAAAGCAACAGGCTAAATAACAATATCATATACATAAATGAGCACATTAGTAAAAAATATCATCAGGTTTATGCTCTTTATACTGGTACAGGTTTTTGTATTGGACAAAATACACCTGCATCAGATGGTGACACCTTATTTATATTTTTTATTCATTTTATGGTTACCATTTAACATGAGTCGTACCTGGCAGCTTTTAATTGCATTTGTTTATGGGTTTACACTGGATAGTTTTCGCCATAATCCCGGGTTTCATGCTTCAGCATGTGTATTAATTGCTTACCTCAGACCTTTTCTTATTAATCTTTTAATTCCTCAGGAAGGTGCAGATGGAAATTATGAAGAACCTTCATTTAAAAGCATGGGAGGTTTTCTTCCTTATTTTATTTACATGACAGCGCTAACAGTTATTCATCATGGATGGTTATTTTTATTGGAAGCATGGCAGTTTGGTAACATCTGGTATTTTTTAGTAAAAACATTATTGTCAACTGCAATTAGTTTATTGCTGATATTAATTACAGAATTATTTTTTGTAAGAAAACAAAAATTTAGAACGAATACTGTGTAAAATGAAAATTTTAAGTTGAAAGAAAAGTAAAATCATAAATTTAAAATCATAAATCCCAATTGTCTGTCTTCAATCAGTCCCGTAAGAATGTTATAATGCTTGTATTTATTGGCATTTTTGCTGTTATTATTATGCAATTGATGAACCTTCAATTGTTTTCATCCAAGTATAAAGCTCAGGCAGAGGATCAGGGAACTTTTAGAAAAGTAATTTACCCCGACAGAGGAATTGTATATGACCGCAAGGGCAAATCTATTTTACAAAACACATCAATTTATGATTTAATGGTAGTACCGGGTAAAATAAAAGGTACAGATACCCTGGCCATTTGTAATATTTTAAATATTGATACCATAGAATTCAGAAAGAGAATCATCAATGCGATTATAAAAAATAAAAATTACCGGCCTTCTATTTTTGAAGCATTATTAAGTAATGAAAAAATGGCAAAGCTTACAGAAAACATGTACAAATTTGCGCCCGGATATTATTTACAGGAAAGGTCGGTTAGGGATTATCCATTTGATGCAGCTGGAAATATTTTAGGCTATTTAAGTGAAGTAGATTCTAATATTTTAAAAAATACCAAGTATACTGGTTATGTAATGGGTGATTATATTGGTAAAACTGGACTTGAAAAAACTTACGAAAAAGTATTAATGGGTCAGCGGGGAATAGAATTATGGAAAAGGGATAATAAAAACCGGCTTACCGACAGAATTGAAAAAGGAAAATTTGATACTATAGCTATTGCCGGACAAAATATGCATGCAGCTTTGGATATAGAGCTTCAAATGCTGGGAGAAAAACTAATGGAAAATAAGTTGGGGTCCATTGTTGCAATAGATCCTAAAACCGGTGGTATTTTATGTATGGTAAGCAGCCCTACTTTTAAACCCAAATTATTAACCGGGGCAGATAGAAAAAAGCATATTGCAGGATTATTATTAAATCCGGCATTACCTCTGCTTAACAGAACAGTAGGGGCTACATATTCACCAGGATCTACATTTAAAACATTGCAGGCACTGGTTGGTTTGCATGAAGGAGTAATTACAACAGATTTTAGGGTTTCCTGTTCTGGTGCGTTTTATGGATGTGGCAGTGGCAAGCCCATGAAATGTTTAGACCGGGGTACATTTGACCTGCGAAATGCAATAAGAATTTCTGACAATACCTACTTTGCTACAGTAATGCAACGCGTAATTGATAATCCTAAATTTCCAAACATTGACAGCAGCCTTACAAGTTGGGACAGATATATGTATGCTTTTGGCCTTGGACATAAACTAGGCGTTGATGTTCCATCTGAAAAAAGAGGAACTATTCCTACGCCTGCTCTTTATAATGACCCCAAAAGATTTTATGGTCCTGGTAAATGGAATTATTGCAATTTCAGATCGGTAAGTATTGGTCAGGGTGAAGTGGATGTTACACCGGTGCAGGTGGCTAATGAAATGGCATATATAGCCAATAAAGGGTGGTATAAAATTCCACATTTGGTTGATTCTATTGAAGGAGGAGATAAGTATGATATGTTAACTACTTTTAATAAAAAACATAGCGCCTTTGATATTCCGGATAGTATTTTTGAAGCAGTGCATGATGGTATGCAGGCTGTAGTAGATGGTGGTACAGGTTTAGCTGCAAAAGTTGAAGGAATAGCAGTTTGTGGTAAAACAGGTACTGTAGAAAATTATTTTAAGGGGGTGAAACAACCTAACCATGCTTTCTTTTGTGGTTTTGCTCCCAGGGAAAATCCAAAAATTGCTATAATGTGTGTTGTGGAAAATAGTGGCCGCTTTGGTGGTACCTATGCTGCGCCAATAGTTGGCTTAATGATTGAAAAATATTTAAAAGATTCTATCACAGATAAAGGCAGGCTTGCAAGAATTGATCAGTTATCCAATTTAAATTTGATTCCTTCAAGAATTTATGTTGAAATGAAAAGACAAGATTCATTAAGACATTCCAAAGATTCGGCTTATCTAATAACAAAAGGATACATTAGAATTATTAAAGACACAATTGGTATGGATGAAAGTGATGAAGAAGATGCATTAGATAATCTTAAAAAAGATAAAGAAGAACTTAAAAAAGGGCAACCTAAAAAAGACAGTAACAACAATATATTGAAAAGTAAAACAGAAGCAATTTTACCTGACGAAAAAAAGAAACCGGAATTAAAAGATTCTATACAAAAAAAATGATGCAATTTTATTTCCTGTTTTATTGGAAAAGTATTGATTCTATAATTAACCTGTTGCCTTGACGGCAAATTAAAAATGTCATATAATAAAAATCCATCCATATCAAAAGGAATTGACTGGGTAATGGTCTGGCTTTATGCTTCACTTGTACTTATTGGCCTGTTATGTATTTTTTCAGTAGAATACAGAAGCACAGATAATGTAATTCAAAGTTTTTTAGGCTTCAAAAAAAATTACAGTAAACAGCTGTTTTATTTTGGAGCCTGTATTATGTTGGCTTTTTTTATTTTACTGCTGGATAGTAAATTATTTACTGCAACAGCAAACCTTACTTATCTTATTGGTATTCTTTTAATACTGGCCACATTTGTTGTAGGTAAAGAAATTAAAGGATCTAAAAGCTGGATACCACTTGGGTTTATGAATCTGCAGCCTGTAGAACTTTGTAAAATATTTACTTCTCTGGCATTGGCAAAATACCTGTCTATGCAGGAAACGGATTTTAAAAAACCTAAGGCACAATTAATTGCTGCAGCTATAGCTTTTACTCCTGCTGCCTTATCAATATTACAGGGCGAAACGGGTTTGGCACTGGTATATTTTTCTTTTTTAATTGCTATGTACCGCGAAGGGTTACCCCCAGGTTATCTTATAGCAGGAGTTTCAATGGCTATATTACTGGTAATATCTTTATTATTTCATACACAAACCCTATTAATAGCTTTTGCTGTTTTAGCCCTTTTATTTTTTTATTTTAACCGAAGACAAATCAAACGAAACAATAAACTTTTAATTGTACTTATTGGAGGATGGGCATTTTGCTCTTTGTTTGTGGGAGTGGCTGTGCCGTTTGTTTTTAAGCATGTTTTTAAAGGCTATCAAGCCGACAGAATTTTTAGCATGGTGGGTGTAGATAATCCTTTTACCAGTGATAAGACAGCTATACTAAATTCCGAGGATGAAAAAGAAAAACAACGAAAAAGTGATAAACAAAATTACAATGTTAAACAATCCAAAATTGCAATAGGTTCAGGAGGATTTGCAGGTAAAGGGTTTTTAAAAGGAACTCAAACACAGGGCGATTTTGTGCCGGAGCAGCATACCGATTTTATTTTTACTTCCGTTGGAGAAAATTTTGGTTTTTGGGGCAGTGCATTATTAATGCTTTTATATCTTGGCATGCTATTGCGGATTATTGCGATTGCCGAAAGACAACGCAGTACTTTCAGCCGCGTTTATGCGTATTCTGTCGCAGGCATAATATTTTTTCACGTGGCAGTTAATATTTGTGTTACCATTGGCTTGGCCCCTGTTATTGGAATTACCTTACCGTTGATGAGTTATGGAGGATCTTCATTATTGACTTTTACAGTTCTTATTTTTATTTTAATAAAGCTGGATAAAGACAGGCAGATGGTACTTAGATAAAATTAATCATGAAAATAATTCCATTAAGCGAAGGAGCATTTACTATTGATAATACCAAACAGTTTATTCCTTTTAATAAAAGTATTGACTATTTGCAACAAAGGCCTGTGGGTAGTTTACTTGTAGAGATACAGCCCTTTGCAATAATCACTTCAAAAGATGTTTTGGTAATTGACACCGGTCTTGGCTTTACAAATAAAGATGGCAGTTTGCAAATACATCAAAACCTTTTAGATAATGGTATTAACCCAATGGATGTAACCAAAGTTTTAATCAGTCATTTACATAAAGACCATAGCGGTGGAGTAAGTAAAGAAGATAAAATACTTCAGCAAAAATTTATAAGTTTTCCTAATGCAATGTACTATGTAAATAAAGATGAATTTGATTTTGCAATGGCAAAGGGCAAACCTTCTTATACACCACCGGAGTTTGAAATTTTAGGAACTCATGATAAAGTAATTTTTACACAAGGCAATGGCTACATAGACGAATATATTAAATACGAAGTAACCGGCGCACACTCGCCATTTCATCAGGTTTTTTGGATTGAAGAAGCCGGAAAGAAAATATTTTTTGGCGGCGATGTAGCACCGCAGTTACAACAAATGAAAAGCCGTTTTGTAGCTAAATATGATTATGATGGTAAAAAATGTATGGAACTTCGCCAACAATGGTGGCAACAGGGGCTTGAGGGAAAATGGACTTTTTTATTTTACCATGATATTAAAACACCGGTATTTGGGTTTTAACGGGCATAAAAAAAGCTGCTACTTCCATAACAGCTTTTTATTATGTAGTAATTTTTATCAGCGAAGTTTATGTATAAACTCATTATCCATAAACTGCTTTTGAATATCTTTTAAATCTCTTAAAATACTGGCATCAACCAATTGTCCACCGGTTTCTAAAATAAAACCACCAATTAATTCATCTTTAACTGCCGTTTCTATTTCAAAATTTTGTGATGGCATTGCAGTTTTTACATTAGTCATAATAACCTCTTTCAATACTTCACTTAAAGGAGCAGCAGTAGTAATTCTTACATTTTGAATATTATGCAGGGCATTATACTGTTCGATATAAGCATTTACAATTTCAGGCAAATTGCTTTCCCTTGTTTTTCTAACAAGTAATTGAATAAATGCTGCAGCTAAAGTGGATATTTTCCCATCTGTTACAGCCTTTATAATAAGTTCTTTTTTATCAGCTTTAATAATGGGGCTGCTTAAAACTGCAACGAAATCAGGATTACTTTTACAGATACTTTTCAACCATTTCATATCTGTGCATATAACATCTATTTGATTTTGCTCTGTGGCTAAATCTAATAAACTTTTTGCATACCTGCCTGCTAAACGTGGATTATTCATACCCTGTTCCGCCAGCTGGCGGAGAACTTTATTTGTATCAGTATTCTAATGCTAAAATACTAATGGTTAAAATTTAATCTTTAAAATAATCTACTCTTTTCACCTCAAAGGCATAGGAGCTATTAATTGAGTTTAACTTCTGATGCCAGAGTTTTAATATAATTCTCCTGCTCTGCTTTATTACTTAATTCTTTCCGTAAAACTTTTTCACTGGTTTCAATAACCAAATTTCCAATCTGATTTTTTAAATCAGTCAAGGCAGCCATTTTTTGCTGTTGAATATTTGACATAGCATCTGTAATTATTTTTGCAGCCTGTTGCTTTGCTTCGTCTTTAGCATCGTTTACAATTTTGTCTTTAATCTCTTTTGCTTCTTTTAAAAGTAGTGCCCTTTCTTCACGGGCTTTTACTAATAAAGCTTCATTATCATTTTTTAGCTGGGCCATTTCTATCTTTACTTTTTCTGCACTGGCTAACGATTCTGTTATTGTTGCTTCTCTGTCATTTAATCCTTTTACAATTGCAGGCCATGCAAATTTTTTAAGAACAAAAAATGCAATACCAAATGCAATTAAGTTCCAAAACAACAAACCAATACTAGGTTCTAAGATAGGGGGCAACTGAAATAAAAAAAATGAATTCATCATATAAAAATTAAAAAATGTAAAAAATATACTGCATCCTCCGCCCTGTGCTTTGGATGCAGTAAAACATTGGATATTATCCTTTGAACACAGCCAAAAGGCCAGCTACTGCAGCAAGCAGTGCTACGCCTTCCACAAGGGCTGCAGCCAAAATCATAGTACCTCTAATGTCGTTGATAGCTTCAGGCTGGCGTGCAATAGATTCTACAGCACCTTTACCAATTAAACCCACACCAATACCGGCACCTACTGCTGCAAGACCTGCACCAATAGCTCCGCCCATGTGAGAAAAACCATACTGAACTTCTAAAAAAACCGTCATTAAACTCATAGTTCTGATTTTATGTTGATTAAAAAATACGTTTTAACGATGCCCTTCGTCATCATGTCCTCCTTCAAATGCCTGTCCAATAAATACCGCAGTTAGCGTGGTAAATATATAGGCCTGAATAAAGGCTACCAGCACTTCAAGTAAATAAATAAACACAGCCAGTGCAGTAAATAGCGGCGATGTGCCCCAGCCCAATGCCTGCTTCATAGCTGCCATTATAAAAATAAGGCAAATGAAACTCAAAATGATAATATGCCCTGCCAGCATATTTGCAAACAGACGAATAATTAATGCAAACGGCTTGGTAAAAATGCCCAAAATTTCAACGGGGATTAAAATAGGTTTAACGCCATGAGGAACAGGTGGCCAAAAAATATGGCTCCAGTAATGTTTATTAGTGCTAAACAATATGATAATAAATGAAATAATACCTAAAATAAAAGTAAACGCAATGTTGCCAGTTACATTTGCAGCCCCTGGAATTAATCCAAATAGATTATTTATTAAAATAAAAAAGAAAACAGTTAATAAAAAAGGTAAATACCTGGTATATTTTTTACCTAAATTTGGTTTTGCAACATCATCTCTTACAAAAGTTATAACAGGCTCCAAAGCATTTTGCCACCCTTTTGGTGCTGTATTTACACCTAAGCCATTTTTATATTTTTTTGCTATGGTAAGCATTAAAAACAAAAGTAAAACTAAAGCCAAAATCATTTGTGTGGCATTTTTAGTTAAGGAAAAATCATACACTTTAACATTTGCATCAGGCATACCAGTGGCATCTGCTGCATAAATCTTTCCAACTCCATAAACTTTATCATTTCCGTTTTTAACAGTATCCAGCCCATGCTCTTTCATAAACTCATTGGTAAGTAAAAGGTAGCCATTATGAACTTCCTCGCCATGATGAAGGGCAGAGGACATGAAAAAGCTAAATCCCTTATCTTTTGAATATAGAATTACAGGCAATGGGATAGAAATATGTTTCGCTTCTTTGGGATTTTCTTTATTCGGGATAGTTAGTAAATGAAACTCATGGGCATCCATTACGTGGTCTAAAATTATTTTACCGGCATCCAATTTCGGCTCTTGGTGCTCTGTAGTTTTTAGATCAGTTATTTGACCATTAACCTTATTAGAAAAAAATATTATTCCTAAGCTGAAAACCGCTGCCAGTATAGATTTTATGAATTTAGATGCCATGTGAACCCTTAAATTTGCCGCAAAGATAAGGGGGCGGCTGTGAAATCCGAAATTAGACACTAAAAATTCATAAGATTAGTTATTAAAATTGTCTGAGTTCAGCAAAGTTTTTTCCTTGTTTTTAAACTGCATTTTGTGAAGTTGGTAATAAAATCCCTTTTTTGCCAAAAGTTCCTCATGTGTACCTGTTTCTTTAATTTCTCCCCTGTCCAAAACTATAATTTTGCTTGCTTTTCGTATGGTACTAAGCCTGTGAGCAATTACAATTGAAGTTCGGCCGGTAATTAATGTATCAATGGCATGTTGAATAAGGTTTTCACTTTCGGTATCTACTGATGATGTAGCCTCATCTAATATTAAAATGGAAGGGTTGTATAATAAAGCTCTTACAAATGATAATAATTGGCGCTGCCCCATTGATAGTGTTGCTCCACGTTCCATTACATTGTAATTATAATTACCTGGTAATTGCATTATAAAATCATGAATACCGATAAGTTTGGCAGCATTTATAACAGCTTCTGATGTTATTTCCGGATTACGAAGTGTTACGTTATCAATAATTGAACCACTAAATAAAAATACATCCTGTAATACCACGCCAATCTCACTTCTTAGATAATCTAATGGATAATCTTCAATACTCCTTTCATCAATTTTTATTATGCCTTTTTGAATATGATACAAGCGGTTAAGTAAACTGATAATGGAAGTTTTACCACTTCCTGTATGCCCCACAATGGCCAATGTTTCGCCGGAATTAATAGAAAAAGAAATGTTTTTCAATACATATTGTTCGTTTATGTATGCAAACCAAACTTTATCAAATAAAACGTTTCCTTTTAGAGAAGAAGTTTTAGTATTATACTTTTCTTTTTCCCCTATTGAAGTTTGGGGAGTGGTATCTGCATTATCTAAAACTTTAAAAACCCTTTCGCTGGCAATCATGCCCATTTGAAGTACATTAAATTTATCTGCTATTACACGTAATGGCCTGAACAATAAGTTTAAGCAAATAATGAAAGAAGTAATGATACCTGCAATTTCGTTTCTTTCTATTTCGGTAAAAGTGATAGCATCTTTTGCCGCCCACCACACCAATAAACCTATCGATAAAGCCATTACCAGTTCAACAATCGGAAAAAAAACCGAGTAAGCAAAAATGGCTTTAATATTTGCATTGCGATGTTCTTTATTAATGGCATTAAATTTATCATACTCTTTTTTTTCGGCAGCAAAAGCCTGTACTACGCTCATGCCGGTAATGTGTTCCTGAACAAAAGCATTTAGATTGGCAACAGCATTACGAACTCTTATAAAAGAAATGTTTACACTTTCTTTAAAAAAATAGGTAGCAATAATTAAAATAGGAAAGGGGGCTAGGCATACAAGAGTTAATTGCCAGTTAACAAAAAACATGTAGGTTAAAACAGAAATTATTGATAACATATCAGCAATTATAGGTATTAGCCCATCGCTAAAAACATCGTTTATCGATTCAATATCGTTTATAGTACGTGTGGTAAGTGTACCTATTGGAGTTTTATCAAACTGTGCAAGGTTTAAATGAAGAATTTTATTATAGGTTGTTACTCTTAAATCTTTTACTACACTTTGCCCCAATGATGCGGTAAGAAATGTAAAGAAAAACCTGCAAATGGTTTCAATTAGTAATAAAGCAATTTGTATTATGGTTATTTCAATAATAAACCCCCCGGGCCCCGAAAAAAAGGATGCGTGAGCATTTCCTTTTATTCCATCATTAATTGTAAGTTGAATGAGATACGGCCTTATTGGAGCTAATAGAGCCAACGCTATGGAAAGTATTATTGAACCATAGAATTTATTTTTGTATGGTCTTGCAAAATAAAATACTCTTTGTAATAATAAAAAGTTGAATACTTTTTTTTTAGTACCTGAATCACTCATTATACAAAGTTAATCTGTTTAGGGTTTACGGTTTTCTGTAAAGCTAAAATTTGCGTGATTTTACAGTAAATCCCAAAAAAATTATTCAGTTTCAGCTTTTTTGTTATAAGCTTTTATAAAAATTGCACCAAGGTTTTTATAAGGAGGAATATAATCTTCCCAGGCTTCTTTTATATCTTTTGGTTGTTTTGCAAAAAACAAAGAGAGTTCATCCCACATGCTTTTCCATACAATAGGTTTTCCTGAAAGCAGTGTTTGGTTTAATTTATTTGTTATAACCTGGTTAATGTTTCCGGTTCCTATTTCTTTAGTAGAGATGATATGTGCATCGGGATTTATTTCAATAAGCTGGCTTAAATTTTTATATCCGCCACAGCTGCCAAGTACTATAATTTTTGCATCACCTGCCATTCTACTCATAGTTTTGTCCAGCCAGTAACTATGCCCACGATGTGTTACAACAGAAGGAGTAAGATTACTTTTTCGAAGATAATTATTCAAATGAACTTGTGCAGTATCATCTAAATTTTTATCATTGTTTAAAGGCCGGTTTACATAAATCCAAATCTTTGGGGCTTTAATTGATTTTATTTCCACCCATTCTTTATTATTATTATTACTATTCCATTCTTTTGCTGAAAACGAATTAATAAAAGACGGGAAAAATATTTTGCCATCTTCATCGCCATAAAAGAAAACCTGTTGTATTATTCTGGCACTGTCATCTGCAAGAGCTTTATTTTCTATAGTATATATGGGGGGAATTCCAATTTCAGCACTCAGGTCAATTTTATTAGTACTGTCAGCTGAAAGAAAAATTGTTTTTAATAAACTGTAAATTATTTTTCCACGATAACTGTTGTTATCTGCACAGCGTTGTTCGTTTTCGTTTACATTATTTAAAATATTGGCCAGTAAATATTTATTGTTAATGCTACTGTAACTATCGGCAACGTCTACAGCATCTTCAAGGCTATTAGTTGCTTCTAATTTTGATACAAACGCTTTCATTAATGATTCAGAACTGGCAGCAGGCATTAAATTTAAAAAAGTATCCAGTTTATTAAAATTAGCCGCCATTTTAATAAATTTTTTAAAGTAATCGAAATTTACATTTAGTAATAATGAATCAGTTGCAGGTTTATTATCCATGCGCTGCAACATACGGTTAAAACTATGCTTATAACTGCTGGTATATATTTCCGTTTCACCCATCACAATCATATAATAAATATCAACAGGTGATAATGGATCTATTGCCTTCATCCGTATATTTTCAGGCTTTTCATGCAGTTCATTTATTGGTGTAATAAAATGTTGTATTGCTTTACGCTTTAGCATATCTCTTAATCCGTTTGCACCAAAAAATACAATGGCGGTATCGCCTTTATTCATTCTTTTGCTATAGTCAATTTCTGTTTTTACCAATAGCTTAAAATAGGCCACACTATCATATCCTTTTTCTCCATCACCTATAATTTTTTTTAGGCTATCAATTTGTTTTTTGCCTGATACAATATCATCTAAAAAAGGAAAATATAAAAGGGATGATGGTATTTTACTTAAAATGGCTATTGTTTTAACTGTGGGGTTGTTGCTAGTATGAATTAATTTCCCCGCAACAGATGCTTCATCCTGCGCATATTTATAA
>JAYUTC010000457.1:0-6680 GCA_043755395.1 Ferruginibacter sp.
TGCAGCTACTCAACTTATACCCGTAAGCTGGCCCGAATTTAGCAGCATACACCCTTTTGCACCCACTTATCAATGGAAAGGATACCAACAAATTGTAACCGAATTAGAAAACTGGCTAAGTAATATCACAGGTTTTGTAGCTACATCTTTACAGCCAAACAGCGGAGCACAGGGAGAATATGCAGGTTTACTTACGATACGTGCGTATCATGCACATCATAATGATTCCAACAGAAATGTGATTTTAATTCCTATTTCAGCACACGGAACAAACCCTGCAAGTGCTGTAATGGCTGGTTTTAAAGTAATTGTTACCAAATGTGATGATGCAGGCAATATTGATGTTGCAGATTTGAAAGCAAACGCAGAAAAATATAAGGACACTCTAGCAGGATTGATGGTTACTTATCCAAGTACACATGGTGTATTTGAAGAAAGTATTAAAGAAATTTGCGAGTTAATACATGAAAATGGTGGATTGGTTTATATGGATGGTGCAAATATGAATGCACAGGTTGGTTTAACCTCTCCTGGTAATATTGGGGCAGATGTTTGCCATCTAAATTTACATAAAACTTTTGCAATACCTCATGGTGGCGGAGGGCCGGGTATGGGTCCAATTTGTGTTAATGAAAAACTGGCGCCTTTTTTACCTACACATGTCAATCATTCAACCGGTGGCAATAATCCTATTCATGCTGTTAGCGCTGCTCCTTATGGCAGTGCCAGTATTCTTTTAATAAGCTATGCATATATAAAATTATTGGGGCCTGTGGGGCTAAAGAAAAGCACAGAATACGCCATACTTAATGCCAATTACATGAAAACCCGTTTAGAAAAAGAATATAAAATATTGTATAGTGGAAAAAATGGTACATGTGCTCACGAATTCATTGTAGATCTTAGGCCTTTTAAACAAAATGCCGGTATTGAGGCAGAAGATGTAGCCAAACGTTTGATGGATTACAATTTCCATGCTCCAACTTTAAGTTTTCCTGTTGCAGGAACTATTATGATTGAGCCAACAGAAAGTGAAGATAAAGCTGAGTTGGATCGTTTTTGTAATGCCTTACTTAATATACGTGAAGAAATAAGAGCAGTGGAAAACGGTAAGTCTGATAAAACAGATAACCCTTTAAAAAATGCACCACATACACAATTTGTAATTTGTGCCAACGAGTGGAATCATATTTACTCAAGGGAAACTGCAGCTTTTCCATTAGAATTTGTAAAACAAAATAAATTTTGGCCAGGCATAAGCAGGGTTAATAATACACATGGCGACAGAAATTTAATTTGCACCTGCGAGCCCGTAAGTTCCTATGCAGAGGAATCGGTGTAAGTATCATTTTTTTACCTTTTTTATTACGCTCAACTTTAAAAAGCTGAGCGTTTTTAATTAATCCTGACTAATAAATTTTAAGAACCCTTGTTTTTATACCATTCATAAAAACATTAATTAAACCATTAAAAAAAATATTATATTAACACTTTATTAATAACTAAAAACTTCAAAATGAGAAAATATCTCTTACTTATTGCTGCATTTTTTATGGCAACCAGTTTTGTTTTTGCTCAAACAGATAATGTTGAGGCATTAAACAAGATTAGAAATGAAGGTCTGAATAATTCAAAGGTGATGGACATAGCATTTCACCTTACCGATGTATCTGGTCCTCGTTTAACTGCCTCTCCCGGGTTTTTAAGAGCAGCTAACTGGGCTAAAGATGAGTTAACAAAAATGGGATTAATAAATGCAACTCTGGAACCCTGGGGAGATTTTGGCACAGGGTGGGAACAAACACGTTGCTACATTGCAATGACCGCTCCTTATTATACTCCAATAATTGCTATCCCAAGGGCCTGGACTGGCGGAACCCCAGGGAAAAAAATAATGAGCAGTGAAGTAATTCTAATAAATGCAAAGGATTCTGCTGAATTATATCAGAATTATGCGGGTAAAATAAAAGGAAAAATCGTGATGTTTTATTCAGCAGATACATTGCATCCTTCTTTTACACCCGACGGGCAAAGGTATGCAGATAGTTCTCTGGAAAAAATGGCTAATGCAAAACCACCTGAAGCACAACGTGATCCAAGAAATAATTTTCCACAAAATGCGAATAATGCTGCCAGACAACGCCAAACTCTGGCACGCCAAATGGGTGATTTTTATAAAAATGAAAAACCTGCATTGGTTTTAAGCCTTAGTGCAAGAGGAAACGATGGGACACTGTTTGTACAAAATGGAGGATCAAGTACAAAAGATGCAGAAAATAATTTTGCCTGGGTAATGCTTTCAAGTGATGATTACTTAAGGATACAACGGCTGGTTATGGCCAGGCAAAAAGTAGAACTGGAAGCTGATGTAAAAACAAAATTTTACGACAGTGATATTAAAGGATATAATGTGGTTGCAGAAATTGCAGGTACAGATCCTGTTTTAAAAAATGAAATAGTAATGTTAGGTGGACACTTAGATAGTTGGCATGGTGCTACTGGTGCTACTGATAATGCAGCAGGAAGCGCTGTTATGATGGAGGTTGTACGCATAATCAAGGCTATGGGATTACAACCAAAAAGAACAATTAGAATTGCATTATGGAGTGGAGAAGAACAGGGATTACTGGGATCAAGAGCCTATGTAAAAACACATTTTGCTGATCCGGTTGATATGGTTTTAAAAACGGAACATTCAAAAGTTTCTGCTTATTATAATTTAGATAATGGCACAGGAAAAATAAGAGGTATCTATTTACAGGGTAATAAAGATGCAGGGCCAATATTCGAAAAATGGCTGGTGCCTTTTCATGATCTTGGAGCAACTACAGTTACAATAAGTAATACTGGTGGCACAGATCATCAATCATTTGATGGTGTGGGTATTCCCGGCTTTCAATTTATACAGGATGCCATTGAATATGATACCAGAACACATCATACAAATATGGATACTTACGACCATTTAATACCAGAAGATTTAAAACAGGCCGCAACTATTATTGCATCAGTTGTTTATAACACTGCTCAGCGGGATGAAAAAATTCCAAGAAAAGAATTACCTAAGCCAAGAGGAATCAATACTGGAAGAGGCTTCTAAATTGAATGTTACCAATAAAAAAATATTCAATCTTTTAAAGATTGAATATTTTTTTAAGTTTTAACAGAAGAAAGATAGAATATTATATTAATCCAAGAGAAACCTTATTTTTCTTTGGCCTGTGTTAAACGGGTAAACTCTGATCCACTAAAAATTTTAGAAAGACTGTTATTATTAGTTTTTTTCCATTCGGGAATGCTTGCTTCAGTTACAATACGCCAGAAATTTTTTGCTTTTAAATCTTCATAATCAGGTGTTTTAACAAAAACTCCAACAATTGTGTTCCGCTTTTTAAATTCAATCTTAACAGCATTTTTTGCAAGATGAGCCGGCTCTAAAAACTTAATAATAAGATCGTTATTCATTTGATTAATTTTTGCAAATGTAGGCTAATTAAGGCTCTTGGCCGAATCTTTTTATTTTAGCTCATTAATTATAAATGAAACCCGATATATCATAAAGTTGTAACACTCTTGCTAAATGTTGAATAGTAATTTATTTAAACACTGTAACAAACTGCATTTATATTCATACCGCCACCTACAGACGCAAATAAAATAATATCTCCTTCAGTTAACTGGTGTTTCGCCATTTGGCCTTTTCTTACCATATCTAGCAAAGTAGGAATTGTTGCAACAGAGCTATTCCCCAATTTATGAATACTCATAGGCATTATATCTTCAGGCACATCTTTTATTTCATAAAGTTTATACAATGCTTTGATAATTCCCTGATCCATTTTTTCATTTGCCTGATGAATAAATATTTTTTTAAGCTCCCTAATATCCACTCCCGCTTTATCCAAACAATCTTTCATCGCCAGCGGTACATTTTTCATTGCATATTCATATACTTTTCTTCCTTTCATTTTTATATAACGGATAGCAGGATCGGAATCCGGAAAATTGGATTTCCCCATATTAAGGTAATTCACTTCGTCCATACAATGAGATTGTACACTACAGGCTAAAATGCCATTTTTAGCTGCAGATGCTTCCTTTGCCTCCAAAATGCATGCCCCTGCCCCATCCGAAAAAATCATGCTGTCACGATCGTAAATATCAATCACTCTTGATAAAGTTTCTGTACCAATAACCAAACATTTTTTTGCAATACCAGCTTTAAAATAAGCATCTGCCTGAATTACTCCCTGCAACCAACCCGGGCAGCCAAATAAGATATCGTATGCAACACAATTTGGATTTTTTATTTGCAATGTGTGCTTTACTCTTGATGCAAGAGCTGGTAAAACATCTGTTTGAATGGTGTTCTTAATCACATTGCCAAAATTGTGCGCCATTATAATCTGATCTAATGTTTCAGGATCGCATTTTGCATCCATTATTGCACGCTCGGCAGCAATTGCAGCCATATCAGAAGATTGCATATTACTATCAATATAACGGCGTTCTTCTATCCCGGTTATTTGCCCGAATTTTTCAACAACCTCTTGCGGATCACTTTCTATTTTTTTATTATCTTCCCCATAAAAGCTATGCAAGGTAAAGTCATGGTTAGTTTTAATATTATTCGGAATATAACATCCTGTCCCAGTAATTACAGTTTGAAAATATTTCATTGAACAAATATTTAAAAAATTATATAAAATTTATTGAAAGCCGTAAAGTTATAAAATAAATATAGGGCACAAATAATTAAATAAATTATCAGCTCTTATTACCCCTAATCATTTATGTATCAACTTACATTCTAAAATAGTGTTAAGTTTGTTTCATATTTCATTCTATGAAACAAAAATTAGTTCAATTTATTATTGTATTTAATTTGGCATTTACAGTCATAGTAAAATCTCAGAATATTTACAGTATTCCGGCATTTACCGCATATGCCATACCTGCTGAGGAAAATAATAATGAGGATGAAAGTAAATTATTTTCTCAAAAAAATGGTTTGCATAACTGGACAAATACCAAGCAGGAAATACAATTTTACTTCAATCTCCGTAACATAGGCAATCTCAGCCTTTCTTTATTATTAAAAAATGATGTGCCAGATAGTAAATTGGCAGTATCTATAGCAGGGAAAAAGTATAATATCACTGTTCCAAAATCAGTTAATTTTAAAAAAATCATTATTGCAAACATTGAAATAAAAGAACCTGGATTTTATATACTTAAGCTTACTTCGGTTGCAAAAAAAGGTAAAATAATTGCCGATATTAAATCACTGGAAATAAGCGGAGAGGCCTCAAAGGATTTACATTTTAATCCCAAACCAAGACGAAATGCTGCTTCTGTTCATTTGCTTTACCCGGTAAATGATAGTATAAAAGTGCTTTCATTTTACAATGAAATTACCATTCCTAAAGATGCAGATATATTGCATAGTTATTACATGGCCTGTGGTTTTGCCAGAGGCTACTTTGGCATTCAGGTAAACAGTCCAACCGAAAGAAGAGTCATTTTTTCTATTTGGGATGCCGGTAATGAAAGAGAAAACAGAAATAAAGTAGCAGTTGAAAACAAAGTACAGCTAATGGCAAAAATGAGAAAATGTTATTACTGATGATTTTGGTAACGAAGGCACAGGTGGCCACAGCCATTGGGTATATAACTGGAAGGCCGGAGAGACTTATAAATTTTTAGTAACCGCATCAACAGACAGTGCTTTAAAAATAACAAACTATGCAGGTTATTTTTTTATTCCTGAAACTAAAAAATGGAAATTAATAGCCTGCTTTAAAGCTCCTAAAGATGGAAAACCACTGAGTAAATTATATTCCTTTGTTGAAAATTTTGAGGGAAATAATGGGCAACTTTTACGTAAGGCATACTTCGGAAATCAATGGTTAAGAGAATCAAACGGTGATTGGTGGGAAATAACAGAATCAAAATTCAGTTATGATGCTACAGGCAAAGCGGGAGATCGAATTGATTATGGAGGTGGGTTGGAAGATAATAAATTTTATTTATGGAATGGAGGATTTAAAACCAATTCTGCAAAATTTGGTGATGCATTTATAAGAGTTCAAAATAAACAAAAACCATTCATCGATTTTTATAATAATTCAGACAGCATAGTTGAAGCAGAAAAAGAAACAAACGAAATTTTAAAATACATAGCGGCCGGGAAATTGGATACCACTGGAAGTTTTAAGGGTATTTATTATAAATTTTTAAAAGAAGGTAGCGGAGCATTTGTAGATTTAAATGACACTTTGGTAGTTACTTATAAAGGGCAATTATTGAATGGGTATGTTTTTGATGAAACAAAAGAGGAACCAGCCAGCTTTCATTTAAAAAGATTAATAAAAGGTTGGCAAATAGGACTCCCCTTTTCCCGGCAGGGTGGAAAAATTCGCCTAATAATTCCCTCATCATTTGCCTATAGTATTAGAAATTTAGGCATAATACCGCCAAACAGTATTTTAATTTTTGATATTGAAGTGCTGGATATAAAAAAGAAAAATTAGGCCAAAAAATAATATTAAGCATTTTATTACTAAAAAAAGCTATCTTCGCACATTATTAAATAATACAATACAATTAAAAATGGACAAACAACAAGGTACCGTTAAGTTTTTCAATGCTGAAAAAGGATTCGGTTTTATCAAACACAA
>JAYUTC010000458.1:0-2671 GCA_043755395.1 Ferruginibacter sp.
TGCATCACTAAGCCTGTCACTTAATGAATCGGGCTTGCCACAATATTCATAATTACTATTACCACCAATTACGTAACTGTGGTGATGCACCATTGATTCCCAAAAGAAGGATGCGATGGTTTTGTCTCTTTCATTTCCTGTTAATTCATATTGCCTTGCACTGCCAATTGCTTTGGGTACATTGGTATTACTATGCTTTCCCGGAAGCGGATCAATATTTTTTGCCAGCTTTCCCATTACAAATTCATCATAGAATTTATAGGAAAGATCCAGATATTTTTTATTGCCTGTTAAAGAATAAATATTTGCCAAAACTTCATTCATCCCACCATACTCACAGTTTAACATTTTTAATCTTGTAGAATCATCCAGGTGATTGATGGTATTGTATACCCAATCAGCCATTCCGGCAGCAACCTCTAGTGCCTCTTGATTATGGCAATACAAGTAAGCATCACACAAACCTGCCATTACTTTATGAACTGTGTACCATGGGCTCCATCCACCATTAAGGTCAAAACCCGATGATTTTATTTCTCCTCTTGAAATTTTGCCAAAAATGGAATCCTCTTTTGGAATCCCTCCAACATAGCCTGTTTTTCTCGCCCGCTGACAACGTTTAAGTTCATTAACTATGTAATCTATTTTAGTTTTATACTCCGAATTTTCTGTTTGAACAAACATCATAGAAGCAGCAGAAAGATAATGTCCTAATGTGTGGCCCGAAACACCGTCACTTTCCCATCCTCCATAAATAGAATCTTTAACAGGCAGTCCTGCATTTTTATAAAAACGATATAATAACCGATTGGGATGTAGTAACAGTAAATAAGCATTATCCATTTCCATTGCATGCCTGAAAGGGCTATTCAATAATTTCACATCTTCCAGGTTAAATGCATAAGCCTTTATTGGAATTACCGGCTTCACTTTCATCATTGCATTATCCTTTTCAGGAACATAGGATTGTGCAGAACAAATAAAGGTTGATAAAAAAAGAAATGAAACAATTGGTATTCTCATTTCCTGTAGGTTAATTTTTTAATTAATTCAACCTCTCTTACATCATAAGGTGTTCCATCTTTTCTGAAAATATCGTGAAACCAGGGATTGGGTTCGGTACTTCCTTCTTTGCTTCCCCAGGGAAAAATAGTGTTGCTTTTGCCGCTAACCAGCCCCCAATTTATTGCACCAACTTTATAACGCTTTAAAACAGGTAAATGAGTTTCAAATTTACTGTTGTTGGTTCTGGCCATGTATTCCGTACAAATAACGGGCCTTCCTCTTTTTTGTAGACTGTCAATTGCTTCTTTCATTGAAACAGTATCTGAATAATTATGAAAAGTAATCACATCAGCATTTTCTAACTGATATTTATTTATTTCCGGAAATTCCATAAACCATACACCAACGGTTAAGGGTTGAGAAGGCCTGACATTCCATGACCATTCAAATATTTTTTTTAATAAAGGGAAAGACGTTAATCCATACCCGCTGTTTGCAGGTTCGTTATATAAATCCCACATTAATATCCGCTGATCATTTTTGAATGTAGTAAGAATATCAGTTACATATTCATACAGGTAATCCCATAATGCAGGATTATTATGAACAATCAGATTGGGGCTACGAACCCATCCGCTGTTATGAACGCCGGTTTTTGGTGGAGGTTGCATGCCGGTTTTTGCATCGGGGTTCCAGCAATCATCAAAAATGCAAAAGAGGATTTTTATTCTATGTTTTGCAGCAATTGATAAAAAATCATCCATTCTTTTTTTAAAGCCTGTAGCATCAGCCTTCCACGCAAGATCATGAAGATATACCCTCATTACATTCATACCAATATTTGCAGCCCACCCTAATTCCTTATCAATGGTAGCTGCATCAAAAGTTTCGGCCTGCCACATTTCCAGTTGATTGATAGCCGTGCTTGGTAAAAAATCTGCACCCACCAGCCATCCCTGCTTTTTATACCATTCATTTGCTTTTTCTTTAGGCCATATGTTTGACTGAGAAAAACCGGACAGGAATAAAAAATTGGCTATAAGCAATAGTAATATATTTTTCATATAATTAATTATTGATTTTAATATCTTTAATTTTTGTAGGTAGCCAAACCTGCATAGGGTTACTTCCACGGTTACACCAGGTATAATAAGGAATAGCTTTTACTTGCCTTACATCTGTTTTTACTGAAATACCATCTGCATTTATATTTACCACGGGTAAATTACTAACTAGCGCTATTACATTTTCTTCCTTTATTTTATAAGATGCTGCAGTAAAAATCGCATTATCGGGCAAAATAATATCCCAGGCCCTGCCATTATTATCCGCACCTTCAAAGCAATATACTAAGGGGCCACGCTGTAATGCCATTCTATTGTTATCTTGTTTTAATTCATCACGGGAAGCAATTTTTTTAATGTCCATGGGAATAGAAATATCAATCACATCGTCATTTTTCCATTCTCTGGTTATTATAGCGTATCCTTTTTCTTCATTATAATTTGTTACTACCCCATTTATTTTAATAATTATTTTAGATAAACTCTTATCAATGTAATTATATAATCCACCAGGTACTGCAATGCCATTTACAAATCCCGGAATACGAATATGCATAGTATATTTTATTTTTTTATCAGTAGCTACATTAATTTTTACAGCA
>JAYUTC010000459.1:0-2668 GCA_043755395.1 Ferruginibacter sp.
AGCGTTTTCCAAATACACCAACATCCTAACAAAAGAAAGATCACCTGCTTTAAATGATTTTAATTTAGGCAGTTATCAAACAGTGGTGCTGGAGTTAAATAAATAAAAGTAAAGTCCGGAAAAAATCAGAAATTTATGATCTCAAAAAATTGCTATGTTTAATGAGATCATAGAATATTTTCAGTCATTGGAACGGCATCCAATGCAACGAATGACTTTTTTAGTTATCGGCTTGCTGTTATTCTGGATCATAGAAGGTGCAATTCCTTTACTTCCCCTCAATTATAAAAAAACAAAATGGAAACATGCAGGAGTAAATTTTGCATTTACCCTTATTCATCTTGTTATCCATACTTTTCTGGCCATCGTTATTATTAAGATCAGCGACTGGTGCCTTGCAAATAGATTTGGCCTGGTATACTGGTGGAATGCAGGCACCTTGCTTACTATTATTGTAAGCTTTTTATTGCTTGATTTTTTCGGTGGGTGGCTGGTACATATCACAGAACATAAAGTGCCGTTGCTGTGGCGCTTTCATGTAATACATCATGCAGATAATAATGTGGATGTTACTTCCGGCTTGCGCCATCACCCCATAGAAAGTGTATTAAGGGGATTGTTCTTTTTTATTGGTATTGTTATAAGTGGTGCCCCGATGTATGCTGTAATGATCTTTCAAACAATATTGGTGTTTTCTACTGCCTTTACACATGCAAATATCAGCTTGCCGAAATGGCTGGATAGTTCTTTAAGTTATTTTCTTGTTTCTCCTAACATGCATAAGGTTCATCACCACTGGAAGCAACCTTATACCGATAGTAACTACGGTGCAATATTATCGATATGGGACAGGCTGCTGGGTACTTTTAAAGTGCTTGCCCCATCCTCTATCCGTTATGGATTAGACAGGTATTATCCCAATGAAAAAGATGAGCATTTCGTGGAACTTATGAAAAGCCCTTTTACTAAAATGGAAAGTAAAAATCAGTCAGATTAATTTGTCAGAGAAAACTATCCCAAATAAATCTTGCTATCCGGGCTTTTGAATCTTCATCCCATCCCCAGTCTTTTGACATATTAATCAGCAGATCATTAAATTCTTTTTTCCGGTAAATCTTTTTTGCTGTGGCGGGCTTTATGATTGATTCATTTACAGTTACCACATTCACTTTTGTGGCAATCCAGGATGTATATAAACGGGGGATTGTCATTCCCATAATCATGCCCGGAAGACCAGTGATAGCACAAGGGCCACCACTGATCGGTATCTCTTCTGAATAGAAAACAAATACATACACGCTGTCAAATATTCTGCCTACCGCCTTCCTGCAATTAAAGCCGGCAATGGTCATATTTTCATTCACCAATTTCCATTCAATATTAGTAAGGCTGTCTTTTATATTTAAGGGAGACCCCTGAATACTCTTTTTCGCCTGGTAAATTCCGGTATTGTAATCTATGAACCATTCATTCTCTTCATCATCTCTCCTTAACCATTCTGGTATCACTAAAGATTTACTGTCATATCGGTCCAGTTTGTAAAAACTTTTGTTATTGGCAAAGGTAAAATTGTAATAGGATGTTTTAAATGTGGGTAATTTGTCTTTGATCATTTCCATCCAATCTCCGTTTCCAAGCGTTTTTTGAATGTTACTTTTTACTTCAAACTCTATGGTAGCTTTTTCAATAAACTGCTGTGCATTTAATTTAATGGTGATGCAGATGATCAGGCAAAGCGCAATAATTCTTTTCATGGTATTATAATTTTTTGAATCAATATTTTTCAATTGCTGCAGTTTATTTCTTTTCAGCAGCAGCAGATTTGTTTTTAAAATCCCAGCGTATACCAAATAACCAAAACCTTTGCAGCCGGTCATTTCTTACTTCTTTTAACGTATTGCCATAGAGCGATCTGTCAATTCCTATATTTTGATTCAGGATATCCCTTACAGTAAAGAAAACAGTGAACTCATCTTTGTGAAATGTTCTTTCGATGTTTGCATTCCATAAGCTGTTGTTTACATCCTTACCAAATTCGTCTGTTTTTTGGCGGTAGTTAAATTCAAAATCACTGCTGAGTTTCCATACTTTTTTAAAGTAAACACTTCCATTTAATCCAACAGTATAAGTATTGTATTTTATTTTCCTGTTGTAGATAGATGAGTTATTAACGTTAAAACCAAAATCATGATTCATTGAAATATCGTATTTCTTCTCTTTTGATTTATTAAAATACAGGCTAACAGAATTGGTAGTAGTAACCGTATTATTATTTTGACTGTTTATCAATTCTACAAATTTGGAATGACTGTATTGGTAGTTCATGTTTATAAACATGTCCAGCTTCTTTATCTTGGCACCAAGCCCCATATAGGCATTTACGGAAATATTCCCATCGGTATTCACCGGTTGTGTAAGCGTTTCTCCTGTGGCACTATTAATCTTTGTGCTGTTGGTAATGGCATTTTCAGTAATGTTTAAATTAACAGATTGGTATGTCCACAATTCTTTTAAAAAATTATAAGAGTTATGGTTCACATTAAAATTATGCCTGAATGATTGCTCAAGGTTTGGATTACCGATGTACTGGTATAAAGGGTTTGAATTGTTCCTTAGTTGTTGCAGCTGGTTAATGGTGGGCTGTATAGTATTACCATTGTAATTAAAG
>JAYUTC010000460.1:0-2667 GCA_043755395.1 Ferruginibacter sp.
AGGGTTTCTATTAAAAGAAAATTACCAAACGATTCTATCCAGGTTATCTACAACCAGTTAATTAAGGCACCCTTAAATGCAGATTCATTATTGCTTACTGTTCCTATCAATCCGCTTACAGAGAAAGGCCTTAACGTTATTATGGTGAGTTTAGATGTGGATAACAGGGTGATGGAGCAATACGAAACCAACAATAATCTTTCAAAAGAATTTTATATTCTTGAAGATGAAGTAAGGCCGGTAACACCTTATAATTACTCTATCGTAAATCAGCAGAATATTACTTTTTCTGCATCCACTGCCAATCCATTAAGTACACAGCGGCAATATGTGATGGAAATTGATACCACAGAACAATTTAATTCTTTGTTTAAAAAACAATATTCAGCAACAGGTACCGGAGGTATTATACAGTTTAACGGTAACAATATTACTTTTACAGACAGTACTGTCTATTACTGGAGAACTTCTATGGTTCCGGTGGATGGTACCCAACCTGTTTGGAATACATTTTCATTTATTTATTTAGCCGGTACCAGCACAGGTTTCAATCAGTCTCATTATTACCAGCATACCAAGAGCACTTATGGAAGCAGTATTGGTTTGGATGAAGATGGTGTTTTCCGGTATAAAAATACCAACAGGAACCTGCAAATAAAAACAGGCCTTTATCCTTTCACTCCGTATGACAGGATAACAACAGTTCTTGATTTTGATCTGCTGGAAAAATATGGGTGTAAATACAATGTGCTGCAGTTTTTAGTATATGACAGCCTTACCCTTACTCCCTGGTCCAATTATAATGTAGATGCACTGAATGGAAGATTCGGCAGTGGAAAAGTATGTGGTGGTGCAACAAGAAAGTTTTTTGAATTTCCTTATGATGATCCTGCTTACAGAAAAAAAGCAATGGACTTTTTAGACAGTATTCCATCAGGCATGTATGTATCTATTACCAATTTTGGCTATAATATAAACACCACCTTTATTGCTGATTGGAAAAAGGATACGTTGACACTTGGTTCGGGCAAATCCCTGTACCATAAGCTAAAGTCAATAGGATTTGGTAAGATTGATAGTTTTACCAAAAACCTCCCGTTTATATACTTCTTTAAAAAAGGAACGCCTTCTTACACAGCTTATCAATTGATGGGTAAAAACCAATCTGATGAGCTGGAAGGTAATTTTCCTGTTACCTCAAAGTATAAAACAGGAACTATAGAATCCCCTGCATTTGGGCCTGCAAAAAACTGGACTGCCCTTCATTGGAAAGGTAAAAATATTGATGTGCTGCCTGGCGATAGTGTCAGTGTGGAAGTATATGGTATTAAAAAAGATGGAACAAAGACTTTGATGGCTACTGTGAGACCGGCCACTGATACCTCTTTGAGCTTTATTAACGCTGCAACCTATCCGTATTTAAAGCTTAAAATGAAAAATAGTGATATAGAAAATGCAACTCCCAACCAGCTTATTTACTGGAGGATAAATGCTGATTATATACCGGAGGGTGCAGTAGCCCCTAACTTATTATACAGTATGAAAGATTCTGTGGAACAGGGAGAAAAAATAGATTTTGCTTTAGCTTTTAAAAATATCAGCCCGGTAGCATTTGATAGTTTAAAAATTAAGTTTGTTATTACAGACAGAAGTAATGTAGCGCATACGATCATCCTGCCAAAAGCAAAACCGCTGATTTCAGGAGACACATTGATAGTTAGATATACCATCGATACGAAGGATTATCCTGGGTTAAATACCTTGAATGTTTTTGTAAACCCGGATAACGACCAGGCAGAACAATATCTTTACAATAATTTCATCTTTAAAGATTTTTATGTTAAAGAAGATCTAAGCAACCCATTGCTTGATGTAACTTTTGACGGGGTACATATTTTAAACAAAGACATCGTAGCATCTAAGCCACATATACTGGTTAAGTTAAAAGATGAAAGTAAATTCCTTTTGCTGACTGATACAACTGTATTTAATGATATTTCTGTACGCTACCCGGATGGAACTTTACATCGGTTTTATTTCAATGATGCCCAGGGATATCTTCGTTTTACACCTGCCACCATAGGTAATGCTGATAATACAGCCTCTATTGATTTCAATCCTTATTTTGCAGAAGATGGAGATTATGAATTTATAGTATCAGGTAAGGATCTTAAGGGAAACAAAGCAGGAAATTTTGTCTATAGAATTGCCTTTACTGTTATCAATAAAGCGATGATAAGCAACTTGCTTAATTACCCTAATCCTTTTACTTCCTCCACTGCATTTGTATTTACCGTTACCGGTAGTGAAGTGCCGCAGAATATCAGGATACAAGTATTGACAATTACAGGTAAAATAGTAAGAGAAATAACCAAAGCTGAACTGGGGGATTTGCATATTGGAAGAAATATTACAGATTTTAAATGGGATGGTACAGATATGTATGGTCAAAAATTAGCCAATGGGGTTTATCTCTACAGGGTGATTACAAACCATAATGGTAAGTCGCTGGAAAAATATAAAGCTGAAGGTGACAATACGGATAAATATTTTAAAGCTGGATATGGTAAGATGTATTTAATGAGATAAGTATAATTAATTGATAAAGACAGGGAGCTTAGTGGCTCCCGTTTTTATTTTGAGCACACATGGTACGTTTATTAAGCT
>JAYUTC010000461.1:0-2662 GCA_043755395.1 Ferruginibacter sp.
ATTGATTTGCTGCTGGTGGATATTAATATGCCAGATATCAATGGTATAGACCTGGTGAGTTCATTGCAAAATAAGCCACTGGTCATTTTCACTACAGCATATAAGAAATTTGCTTACGATGGTTTTGAGCTGGATGCTGTAGATTACCTGTTAAAACCGATCGACTTTGAGCGGTTTAAAAGAGGTATCAATAAAGCGATGGAGATGCTGAAAAACAAAGCTTTGCCAAAGGCTCAGGAGCAGGATAACCTGTTTGTACGGTCAGAGTATAAAATGGTAAAAATTGAGCTGAATGAAATTGAATACATTGAAGGCCTGGAAGATTATGTTAGAATTAACATCAGTAACAGCAAGCCTGTACTTACACTGATGACCATGAAAACTTTTATAGAAAAATTACCAGCGGATAAATTCTTACGTATCCACCGCAGTTATATTATCCCGTTGAGTAAAATAGTTTCTGTGATCAATAAAAAAGTATTGCTGTTGTCTGGTAAAACTTTACCCGTAAGCGATACCTATACTGCATCATTAAACAACTGGATTAACAGGAAATGATATTTTAAATATCCTTCCTTTTTTTATTTACCGGCACAATCTTCCTGTTCACCGGTACATTCCACGGCCTTGCATGGTTGTTGGATATTTTACCGTGTAACAACAAACTTATATCCGGCGAAAGCCTCCTTTGTATGTGGTTATACAGAGATACTCTCAATTTACTTTTATAACAGCATTATTATATTCAGAAAAACCATACAGGACAACAGGCTTGAGCTTTATCAGCCTGTTGTATTTTTTTAATTACAATCTTTATTAACAATTAGCCTGTTTTATCTTTTTTTTAAGATTTATTAAATCATTTCTGCCTAATTTGGCAGCAATTAAATATTTCGAAAAAATCCATCTTATTGGTTTAATCCTTTTTATCTGAATTTATTTTTACCTGCACTTATTTATTGCCCTTTTATTAACCACTATCTGCATGGGATTTTTTTATTATTAAAAAATATTCACCATGAATACATTATTAAAAATATCGGGACTACTGTTGGTATTGGTATCAATCAGTCTGCGTACAGCTGCACAAAAGGAGGAAAGAAAATGGCAAATAGGTATCAACGGTGGTATGATGATATACCAGGGGGATTTGACTCCCTCCCCATTTGGTTCTTATAAAACTGCTACCCCCACAATAGGAATATATGTTTCAAGAATATTAAATCCATATTTTGCTATCCGGGCCAATGCTGCTTTTGGTAGTTTAAAAGGGAATGAAGCAGTGTATAGTAACCCATTCTGGAGAAAACTTCGTGGCTTGAATTTTTCAACACCACTAACAGAGGTAAGTGGATTGGTAGTATGGAACCCATTTGGTAACAATAATAATGAACTGGGGCTTAGGTTTACGCCATACTTAATGGGCGGTGCAGGAGTAAGTTTTTTGAATATCAGCAGGGATTATAGCAAAATGGATAGCGTGGCATTTCCTGCAAGTTCAAAGCAGCGTCAGGGTTTAGGTTTAGATACTATTCATAGTCTTCCACGATCATTGTTTTCCCTGCCGTTGGGTGCAGGTGTAGCTTATTATCTGAGCCCTAAATTTTCATTAACTTTTGAAACAATGTTCCGTTACACATTTACTGATTACCTGGATGGGTTCAGCCATGCTGCAGATCCAAATCAAAAAGATGCTTATCATTCCCATACCATTGGATTGGTGTATCGCTTTGGTAAAAAGAGTCAACTGGATTGCCCGCCAATGAAGTATTGAAAATTTATTGCATTGCATGATTGAGAAAATCAATCATGGGTTTCATTGCTTCAAATGTTTTGGCAACCTCTTTCACCAAATTTTTATCAGAAAGGTCAGTATCACTCAAAGGTCTGCTTACAATAAAGCTCTTCATTTTAAGATACGAAACAGCAGGATTATCTTCTGCATAACCTTTCGGCGGCCTACTGAGCACAGCTATTCCTTCAACACCTTTGATAAAATATTTTTTGAATGTTTTATTGCTGATGATTTTTTTCCATTCATCAAAATTGTAATCAATCTCCTGCCTTATTTTAGCAAGGTCTCCCGGCTCAGGCATATAGGAACCTCCGGCAGCAAAACTCTGTCCCGGTTCACAGTGAAAATAATATCCGGGCGTATTTACTTTTTTTCCTCCCGGGTTAATAAATGCACCCATGTTAGCTTTGTAGGGACTTTTGTCTTTACTGAATCTCACATCCCGGTTAATACGGAAAATGCACTCCTTCGCCTTCATGCTTGCAACAGATGTATCAAATTTGGCTGTGGCAGCAATAACAGCATCTACTAAAATTATATAATCTGCTTTTGCTGTTTCATAACTTTTCCTGTTGATATCAAACCATGGTTTATTATTATTCTTCTTAAGATCTTTTAAGAATTTTAAGGTGGATGATTGCAGCATAGTAAATATTTTTGATAAGCAATTTAATAAAAAAGGAACTGTATTAAACAGTTCCTTTTTTATATTGATAGTTTGTTATTACTTATTTGATATGGCTCCAGTTTTCACCGCTTTTGATTCTGAATAAAGTCATTTCACTAACGTTGTATTTAGCAGCCATTTGCTTATAGGTCAATTTTCTTTTTGGGTTTTGTATGGCATCCTTAATACTCTTCACTTTT
>JAYUTC010000462.1:0-2645 GCA_043755395.1 Ferruginibacter sp.
TCCTTTGGACAAACACAAAGCACTGTATCCTGTAAAAGTTCCAATCTCTAAAATCTTTGTTGGCTGTAGTAACCGGCTTAAAAGCGTTAAAAAACTTCCTTGCACATGACCACTAAGCATATGCGCTTTGGCATGTGTTTGTGTAGTGTACCTATTTATTTCCTGCAAAAGCTCATCTTCAGCGGTTGAAAATTTTGCTGCATATACTTCTGCTGCAATATTTACAAGTTCCATTTGTATGGTTTATTTTATAACAACAGTGCCATTCCAATTTGCTAATTAAAGAATGGCACTTATTAATATTACAAAAGTAAAATATTAATTGGATGGGTTACTGCTTTTTTGATATGATTAACAAGCCTGTAAAAGTGAGCAGACCATTAATTATCAAAATTTCAATGCCTATTACATAGCCATTAAAAAAATGTGGAGCGTTGGTTTGTAAAAGGTAACAAATTACAGGACTTACTAAGGCTATTAGTGCAATAATAAAATTATCGGGCAAGCTACGTTTTGTTAAAATACCAAATGTAAATAATCCTAATAAAGGGCCATAAGTGTATCCGGCCAAGTCTAAAATTTTATCAATAATAGAACGGCTGTTTATTTCTCTAAAGATTAATATACTGATAAAAAATATCGTGGTCATTATTAAATGAACAGTAAGCCTGATCTTTCTTTTTTGCTTTTCATTTAAATCATCCCTTTCTTTAATCCCTAAAATATCAATACAAAAAGTGGAAGTAAGTGCAGTTAGTGCACCATCTGCACTTGGAAACAGAGCGGATATTAAGGCAATAATAAAGATGATGGAAATAAATGAAGGCATTGTTTGCAGCAGACCCAATGCAACAGATGGAAATAAATTATCCCCTGTAATGTTGAGGTCGTTTTGCACAAAGGCCCAGGTAGGAACATCACCCGCCATAATTGTTCTAAAGCCTGCACCATTATGATAAGCATATAGGTATAACAATCCTCCCAATAAGAGAAATAATAAATTTACAAAAACCAAAATCACACTAAAACTCAGCATATTTTTCTGCGAGTCTTTAAGGTTTTTTACACTAATATTTTTCTGCATCATTTCCTGGTCTAATCCTGTCATGGCAATCGTAATAAAAGCACCGCCAATAATTTGCTTTAAGAAAAATCCCTTGCTTTTTATATCTGTGTTGAAAATTTTGGTAAGGTTTTTTGCCTCCATTGCATTTACCGCTTCACTCAGCGAAAAATTAAGATGCGATAATATATAGCCGATACAAACAATTAAACCGACTATCATTAAGGTTGTTTGTAAAGTATCGGTGTACACAATTGTTTTTACCCCTCCTTCAAACGTGTACAATAAAATCATTATTAAAACAACCGCCGCTGATACCCAGAAAGGAATGTGCAATCTTGATAAAATAAAAATATGCAACACATTAATTACAAGGTACAGTCTTGCTGTAGCACCCACCGTTCTTGATAAAATAAAAAAAGATGCACCCGTTTTATATGCCCATGTGCCAAAGCGTTGCTTGAGGTAATTATAAATGGAGGTTAAATTGAGCTTATAATACAAAGGCAGTAATACAAAGGCCACAACAAGATATCCCAAAAAATAACCAATCACCACTTGGAAATAACCCAGCGCATTTGGCAACAACCCTTCTTTACCAATGTTACCCACACTGCCCGGAACACTTACAAAAGTTACTCCGCTTAGTGAGGTACCAATCATTCCAAAAGCAACGAGCATCCAGTTACTGTTTCTGTTACCAATAAAAAAAGAATCGTTGTTTGAATTTCTGCTTGTATACCATGCTACTACAAACAGCAACAAAAAATAACCAATCACAAAATATAAAAGCGTTGAAGGAGCCATATTGAACTAATAATTAAAATTTAATACCTCTAAATTAGCAGATGCAAAACTAAATGCTGAATTTTAAACAATATACATCATTATGACTTTTCAATCTATTGCAGTTTTTTGTGGCAGCAAAACCGGTAACAATATTCTATTTGCAGAACAGGCTATAACATTGGGTTATTTGTTAGCGAAAAAAAATATTACACTAATTTATGGTGGAGGCAACAAAGGTTTAATGGCTGCAATAGCCAATGCAGTGTTGGAAAAAGGTGGAAAAGTAACAGGAATTATACCACAGGTTTTAACCGAATGGGAGCATCAACACGAAGGTATAACTGAATTAATTGTAGTAGAATCTATGCATGTACGCAAAAGAATGTTATATGAAAAATGCGATGCTGCCGTTATTTTGCCAGGCGGCTATGGCACACTGGATGAATTGTTTGAAATGCTTACCTGGAACCAATTAAGCATTCATGATAAACCAATTTTTATTTTGAACACAGATGGTTTTTATGACGGGTTATTAACGCATATTAATAAAATGTTAGCTGAAGAATTTTTATACCACAAATTGGAAAATAGCTTTACGGTTGTCAATAAACCGGAAGATATATTTATACAAAATTTGTTACCCAGCTAAGAAACTAACTGGGCAATTTTTGTATAACTCACTTGTCTTTTTATAGCATTTAATACCCTGTCTAAATTGCTGCTATAATTGATTGCAAGAGCAAATTTTTATACAGAATATCTTTAATAAAATGCTTTTTTAAATTAGTGACAT
>JAYUTC010000463.1:0-44840 GCA_043755395.1 Ferruginibacter sp.
GATTAAAAGAAGATGAAATACAAAAATTGTTGGGAGATATAAAAGGGTTACTGAAAGAAAAAGTTAGCTCTAAAAGATTTATGAATGGGTTTAGTAATAACCCGAATTAATTTTTATTTTTAAAAACTGAATTTTCCTTTTCAGGATACGATTATAATGGATAAATTACTCGACATATTAAAAAAGAACAGCCTCAGTGTTACCGATGGCCGTAAAAAAATATTGGAATTATTTTTAAGCAGTCCGGGTGCTTTGGCACATGCCGATATAGAAAATAATACAGGAGAATCTTTTGACAGAGTAACGGTGTACCGAACACTTCAAACTTTTGTTGACAAAGGCATTATTCATAATATACCCACTACCGATAACTCTATTTTATACGCTTTGTGTAAACAGGATTGCGAAGCTGGTCATCATCATGATAACCATGTACATTTTGTTTGCGATATATGCATCAAAACTATTTGTTTGGATGATGTTACCATACCGGGAGTAAAACTGCCCAATGGTTTTAAACCCAAACGTGCAGAAATGGTAGTGAGTGGGGTATGTGGGGATTGTAAATAAGAACAATAGTTGTATCCCAAGGGAAAAAATTATACAATCTTATTTATTTCCTCCCTTACAAATTCCATCAACACTTTTATCTTCTCCGGACTAAAATCAAATTGCAAACCGGCTATTTCAAAAAGTTGAGGTAAAGTTTTTGTACCCCCCAATGCCAGTGCATTGCAATAATTATCTAAGGCCTGTTGTGGGTTTTGTTTGTATTGCATCCACATTCCAATGGCGCCTAATTGTGCAATACCATATTCAATATAATAAAAAGGTACTTCAAATAAATGTAACTGACGTTGCCATGCATTGCTGCGGTAATTTTCCAAACCACTGTAATCAATTACATTATCCCGGAACTCATTTAAAATTTCGTTCCACTTTACTGTACGTTGTTCGTTATTATGATTTGGGTTTTCATAAATCCAGTGCTGAAATTTATCGATTATGGCTATCCAGGGAAAAATAGTAATTACTCTTTCCAATTGGTGTTCTTTTGCCCTTTGCAAATCAGCTTCATTATCAAAAAAAGTTTCCCATTCATCCATACTGAATAACTCCATTGCCATACTGGCAACTTCGGCAATTTCCATCGGGTATTCCTTAAACCCACTGAGCTCTAAAGGGTGTGCCAAAAATGAATGAACAGCATGACCTCCTTCATGCACCATGGTAGTTACATCATGCATTTGCCCGGCGGCATTCATAAAAATAAATGGGGCACCACTTTCTGCAAGCGGACAATTATAACCGCCAGGTGCTTTACCTTTTCTGCTTTCCAAATCAAGATGTTTTAATTCATTCATCTTTTTAAGGCAATCACCAAAAAACGGACGAAGCTTTGCAAAGCACTCAATGGATTTGTTAATCAATTCATCGCTTGTTTTAAAAGGACGTAAAGGTTCAATGCCTTCAGGTTCTGCATCAACATCCCATGGCCTTAATGTATCTAAACCCAGTTTTTGTTTTTTCCTTAAATAAATAATATTCACTAATGGCAGTACATGTTTCTTTACTGCATCATGAAACTGGTAACAATCTTCTTTTGTATAATCAAACCTGCCTAATTCTTTAAAGCGGTAATCCCTGTAATTGTTAAACCCGGCATTTATGGCTTCATTATTTCTTTTTTCAACAAGTTGATTGTATAAATCATTTAATGGTGCAGTATCTTCTAATCTTCTTTGCTGAATTTTTCTGTAAACTTCTTCACGTTTACTTCTATCATGACTTTCTAAAAATTTTGTTGCCTGTTGCAAAGTGTATTCTTTTCCGTCAACAGTTACCATCATCTTTCCGGTAATAACACCATAATGTTGCTGTAAAACTGCAAGTTCTGCCTGTAAAGGAATATTCTCTTCTCTAAATAATTCAATACTTTTTTTAACACTCCGGAGGTAAGTAAAATATTTACCGGTATCCAAATCATCAGTTAAGGGGTGAGCCACTAACTTTTTATTTAAAGCATCAGCATATGGCTGAATCTTCGGTTGAATCTCCATACAGAAAAAAATAAAAGCTTCTTCCAGGCTTTTATTTTCTGTATCGCAGGTCATGTATATCTGCCGCCAGCAGGCATTTTCACTAATTAATGCTTCCAATTCGCTCTGGTCTTTAAGCCATTGTTCCAAATCAGCTTTGGTATCAATATTTCTTTCCAGTAAAGTTTTAAAAAAAGGTTCCAGGCTACTCCAGTCAGTTAAAGTAAAATTTACTGGAACAAAACGGCGGGGAAGTTTTTGTATATCGGCAGTGTACATAAATTTGATTTGTTAACTGTCAGTTTCGGAATTCTAAAAAATCCTGCTATAAGTTTAGGCTATAGCCGGATTTAGTAAATAAAATAGGTATTATTCTGTGTAAGCGATGACTAAACTAAGCCATTTTCCTTGGCGAATTTATTTTTTTAGCAGGAGCATTTTTCAATGCAGCCGCTTTGGGAGTAGCTGTTTTTGAAGTTGCAGTTTTTTTATCTGTAATAAGCATCTTGTCATTTGTTTCACTTACTTCATCACTTTCATCACTTAGTTTTATTTCAACATTGTTTTTTACCAGCACTTCAAACCATTTTATCATCTTTTTGGTATCACTGGCATATACCCTGCTAAAATCCATATCGGGATACACTTTTTCAAAATACGCTTTTACAGCTTTTGCATCATTGCTATCAGGCAATTTTTCGGCACTTGCTTTCATAGCTAAAAATATTTCTGTTAAATTCACATTGTCTTTTACTGTAAAAACTTCTATACTTTCCAGTTGAGAAAAGTTGTGAATGCGGCTGCTTACAAATTTGGTTGTGTTATCTTCTAATGAACGCACAACAGCTCCATCTGCTTTAGATGATAACATTTCAAACAATCCACTCATTCCTGTAACTGAAGCTAACTTATTATATTCCATACTAATAAAATTTTAGGGCTGCAAGTTACTTGTAAAAAAGCAAATTAACCAATGTATATTAATAGGGTAAATTGTTAAAAAAGTTGGGATATACAAATAATTAGTTCTTCATTTCTTTAAAAATTTAAATGCGGCCAGATTAATAAATAACTGTGTTCCTGCATTGATAGTTACAGCATTGCTGCAGGCTACCCAATTTTTTTTAGCGCTTTAAAAACATTTATTCCAGCACCCGTGGTTAATTTTATACCGGGGCATACCTGCCTTGCTTCAGTTATAATTTAGCGCCTTCACATTTTTAATTAAGGTCATAATTTAAAGTAATCGTGATAGCACTATTCTTTAATTTTTTTTAAAAGATTAGGGTAATAATTTTTTAAAATTAATTTAAATTACAATATGTTAAGAGTTTATCTATCAATATATAACCTATGTATTCAGGGAAGCCCATATTCACCTTAATTTGGGAGGGATTATAGTAAAAGAAATTGAGAAAATTTAAAAGAAGTGATTTATACAAATGATAAAAAAAATATTAAATCTTAGCGACAGTTTTTTTCAACAGTGTCGTCAAAGGTAATATGCAAACAAAATTTATAGTATACAGGTTTTTGGTGTTTTTAGTGTTTAGTTTGTTCTTTGTAACAAGTTACAGCCAAAATATAGCCCTTAAAGGTAAATTAACGGATAAGGTAGACAAAAGCCCATTAGTTGGAGCAACTATAAAGCTTGTTTTGCAAAAAGATACTACTCAAACAAAACTTTTAGTAACGAATAGTAAAGGAACTTTTCAATTCAATAATTTACTTACTGATGTTTATATTATTAAAATAAGTTACAGCGGTTATGAGAAAATTGAACAAAAGATTTCTTTACAGGCCAGTAATAAAGAATCGATTACTTTTTCTATTTCAAAAATAACTACCGATTTGGCAGGTGTAACAGTTGTAAGTAAACCATTGCCGGTAAAACAAAATGGTGATACAACGGAATTTAGTGCCAGCCAGTTTAAAGTAAATCCTGATGCAACAGCAGAAGACCTGATAAAGAAATTACCAGGCATTACTGTTGCAAGAGATGGAACAGTAACTGCAATGGGCGAACAGGTTCGGAAAGTAACTGTTGACGGAAGAGATTTTTTTGGGGATGATGCAACAGCAGCTTTAAAAAATTTGCCTGCAGAAGTTATTGATAAAATTCAGGTGTTTGATAAATTAAGTGATCAGGCACAACTTACAGGATTTGATGATGGCAACTCTCAAAAAACCGTAAACATTGTTACAAAATCTGGTATAAAAAACGGTCAGTTTGGAAGAATTTATGCCGGAGCAGGAACAGACAGCCGATATACTTCCGGTGGTAATATTAGTTTTTTTAAAGGCAACAGGCGCATTTCTTTAGTAGGGAATTTTAATAATATTAATCAACAAAATTTTGGATCACAGGATTTATTAGGAGCAACCAGCAGTGGTGGAGGTGGCGGTCGTGGCGGTGGGGGCAGAGGTGGTGGCCCGGGTGGTGGTGGGTCAGATAATTTTAATGTGGGCCAGGCAAGTGGTATCAGCAAAACAAATGCTGCCGGTATTAATTTTAGTAATGTTTATGGAAAAAAATTAACATTAACGGGTAGCTATTTTTATAATAATAGCAATATTAAAAATGAAAGTCTAACTAATACAGAAACTTTTTTTAATCCTAAAAATTTGTTCAGTGAACAAAAGAATAATTCTGTTTCCGATAATAATAATCACCGTATTAATATGCGGTTAGAATATAAATTAGATTCGGCCAATTCAATTTTTATTATACCTAATATCAGTTTTCAGGATAATAAATCTACTTCCCTTACTTTTTTACAAAATTATTATGGCCTGAATGATTCTATAAATACATCGCTCAGTAAAAATGTTTCGGATAAAAGCGGCTTTAATATTAGAAATAATATTATGTTTCGTCATTCATTTGCAAAAAGAGGTCGCACCCTGTCATTTGGCCTTAATACCAGCTGGAATAAAAACGATGGTGAAACTATTACTGAAGCTAAATATAAATTTTATAATAACGGAACTGTTACCGATTCGCTTCAAAACAGACTTAGTGAGAACAATACCAATGGAAACACCGTTGGCGGAAATATTGCTTTTACAGAACCTATTGGTAAAAATGGCCAATTGCAATTTGATTACACACCATCCATACAAAAAAATAAAGCAGATCAACAAACTTTTTCTTATGATGGCCAAAAATATACAAAATTTGATACCACACTTTCAAACCTTTTTGATAATACCATTACCACAAACAATGCAGGTATAAATTACAGATTAGGAAAAAGCAGAAATGAACAACTTTCTTTTGGTTTAAATTTTCAACAGTCTAAATTACAAAGCCAGCGAATATTCCCAACCACAGTATCTGTAAATCAAACATTTACAAATATATTGCCCAATCTGATGTGGCAGAAAAAGATTTCAGTTTCCAGTAATATTCGAATGTTTTACAGAGCCTCTACTAATTTCCCGTCAGTAAGCCAATTGCAGGATGTGGTAAACCTTAGTAATCCTGTAAGAGTAAGTAGCGGTAACCCTGATTTAAAACAATCGTATACTCATTTTTTATCAAGCCGGTATTCTTATACAAATTCAAAAACCAGTAAAAGTTTTTTTGCTAATTTATTATTTCAACAAGCCGGCGATTATATTTCCAGTGCAACATATGTTGCTACTAAAGACAGTGTTATACAGCAAAATATTATTTTAAAAAGAGGATCGCAGTTAACCAAACCAATAAACCTGGACGGGTATAAAAATTTACGTACATTTTTTACGTATAGTATGCCAATAAAATTAATAAAAACTACATTAAATTTAAATGCCGGGTTTAGTTATTCAAAATTGCCCGGTATTGTAAATAACAATAAAACTATTACAAATAGTTATGCCTATAATACGGGCGTGGTATTTGCAAGTAACATAAGTGAGTATATAGATTTTAATTTATCGTATAGTGCAAATTTTAATGACTCAAAAACTAATACTTCAAACAGTACTGCAACAAAATATATTAATCAAAGTGCCGGGGTGCAGATTAATCTATTAAGTAAATCAGGCTGGTTTTTACAAAATGATGTTTCGGGAAATACTTACAGCGGATTATCTGATGGGTTTAACCAAAGCTTTTGGTTATGGAATGCAGCTATTGGTAAAAAAATATTAAAAAAGAAAGAAGCCGAATTAAAATTATCTGTTTTTGATTTATTAAAACAAAATCAAAGCATTGTTAGAACTGTAACCGGATCTTATATTGAAGATGCACAAACGCAGGTGTTAAATCAGTATTTTATGCTGACTTTCACCTACAAATTAAAGAACTTTGGCTCTGCACCAGCAAATCAAAATAATTTTAATAGAGGAGATGGACAAGGGAGGCCCGGCGGTGGGTTTGGTGGTGGCAGAGGTGGAGGATTTTAATTAACTTTAAAGCAGCATTAAAAAATGATCCATTTTGAACCAACCGGAATTAATTGTGCAGTTGCAAGAGGGTGATGAACAGGCTTTTAAAAAGCTGGTTGATGAGTGGCAGGATATGGTGTATAATACAGCTGTTAGTATTGTTCAAAACGAAGATGATGCCGACGATATTACTCAGGATGTTTTTATACAGGTATTCCAGTCTGTAAGTTCTTTTAAAGGCGAATCAAAGTTTTCAACATGGCTTTACCGTATTGTAATAACAAAAGCTCTTGATCATGTAAAGAAAAAAAAACGTAAAAAACGTTTTGCATTTGTACAAAGTTTATTTGGTTATGATGGTGAGGAAGAATTGCATCCAAAAGAATTTAATCATCCGGGTGTAGTATTTGAAAATAAAGAAAGAGCCGTGGAATTATTTAAAGCCTTAAAACAGCTTCCGGAAAACCAACGAATTGCTTTTACGCTGCATAGGCTGGAAGCACAACAGTACAGGGAGATTGCAGATATAATGAGCATGTCTTTACCGGCTGTAGAATCATTAATAGCAAGAGCAAAAGGAAATTTGAGAAAAATATTAAAACAGTATTACGAAGAAAATAATTTTTAAATACGATGACTAGTAATGAACATATTAACAAATTAATTCACGAAGCATTAAGCAGTTTAGATAATGCTAAAAGGGCAATACCCAAGCCTTATCTTTTAACCAGATTGAATGCCAGAATGCAGAATAATAATGAAACCAGTTGGGATACAGCACTGAAATTTATTAACAGGCCGGCTATTGCACTTGCAGGAATTTGTTTGGTAATTGCTATAAATGCAATAGTAGTTACCAATAATTATTCGTCTAATACAACCGCTGCATCAGAAGACCGGTATACATCAGTTGATGAATATAACAGCTCTGTTGCAGTATTAAATGACATAGAAAATATAGAACCATAATGAGTACACAATCAAAAAGTAAATTATACCTGCTGCTGATTGGTATATTGCTAATTGCCAATATTGCCATCCTTTTCTTTTTTTTAGGGAATAAAGAGGGGGGCAGAAGAGGCGGCCGTGGCGACAGAAGCGCAATGATGAAAGAATTTTTGCAAAAGGATATTGGATTTAGTGAACAGCAACTGAACCAATATGATTCTCTAAGTAAGTTGCACAGAGAAAAAATGAAGACAGATTTTGATGAATTAAGAAATAGTAAAGAACAACAGTTTAAAGAATTGGGTGCTAAAGGGTTTAGCGATTCTGTAATTGCAAGTACTGTAAATCAATCTGCCGAAAAACAAAAAATAATGGAAATGCAGATGCTGAATCATTTTGCATCCATAAGAAAAATTTGTTCTGCTGAACAACAAATAAAATTTGATTCACTATTTTATAAAATATGGAACAAGAATAAAAAGCCGGAAGAAAAAAAATAAAATTTTTTTAATTACACACAAAATAAAATGAAATGAAAAAACAAATGCTATTAGCAGCAACTGCAGCATTATTAAGTATTGCCTCAGTAAATGCACAGGGTGGAGGAAATTTTCAAAGAAGAACTCCCGAAGAAAGACTGAAACCGATACATGAAAAATTAGACAGCGCCTTTAAACCTGATGCATCTAAAATGGCTTTATTAGATTCTGTATTTATGAATTCTTTTAGAGAACAGGATAAAAAGATGGATGAATTAAGAGCAGGTGGCGGACAACCCGACAGAGATGCTATGATGGCGGTAAGGCAAAAGCTGACTGATGAAAGGGATGCTAAATTAAAAGCTATACTTACTGAGGCGCAAATGAAAACATGGAAAGATGATATTGAGCCATCAATGAGGCAACAAAGAGGAAATGGCGGGGGTAGACAATAATAATAAATGGTGAATACAAATACAAAGGCTCTGCAAATTTGCAGGGCTTTTTTTACAGAATAGAAAAAGCACTTCTGTAAAAACAGAAATGCTTAAAACCAAAACCTGTATAGCCAATTTTTTTAAACTTAAATAAATCCCTTCCATCTCATCAAACCTGCGCCACCCAACAATACTGCACTTACTAATATCATACTTCCGGGTAAAGTTTTCTCCCCTTCCATATCTTTTTTAACCTGAGGTAATAGTGTTTGGTATTGTGCCTCTGCCACATCCTCTTCATCATTTTTTGCACTGGCATCATCCTGCCAGTTATTGATATTGGTACCTGTTAATGCTGTTAGCTCCACCAGCTCTTTTTTTCTTTTTGTTTTTAAATCCTGTAAATATTTTTTTCCTGCTGCACAGCTTAAATCACCTGTTGCAGGATGTGTAATTACATACCTTGCCTGAAAAGTTTCGGTATTAGGCGTTACCTGGAACAGCAGATCCTGTGCAAAATATTTTCTGTTGTAGCGAAAGTGCAACCGGGTAAAATGTACATTTTTACTGCCGTTATCAGGCTCATCATTGTCTACATCGCTGTAATCACTCCAGTCTTTGTCGCCCAGCCACCAAACACCACTCTGTACTAAATCCTGCTCGCTGGGTGCTGTTGCAATACAGGGATCGCAATGATAAAAATTTTGTGGACTTACGTCCCAGGCATATTCCAAAAAGGCAACGCTCTTATCTTCATTATTCCATTGGTGCGTAAACAGGTTACCATAAAATGCACTAAAGTTTTTTTGTACAAATAATGGAATATTTTTATCCGTTGTAATATTGGCATTGCGGTAGTTAGTACATTCAATTCTTCCTTTACGGGTAAATGCATACACAATTAAATCCTGATCGCCATCGGCATTAGCCATTCCCAAGCGTATAGGCAGCATAAATTTGGGAGAATTAAAACTAATCTGAATAGGGCGAAGAAAATTATTATTCAGTTTTTTCTTTTCTTTTTCATTTACTTTAACTACAAAAAATTTCATATTACTTTTAATATAAGGTTCCAGCACTTCTTCGGCAGCTTCAGGAATTTTATAACCGTTTTCATTCAGCCAGTCTTTTAGTCCGCTGCTTTCTTTAGCACTTAATATTAATATATCGTATTCCCCAATTAAATACTGAGCCTCAATTTTTACAGTTTCTTTTCTTTTATATGCTCCGCTAACCATAACCTCATTAATTTGTGCCCCGGCAGATTTACCAGCTAATCTGTCTTCCATTTTATCATATGCATTACAAGGGTTCTGATCCCAGTACTCTACCAACCTTGGTGCACTATAATCATTAAGGCGCTGAAAAATACTTTGGTCCACCACCTTAATATCATCTTTCCTTAACACTACGGGTACGGGTATCACCATGGCAAAATCTTTGGTATCGCCTTTAAAATCGTTGTACATGGTAATTACATTTTTATTACCATCACGTACTAAAATAACCTGTGATGTTTTGTTTTTTAATGTGCCATCAGCTTTGCTTACATAAAAGCCACAGAAAGACATGATAAATGGAGTAGCAACAATGGCCGCCCCAATAATGAATAGTTTACGTTTCATAATGTATTTTTTAAGTTAATTGATTACATGATTGATTTGGAACAAATGATATTTAAAAATTCATTTTCCTTAGTATTAAACTTTGGCGAAGTAGTCCACTCGAACCTTTTAGCTTTAAACAGCCAGTCAATTAATGGCACTAAAGGCTGAGCAAGCACTAAAACAAATATTGGTGCACCATTTATAAATTTAAAGGTGGTTAAATAAAATGCAACAGCGGCAATAGCAACGCACCAAATAATTCTTGCCCATTTATTATTGGGTATTGTTTTAGGGTCAGTGATCATAAAAAAAGAAAAGAGTGATAAGCTTCCGGTGCTTACAGATTGAAGAAAAAAATCCATTGGCCATCCTAAATAAATAATTTGCCTGATAAAAAGCAGGCCTGCAAATGTTAAAAGAAAAGCAAGGCTGGTATCTAATTTTTGTACCTTGGTAACAACAATAAAACCGAGGCAGCAAACGGCAAAAAGTATAACAGTGCTGCTACCCCATTGGCCGGGACTAAACCATGCTTTGCCCGTTAAAAAAATACTGGCCACAATGCCCAATGCAGATGGATTAAAAATATGCTTGCCTTTTATCCGGATGATAAATTTTGATGCGATAGAAATAAATGCAGCCAGTGCAGCAATTTCAATCTGATTGGTTTTTAATAATAAACTTAATCCAAAAGAAGAAATGACAACTGAGGGAAAGCTATAAGCAATGCATTTGCTGTAAGCAAATGTTTTATTACCAAAAAAATATTCAAATACTAATTGAGTTGCAATACTTACAGTAAAATAAGTACTGTACAACCACCATTCTGCATTCCAGTGTAAAAATAAAATGCCATAACTTAAAAATATACTTTGAAATAAAATTTGAAAGTAGCGGGCATCTTTAAACAGTTTTTGTAAAAACATAACAGTTGATTTTTTTATTGGATGAAACAACAAAAAGAATTACACAAACTGTTTGTTAATAAAATGTAAATAGAGGCAAAATAAAGTTTTATGGAATATTCGAAAACAGGCATCGCCATCTATAAAATATTTATTGCAAACACCAAATAAGTTACCTAATTTGATAATTAAAAAGAATGAAAAGAGTTACTTCAATCGGCGGCATTTTTTTTAAATGTGATAATCCGGATGCACAAAAAGATTGGTATGCCAGGCATTTGGGTATTGCCATGGATAAATACGGCAGCAGTTTTGAATGGCGGCACAGCGATGATAAAGAAAAGAAAGGCTATTCAGCCTGGAGCCCGTTTGAAAAGGATACCGATTATTTTGGCAATGCATCGCAGCAATACATGATCAATTACAGGGTGGATGATCTGGAAGCACTGATTAAGCAATTGAAAGAAGAAGGCGTAACCATTGTGGATCAGATGGAAATTTATGAGTATGGAAAATTTGTACATATACTGGATGGCGAAGGTAACAGGGTGGAACTTTGGGAAGCAAACGATGAAGTGTATGGGAAAATGGGAACAGTAGTAACAAAATAGTAAAAGTATAAACGGAAGTATAGAGGGATAAGTAAAGAAACTTTGTTAATAAAATAGTTGTCTGTTTAAAAAACTAACATGCTAAAATTTATACTGCTTTTCAGCTTTAGTATTATTGTAACTACTACCAAAGCCCAAACCGGCAAACTCCCCTGCAGTAATCCTGTTTACCGCCAGTTTGATTTTTGGATTGGAGAATGGGAGGCCTTTGGCCCTGATGGTAACAAAGCAGGCGACAGCAAGATCAGCTTAATATTGGATAGCTGTATTATTTTTGAAGAGTGGACCAGTGCTTCGGTACAACAGGGGCTGCGTTATGCAGGTAAAAGTTTTAATACTTACAATACCACTACAAAACAATGGCAGCAAACCTGGGTGGATAATTCCGGAGGGTCCAATGAATATCTTTTAGGTAAATTTGAAAACAATCAAATAATTTATACCAGCACACCATTTAAATTTAGTAAAGACAGTATGGCAATAAGAAAAATGACCTTTACTAATTTAAGTCCGGTAAAACTTCGGCAGCATGGCGAAATCAGCAAGGATAAAGGTATTAGCTGGAGCACAGAATATGATTTGGAGTACAGAAGAAAAAAATAAAAACACTTTTAAATTGTACGATATCTTTTACCAAAATAAAATTACAGCTATATGAAAAGATTACTGTTTATTTCCTCGTTTATTCTTTTTGTTTCTTCGGTTTTTGCACAAATGGATTTACCCCCGAGTGGAGGAAACCCCCGGGCTACTGCAAGCGAAGAAGTGGGCATTACTTCTATAACCATTAAATACAGCAGGCCCGATGTAAACAAAAGAGAAGGAAAAATATGGGGCGATGGAAATTTGGTTACATATGGATTTACCAGCCCCAATTTAACTACCAATAAAAATACGCAACCATGGCGTGCAGGTGCAAACGAAAATACAACCATCAGTTTTGAGCATGATGTAAAAATAGAAGGGCAGCCATTAAAAGCAGGCACATATGGTTTGTTTATGGCAATGGGATCCGATAATGTTACCATCATATTTAATACACAAACAGAAGCCTGGGGAAGTTTTTATTACGATGAAAAATATGATGCCTTACGTGTAAATGTTAAACCCGTTGCCTTGGATAAGAATATAGAATATTTAAAGTATGAGTTTATAGAACACAAAGAAAAGTATTGTGTAATTGCGATGCAGTGGGAAAAATTATCAATACCATTTAAAGTAGATGTGGATGTTGAAAATATTGTTATTGCCAGAATGCGGGAACAACTAACCAGTGGAAAAGGATTTACTCCGGCGCTTGAATTACAGGCTGCCCAATACTGTTTAAATAAAAATATTAATTTAGAAGAAGCCTTGCAATGGAGTAAAAGGGCAATAGATGGTGTTGGCGGGCAAAAAACCTATATCACTTTACGTAACCTGGCAACTGCTTATGAAAAACTGACCAGGGTTCCTGAAGCTGATTCAACTATGAATGAAGCTTTACAAATTGCAACCGCTAATCAATACACAGCTTATGCCAGGCAATTGATAACACAAAAGCGGGCAGATAAATCAATGGAAGTAGTAATGGCATCTAAAAAAAGGTATGGTGATATTTATATTGTAAATCTTGGTTTAATGATGGCCTACTCTGCCAAAGCAGATTATAAAAATGCATTGAAGCATGCAGACAATGCAATGGCACAGGCAACTAATGATGGCGCTAAAAAACAACTGGAAGGTAATATTGCAAAATTGAAAGAAGGGAAAGATATAAATAATTAAAAATGAAAAAAACAATAGTAACAGTACTGAATATAATGACTGGCCTGGTTTTATTAAGCTTTACATGGAATAAAAAAAATAACCAAATACAAACAAAAACTGTATTTTCTGATACTGAATATGTATGCCTGCCCTGCGGTCAGGATTGTGATAAAGTTATTCATAATAAGCCGGGTGTTTGCAGTAACTGTACTATGAAACTGGTAGATAAATCAACTGTTAAATTTTACAATATAGAACCGGATGCACTTTGCAGTTTTATTGCCGATATGGGTAAAAAGAATGTGGTACTGCTGGATGTTCGCACACCCGAAGAGTTTAACGGCAAAGCAAAAGATAAATTTGGAAGGCTTCTGGGAGCAGTTAATATACCAGTACAGGATTTAGAAAAAAGAATTAAAGAACTGGTGAAATTTAAAGGTAAAGAAATAATTGTGTATTGCAGCCACAGTCACCGCAGCCCGATGGCAAGTTATATACTGATGCAAAATGGATTTACCAAAGTAACTAATATGGAATATGGCATGAGTGAATGGAAAAACAAAGTGAAACAGAGCGCCTGTAATAATAATTTATATATAAAGCAATAAAAAAATCTAAACAAAATAAAAAAACAAATCATGAAAAAAATTCTTTTTATTACGCTGGGCTTTTTCAGCATTGTAATCTTGCAAAATTGCAGCTCCAGTAAAAAAACAGGTAAATCAATGAAACCTGCAGTTGTTTCATTTGAAAAAGATATAATGCCCATATTACAGGCAAGTTGCACACCTTGCCATTTTCCTCCTGGGGGTAAAAAAGAACCATTAAACAGTTATGATGCTGTAAAAAATCATTTTACAGATATGATTATACGGGTAAAGCTTCCTCAAACAGATAATAAATTTATGCCATGGAAAAGCAAAAAGCCGGCATTGAGCGATAGTTTAATTAAAGTTCTGGAGCAATGGGAAAAACAAAGTATGCCTAAATAATTTAAAAATAAAAAAATGAACAATGCAATCAGTTGGTTTGAAATACCAACAACGGATATTAACAGAGCACAAAAATTTTATGAAATCATTTTTGGTGTTACAATGTCACCAATGGATTTGCCCAATATAAAAATGCGGATGTTTCCATTAAACGATATGATGACACAGGTTGGCGGCGCATTGGTTGACAGTGGGGGTTTTCACAAACCTTCTTCTACAGAGGGCCCATTAATTTACTTAAATGGTAATCCTGATGTGCAAAATGTTTTAGACAAAGTTGTGGATGCAGGCGGCAGTATTATGGTACCTAAAACCGAAATTTATCCAGACTATGGCTATATGGCAGTAATCCTGGATACGGAAGGCAACAGGATTGCCTTGCATTCGGTACCTCAACCAATATAGAGTATATGTCGTTTAACGAAAAATTGGCCGATCGTGCAAGAGAGATCATTGCAACAACCCATAAAAATGTTGAAGAGAAAAGAATGTTTGGAGGTTTATGTTTTATGGTTGACGGTAAAATGTGTTTGGGAATAGAAAATGAGCGGATGATGGTAAGGCTTGATCCGGCAATATATGATGTAGTAATAGAAAAAGATGGTTGCAGTCCAATGGATTTTACTGGCCGGATTATGAAAGGATATGTATTTGTTGATGCAGATACACTCAACACAAAAAAGAAACTGGAATATTGGGTAAAGCTGGCGCTGGTATTTAATAAATTAGCAAAGGCATCAAAAAAGAAACCTGTAAAAAAGAGAAAATAACAATTATAAATTTTTCATTTATACAGGTTGAGGAATTTCATTTAAAATATTATCTATTCTATTCTTAAGAGTTTCGTAATCGGTGAATCCCCTTGCTACCATTACAAATTTTAATTCAGCTGTTTGAATAAATACAGTAGGATAACCATTAACTTGTAACTGTTTCATCAAGGCAAATTCGTAATAGGCCATTTCTTTATATTCTTCACTCTTTAGTTTGCCGTAAAAAGCTTCTGGTTGAATGGAGTATTTATCAAGTAAATGAAGATAGGTTACATCATCATCCAGATCTCGGCCCTCGTAGTTTAATGCATATTGCAGATCATTTGCAAACTCCAGTTGACGTTCGGGATAATATTCTTTTAAAATACACAAAGCAATAGCCGGCTTTTCAGAATTCATTACCCAATCACTTTTATCAGGGTTATTGATATGCCATAAAAAATCGTCTCCAAATTTTATACCGGTTAATTCTTCTACACTTTTATAAGCAGTTTGCATATAAGGGCCTATTTTTTCTATTGGTAATACCTGTTCGCCAATGATCATTCCTCCACTCAATACTTCTATTACAAGTTTATCTTTATAATTGGTGTCAATTTTTTTTATAACAGGGCTAAAACCATAGCACCATCCACAATAAGCATCGTAGCAATATATAAGGGTAGGGTTCATAACTGAAATTATTTAATGTGCCATCAGCCAGTTTTCTCCAACTCCAATCTCTGCATCTGTTGGTACGCCATTAGGTAATGATAAAGCGGTTTGCATACAATTTAATATAATTGGTTTGATGATTTCAACTTCATCTTTATGTGCATCAAATACCAATTCATCATGCACCTGCAATAACATTTTACTTTTAAAATTCTGTTTGTTGAATTCATGATGAATTTTTATCATTGCCAGTTTTATCATATCAGCAGCGCTTCCTTGTATGGGGCTGTTAATGGCATTGCGTTCTGCAAAACCACGTACGGTAAAGTTGGCGCTGTTAATATCTTTTAACCAGCGCTTGCGGCCCATCAATGTTTCTACATATCCGTTTTCTTTGGCAAAGTTGATGGTATCATCCATATATTTTTGAATATTAGGAAACTGCTTTTTATAGTTATCAATAATTTCCTTTGCCTCTGCCCTTGGTATACCTAAGTTTTCTGCAAGGCCAAAAGCTCCTTGTCCGTAAATAATACCAAAGTTTACACTCTTGGCTTTGTACCGCATTTCTTTTGTCACCTCTTTTTCATCTACATTAAAAACTTTTGCTGCTGTTGCAGTATGAATATCTTTTCCTGTAGTAAAAGCTTCGCACATATTTACATCGCCACTTATAGCAGCAACAATGCGTAATTCAATTTGAGAATAATCTGCAGATATTAACACATGGTCTTTATCCCGGGGTATAAATGCTTTTCTGATTTCTCTTCCTCTTTCTGTACGTACCGGAATATTTTGCAGGTTGGGGTTGTTGCTGCTTAACCTGCCGGTAACCGCAACAGCTTGTGCATAGGAAGTATGTACCCTGCCTGTTTTTTTATTTATCATCAGCGGCAATGCGTCTACATAAGTTGATTTTAATTTGGTGTATTCTCTGAAAATTAAAATGTCATCTACAATTTTATTTTTACTTGCCAGCTTCAATAACACATCTTCTCCTGTTGCATATTGGCCGGTTTTTGTTTTTTTTGCTTTAGGGTCTATTTGCATTTTATCAAAAAGCACTTCTCCAAGTTGCTTGGGGCTGGCCAAATTAAAACGAACACCGGCTTGTTTGTATACACTTTCTTCTGCAATCTTTGCTTCTCTCTCTAATTCCTTGCTGTATTCATTTAAAAAACCTTCGTCAATACGGATACCTTCAAATTCCATTGCGGTTAACACTTTCACCAACGGGTTTTCCACTTCGTAAAAAACTTTTGCTACTTCTTTTTCTTTTAACCGTGGAAGAAAAATATTTTTTAACTGCAAAGTAATATCGGCATCTTCGGCAGCATACTCTTTTATTTTTTCCAACTCTACATCTCTCATAGTTCCCTGGCCTTTTCCTTTTTTCCCTATCAGTTCTTCTATATGAACCGGTTCATATCCCAAATATTTTGCACTTAAGGCATCCATATTTCTCTTACCATCGGGTTCAATAACATAATGCGCCAGCATGGTATCAAAAGTATTTCCCTTTAACTCAAACCCGTACCATTTCAGTATCAGCATGTCATATTTTAAATTCTGGCCAATCCAGGTTTTTGTAGTATCATCAAATATTGCTTTAAATTTATTTAAGAGAGCAATACATTCTTCTCTTTCAGCGGGGCAGGGCACATAATATGCTTCACCGGGTATTACCGAAAAACTTAAGCCCACCAATTCGGCATTGTTAGCATCAATGCCGGTGGTCTCTGTATCAAAACAAATTTCTTTATGGCTTATTAGTTTATTGGTTAATTGGCTAATAAGTTCATCGCTGTTGGTTAAAATATAATTGTGTGGAGTGTTGTTGATATTTTTATCAACGGCCATTATTGATTCTTCTTTTAAACTGCCGTCGGCGGTTGCAACCACTGGAAGTGCTTGTTGCGGCTGTTCAATAACGTTACCAAACAAATCCATTTGAGCAGTTGCTGCTTTTTCAGTTTTTACACCCGGCTTGTTAGTATGGTTCCATACTTCTGCCGTTACATTGATGTCATCGCCTAAAACTCTTTTGCCTAATGTTTTAAATTCCAGCTCTTCAAAAATTTCTTTCAATGCCTCTTTATTCATTTCTTTGATGCGAAAATTTTCTTCATGAAATTCAGCAGCAGGAATGTTTGTAATGATAGTGGCTAGTTTTTTACTGATTACTGCAAGCTCTTTTCCGGCTCTTACTTTTTCTCCTATAGAGCCTTTTATTTTATCTGCATTGTCTAAAATGTTTTCCAAAGTTTCATATTCTGCTAATAGTTTTGCAGCAGTTTTTTCTCCTACACCTTTTATGCCCGGAATATTATCAACAGCATCACCCATTAATCCTAAGATATCAATTACCTGGCTTACATTTTTTATTCCCCATTTTTCACAAACTTCTTTAGGTCCCAATATTTCAAAATTGCCTCCCTGGTATGGAGGTTTATAAATTTTTATGTTTTCAGAAACAAGTTGCCCATAATCTTTATCAGGCGTTACCATAAAAACTTCGTAGCCTGCGGACTCTGCTTGTTTTGCTAAAGCACCAATTACATCATCCGCCTCATATCCGTCAATTCCAATTACAGGGATATTAAAACCTTCTATTATTTTTTTTATGTCGGGCACAGCCGATAAAATATCTTCAGGTGTTTCTTGTCGGTTTGCTTTATAATCTGCAAAATCTGTATGGCGCTCTGTTGGGGCATGTGTATCAAAACAAACAGCCATATGTGTTGGGTTTTGATTTTTTATAAGGTCGATAAGAGTATTGGTAAAACCGAACTGGGCGTTGGTATTGCGGCCTTTACTGGTAATACGTGGGTTTCGTATTAAAGCATAATATGCCCGGAATACCAACGCAAAAGCATCTAATAAAAATAATTTTTTCTGCATGGGGTAAAAGTAAAACAATTGCCTTTGCTAATCAAGGATGCTGTAAAACAAAAAAGCCGCTTTTTAAAAAAGCGGCTAACAGGAAGTACTATTTGTTTATAATGAAGTGATATAAAATTTTTCAGTAACTTTTTCGCTGTTTTTTTCAAAACTTATTCCTGCATCAGTTATTGATGTAATATTCCAGTAATCGCTTAACTCATCGAGTAAAACATTGGAGTTATTAAAATTTATTATTATTTTTTTTGATATATTATCTTCAATCCAATTGCCGGTAAAACTTAAATTGTCTTTTAGGGCAATAACCTTGCCCGAGGGATCAAATGTAAATGTATAATCTTTAAAATCACAGGTGTTATCGGTAATGGTACTACTATAGCAATTTACCTTCCAGGTTCCTTTAGTTACTAACTGCGTAACTGATTTTGAAACTGCTAAGTTCTCAATGCTGGTGCATGCCGCAAAGTATAAAATTACTGAGCACTTTAGTGCAAATAGAAGGACTGGTTTTTTCATGTGTCAGGATATCATAAGGGATACCATGGTATAACTAAAAAGGGTCAGTTTTATTGTATATAAAGATAAAAAATTAAAACCGGGATTCTAAATAAGCCGGTAACATGGCTCTCCAGGTAGGCCAATCGTGTTTCCATTGATGGTCCCAAACATCAAGTTCGTAGGTAATGCCTTTACTGTAAAGTACTTTGGCAAATTCTCTTGAAGCATTAGGGTCTTCATAGTCACCGCTTCCGGTAAGTAAATGAATATGATTACTGCTTCTGATTTGTTCTAATACAGTATGATCGGTTAAATTGGGAATATAATGCATTGGGGAATTAAAATATACATGCTCATCATAAAACCCCTTGGTATATTCTGTAAGATCGTGTACGCCACTCATAGCAATAACGCCATTAATTAAATCGGGGCGTTTTAAAAAAAGGTTCATGCTGTGCAGGGCACCAAAAGATGCACCACATGTAATAATGGGTGTTTCATTTGAAGTACTATTTTTAATAAATGGGATTACTTCATCAAAAATATAATGGTTAAACTGGTTATGGCGAATGGCTTTATGCTCTCCAGCTATTTCGTTATTTAACCAGCTTTCGTTATTAATACTATTTACAGAAAAAACTTTTACTTTTCCGCTATTAATATATGGAGCTAAAGTTTCCATCATTTGAAAGCGTTCGTATTCTAAATAATCTGCTGCTGCTGTTGGTACAAATAATAATGCAAAACCATAGTCGCCATAAGTGGCAATGGGCATTTCTTTTTGCAAGGACGGGCTAAACCAGCTTGTTAATTCTCTTTTCATAATTCTGCTTAACTAAATAATTAATGTTCAATATTAAACTTTCAATATACTATTATTCCAACACCCCTTCTTTAATCTCAATCCAAAGCTCGCGGTAACATTTAGCGGCATAACTGCTATTGGCAAACTCCATAATAGGTGCTTTGTGGATACCCATTTTTTCTACATCGGATAAATAGGGTATATAATTTTGAAAAAAACGTTTGTCTTTGTACAACTCTTCCATTATTTCGTTGTGCATATTCTTACGTAAATCGGCCATGGTAAAAAAGCACATCATCTTACTGATGTCTAAATCTTTTTCTTTAAAATAATCTTTTACCATTTGATAAGTGCGGATAGATAAAGTAGTTGGAATTACAGGCATCAGCACAATATCTGCAGCGTTGAAAATATTTTCACTTAATGCACTAAAACCTGGATGGCAATCAATAAAAACGAAATCATATTCTTTATCTAATTGCTTCAAAACACCTTTCAACCGGTTTTTATTCCCTTTCATTTCTTCAAGCATTATATCAAAACTTCTGGTGTTGTTATCTGCAGGTATTACATCCAATAATTCAAAGTCGGTGCTCAGTATAGCACTTTCCAAATCAGCATCTTTTGTAATCAATTTTTTAATACCGGGATGGGTTTTGGGTTTTGCTTTATAGTAAAAAGAGGAAGAACCTTGGGGGTCAATATCCCATAGCAGGGTTTTAAAACCATCTGCTGCGGCTAAATAGGCAAGGTTAACACAACTGGCGGTTTTACCCACACCACCTTTAAGATTGTAAAGCGCAATTGTTGTCATGATATAGATTTTATTAATAACGGGGTAGTAAGATAGCAAATTATTATTAAGAAATATTAAACCTTAGGTAGCTTTTTATTATATTATTTAATAATATTAAAGACCTGTAAGCCATACCAACTTTATAACTTTTTCATCCCTTCCAACTCCTTCTGCAATCTAAACATCTCATCTCTCAGTCTTGCCGCTTCCATAAAATCTAAATCTTTGGCAGCTTTTTCCATTTGCTTTTTGGTTTTGGCAATCCCTTTTTCCATTTTGGGGATGGTTTTGTATTCCATTTCTTCCTCGGCAGCTATATTTACGATGTCTTCATTGGGCTTAATAGAATAAGGGTTGGCTGGGTCGTAACCTTTTACATCAAGTATCGAACCCTGTGCAAAAATTTGCTCAGTATTTTTAATTATAGTAGTAGGTGTAATATTAAACTCAATATTAAATGCTACTTGTTTTTCCCTGCGGCGGTTGGTTTCATCAATAGTTTTTTGCATACTGGCAGTCATCTTGTCTGCATAAAATATTACCAATCCATCTACATTACGTGCTGCTCTGCCTGCAGTTTGTGTAAGGCTTCTTTCGTTACGTAAAAAACCTTCTTTATCAGCATCCAGAATTGCAACCAATGAAACTTCAGGCAAATCCAATCCTTCTCGTAATAAATTTACACCAACCAAAACATCAATTACCCCAAGGCGTAATTCCCTTAATATTTCCACTCTTTCCAATGCATCTACTTCGCTATGGATGTATTTACACTTAATATTAATTCGTTCTAAATATTTCGTCATTTCTTCGGCCATACGTTTGGTAAGGGTTGTTACCAGTACTCTGTCGCCTTTTGTAATTCTTTTATCAATTTCATCCAGCAAATCATCTATTTGATTTACTGAAGGACGAACTTCAATAGGAGGATCTAAAAGGCCAGTTGGCCTTACTACCTGCTCCACAACAATTCCTTCACATTTTTCCAATTCATAATTGCTTGGGGTAGCCGAAACAAAAATTGTTTGGCCTATCAAAGACTCAAATTCATGAAAATTTAAGGGACGGTTATCTAGTGCTGAGGGTAATCGAAAACCATAATCTACCAGTACTAATTTACGGCTCCTGTCGCCGCCATACATACCGCTTACCTGCGGAATGGTTTGATGGCTTTCGTCAATCATTACAATAAAATCTTTCGGAAAATAATCCAGCAAACAGAAAGGTCTTGTGCCTGGTTTTCTTCTGTCAAAAAAACGGGAATAGTTTTCTATGCCACTGCAGTATCCCAATTCCCTAATCATTTCCAAATCGTAATTTACCCTTTCGTTGATGCGTTGTGCTTCAATATATTTTCCGGAATTTTTATAATATAATTCTTGTGCGGCAACTTCATCCTGTATCTCATGTACTACCTGCTGCAACATATCTTTTGGTGCAACATATAAGTTTGCAGGGAAAATAGCTGCATTCTCCACGCTGCTGATACGCTTTCCGCTGCTGAGTTCCAGCGTTTCAATTGTTTCAATCTCATCGCCAAAAAAAGTAATGCGGTAACCAAAATCAACATAAGGTAAATTAATATCTATTGTATCTCCTTTTACACGAAAAGTACCTCTTGTAAAATCCCCTTCACTGCGATTGTATAAACTGTTTACAAGCGAATGTAAAAATCCCTGCCGGGAAATCATTTGTCCCTGATTGATGCGGATGATACCGTTTTCGTAATCAGTAGGATTACCCATACCATAAATACAGCTTACACTGGCAACAATAATGATATCTCTTCTGCCACTAAGTAATTGTGCTGTTGCCTGTAACCTTAGTTTATCTAATTCTTCATTAATGCTTAAATCTTTTTCAATGTAAGTATTGCTAACAGGCATGTAGGCTTCGGGCTGATAATAATCATAGTAACTAACAAAATAGCCCACTGCATTATCAGGGAAAAATTGTTTAAACTCTCCGTATAATTGTGCTACCAATGTTTTATTATGTGTTAATACCAAAACGGGACGCTGTATATTTTGTATAACATTGGCCATGGTAAACGTTTTACCACTTCCGGTAACACCCAGTAAGGTCTGATATTTTTCGCCGTTTAAAAGACCTTCAGTAAGCTGTTGAATAGCTTGTGGCTGATCGCCCGCGGGGGAATATGAAGATTGAAGTTGAAATTGCATGATAATAGGTGTGCAATTTACAAAAGCTTATTTCATCTTCAGTAAATAACTAATACAGCTTTAGTATTAATTATTTTAGGGAATTAAACGGTAAAATAAGCGGGGTTCTGTTTTAAAATAAAGCAGAAAAATACAGCAGGGTAAACAATCAATTTTATTACCTGTTTAATTTTCTGTTTAAGTAATTCTTATAATCAGGTAATTGTGTTTCATATTCTTCCTGCATCAATGGTGAGGTAAGAATAAAATCTGCAGTCGCTCTGTCGCAGGCTAATAAAATATTCCATGCAACCCCAAGCCGCAACAATGCTTTTACATCACTATCGTGTGCCTGTGCTTCCATGGGATCCCAAAAAAAGATTAATACGTCAATTTTTCCTTCAGCTATCATTGCGCCAATTTGTTGATCGCCACCTAAAGGGCCACTAAGCATTTTTTTGACCGGCCGGTCTAATTTTTCTTCCAATAGTTTTCCGGTTGTGCCTGTTGCAATTAATTCGTGTTTTGCTAATACTGTTTTATTAAATTGAGCCCATTGTAAAAGGTCTTCCTTTTTATTATCATGTGCTACCAGTGCTATTCTTTTTCTGATTCCTATTTTTCGTATTTCATTCATAATTGCTAAATTTTGGCAATATTAATGTATTAAATAAATAAATTTTTTCGTAAAATTGTATTTAATACCCACTATTTACTGACTCCCCTCAACACTAAATTTCCTTATAATTTAATGCGGAAAGCCCGCTTAAATGCTGTACCTTTGCACCTCAAAAAAAAGGGAAAAGCAATATAATCTATTTGATTATCAATACTTTACCACAATATTTACACAATGAATATTCGCAACGTTGCCATTATTGCCCACGTAGATCATGGTAAAACAACACTGGTAGATAAAATTCTGCACAGTACTAATATCTTCCGTGATAATCAGGAAACTGGGGAATTGATAATGGATAATAATGATTTGGAAAGAGAAAGAGGTATTACCATATTCAGTAAAAACGTATCAGTAAACTATAAAGGAACAAAAATTAATGTTATAGATACTCCGGGTCACAGTGATTTTGGTGGTGAAGTGGAAAGAGTGTTAAAAATGGCTGATGGTGTATTGTTATTGGTAGATGCCTTTGAAGGACCAATGCCACAAACCCGTTTTGTATTGCAAAAAGCATTGCACTTGGGGTTACATCCTATTGTAGTTATTAATAAAGTAGATAAACCAAACTGCCGCCCTGATGAAGTGCATGATGCAGTTTTTGAATTATTTTTTAATCTGGATGCAACAGAAGAGCAATTGAATTTTCCTACTATTTATGGCAGCAGTAAGAACGGCTGGATGAATACATCTCTTACAGAAACTGATAATATTTTTCCCCTATTGGATGCCATTTTAGAGTATGTACCCGAACCGGAGGTAAATGAGGGAACCACTCAAATGCAGATTACCTCATTGGATTATTCTTCTTTTTTAGGGAGAATTGCAGTAGGTAAAGTTGCCCGTGGTACTGTTAAAGAAGGGCAACAAATTGCATTGGTGCAGGCTGGAGGCGAAATAAAAAAAATGAAAGTTAAGGAACTGTATACTTTTGAAGCACTGGGTAAAAAGAAAGCAACAGAAGTAAGTGCAGGTGATATTTGTGCAATTGTTGGTTTGGATGAATTTAATATTGGTAATACTATTTGTGATGTAGATTTTCCTGATGCATTACCTGTAATTAGTGTAGATGAACCAACCATGAGTATGATGTTCAGCATTAACAACTCACCTTTTTTTGGAAGAGAAGGTAAATTTGTTACCTCCCGCCACTTGCGTGACAGGCTGATGAAAGAAACTGAAAAAAATCTTGCCCTTCGTGTAGAAGATACCGATGGTGCTGATAGTTTTTTAGTTTTTGGCCGGGGTATTTTGCACCTGGGTATTTTAATTGAAACCATGCGCAGAGAAGGGTTTGAATTAACAGTTGGTAATCCTCAGGTATTGGTAAAAGAAATTGATGGTAAGAAATGCGAGCCTTATGAAAACCTGGTGGTAGATGTTCCTCAGGAGTTTAGCGGAAAAGTAATTGATTTGGTTACGCAACGTAAAGGCGAAATGCTGGTAATGGAAAGTAAAGGTGAAATGCAGCATCTTGAATTTGATATTCCTTCAAGAGGTTTAATTGGGTTACGCAGTAATATGTTAACCAATACAGCCGGCGAAGCTGTAATGGCTCATCGCTTTACTGATTACCGTCCCTGGAAAGGAAATATCCCGGGTAGAAGTAATGGTGTACTATTATCAAAAAATACAGAAAAAACTACAGGGTACTCTATAGATAAATTACAGGACAGAGGAAGGTTTTTTGTTGATCCGGGTGAGGAAGTTTATGCAGGACAGGTAATTGCCGAGCATATTAAGCCAGGCGATTTAAATGTAAATGCAACGGAGCCAAAAAAACTAACTAATCACCGTGCCAGTGGAAGTGATGATGCCAGCCGTGCCGCACCTAAAATTTTGATGACCTTGGAAGAATGTATGGAATATATTCAACAAGATGAGTGTATTGAAGTAACACCAAAAAGCATTCGTATGCGTAAGGTAATATTGGATGAAAATGAAAGATCAAAAGTATCTAAACAGATGAAGACCGAGGCAGTATAAAATTTTATTATAAAAATTAAATCCCTCATTTTTTAATTGAGGGATTTTTTATGAAATTTATTTTTCATTTATTTTGGCAAGTAATTTAGCCGCCTGTTCAGCATTTACAGCTTTTAGTTTATCATATAATTCCCTTGCGTCATCTTTTTTATTCAGCGCCAGATAAGTTAGCCCTTTGTAATAATACCCCAACTTAGCTTTTGGATCCAACTCAATTGCTTTATTTAGCTGTATTAAAGCATTGGTATTATCACCTTGTATAAAATAGGCATACCCAAGTTCTTCTCTTGCGCCGGCATCTTTCGCATCATAAATAATAGCTTTTAAAAGCACCTTTATTGCATCGGTATATTTTTCCGCATCATTATAAAGCCAGCCGAGATCATAGTAATAAGTTTTTGAGTTTTCCTCATCTTTAGACATTGCTAGTTCAAAATATTTAATGGCCTGGGGATATTCCTTTGTGTTGTTATAATACACATTCCCTAAACCCCTTAAAGCAACTCCATAATCGGGTTTAAAGGAAATGGCATTTTTATAAGCTTCAATAGCTTTATCATTATTCTCTAATTTATAATTAGCAAAGCCTATTTCTGCAAACTTTTTTGCTTTGTCATTATCATCCTCAGGTTCATATTTTTCCATATAAGTAATGGCGTCCTCATATTTTTCAAGATCATTGCAACACCAACCAGCTTTATAATAATGATAATTATCTGCATCATCAGTTTTTAGGTATTGCTCCATATAAACCAGAGCTGTCTTGTAATCTGCTTTTTTATAATATATATCACCAATATTTTTGGAAGCATCATAATATTCAGGATATAACTCCAAAGCCTTTTTATAGTTTAAAATTGCATCGTTTTCCTTTTTTGTATTTTCATAGGCATAGCCAAGTTCATAAAATATTTTCGCTGCTGAAGGGGATAATTTGGCAGCTTTTTCAAGATAGGTAACAGCTTCTGCATATTTCTCCAGTTCATTGCAGCACCAACCTGCTTCGTAAATAGCATCATCAAAATCAGCCTTTTTTGTAATAGCATTTTTAAAGGCTGCTAAAGCTTCTTTGTAATTCTTACTATTTTTTAATTTAACACCTTCATTATAAAAATCTTTTGCAGTGCCTGTAGTTTGGGCATTTTGAGCATTGGCAGGCATAATTAATAAAACACTTACAAGTAGAATAAACAGTTTTTGTATCATAACTAAATATTTTATAGCAAGGTACAGGGAAATATAATTATTTACAATACCCTCTGGGCGGTATTTTTAATGTTTGTTAATCCAAATTTATACCTTAATAATTTTTATCTCAATGCTCTTTTACAAAATCAAGATAAGGCTGGACCATTTTATCAAAACTAAAATGTTTTGCAGTTGTAAGGGCGTTGGCAGCAAAAACTGCATAATTATTTCTTATTTTCTGTATAGCTTCTCTAATTTTCTCCTCACTTAAATCATTTATAAGCACCCCACACTTTAATTCGGTTACAAATGCAAATCCAATAATATTATTTGCCACAACGGGTACACCTGCCGCAAGGTATTTAAACAATTTGCCAGATGGAGCAGATTTATAATTAAAATGATTGATCCATTCTAAATCAAAATTATAAAAGCAAAAGCCAATCTCAAATTGAGAAAAGTAATTTACTACATTTTTATTTTCAATATAGGCATCATTGATTATTAAGCGTTTTGTATTAAGTAAATTTTTGTATTCGGTATTAATTTTATTTTCGTCGTTTTTTGGTACAGCTCCCTGTACAGTTAAAATTTCTTCATTAAATGCTTTTATATAATTAAGGCAATGATAAAAGCCAAAAGCATCCCAGGCTGTGCCACCGTATAATAATCCTTTTTTAATGCCTGGTTGCACTAACTCTTTATATATTGGTGCATTTTGAATGTAGAAAACTTTAAAGTGGCTGGATTTAAATAAATACTCCAAACGCTCCTTACTCTGAATAATAATACAGTTAATAAGATTTGTATTAATTATAGGTAATAAATTTTCAGATACCCCCAGTTCCAGAGAAAGAAAATCTGCTTTTTTATTTAACATTGAACAGTAAAATAAATTTTTAATATCCACAGCAATAATTCTTTTGTAAGGTTTATGCAATATTATTTTTTTTACCAGCTTGAACCGGTAATAATATTCAGGAAATTTTATTTTATTTTTTCGTAAAAACTTTACTTCTTTATTTAATAAAGACAATAAAAAATACCATGCCTTAAATATGAAAGTTGGTTTTTTTCTTAGCGGTTCAAAATAAATAACATTGTAGCCAGTTAGTCTTTGGCTGATGAATTTTTTTGAAGTTTCGGCAATTACTGTAATAGTATAATTTGTGGATAAGGCGTCATACAATTGTGTTATAGTTGGTGAGAAGGCAAGATGTTGTCCATCAAAAAGGATGAGAATTTCATCTTTGTTCTGCATTCTACTCTTATTAAAGGTTATTTAATTATCCAGCATACTATCAGCCAGTTGATAAAAATTTATTTTAGGATGCCAGCCAAGACTCATTATTAAAGCAGGGTCACTAACTAAAATTTCATATTCGGGTAAAAAATCTTTTTTAACAGTTACAAAATTTTCCCATGGAATATTGTTTTTTTTAAAACAATATTCCATCCATTGTTTAATGCTATATGCTTTGCCACTGCCAATTACAGCCTCGTAAACTTTATCCTGATTTACCAAAATCCAAATAGCTTCAACTACATCTCCTGCAAAATTGAATTCTTTTTTAACATCAATATTACCTAACTCAAATTTTTTTGTACTATCTTTTTTTATTTGATTTACAGCAGTTGTTATTTTTTTATTTACATGGTTTTCATTACGCAAAAAACTATCATGGTTAAACAAATACCCTATATAAATTTTTAACCCGCAATAATTTCTATAATATCTTGCAGCAAATACAGATTGTATTCTTGCAACTGAATAGGGACTGTTTGCCTCAAAAGAAGATGTTTCGTTAATTGGCTTGCCTTCGTTTTTAAATTGCATAGCGCTACCTGATAAAAATACTTTAGAATGTTTGCTGTGCAATTTTACACTTTCTAAAATATTTAGTGTTCCTGTGCTTATTGCCTGGTGGTTGATAAACATAGCATCGTGTCGGGTGGTAGAAGTGGCTGCTAAATGAAAAATGTAGTCAGGTTGATATTGTCTTATTTTTTCTTCAACAAAAGTATAATCACTCACATCGCCATGTATAAAATTACCACCACGTGAAATTCCAATTACTTCTATTTGCTGCTGCTTTAATAATCGGGTAAGATAATAGCCATCCTGCCCACTTGCTCCAAATATTATTGCATTAATTTTTGCCTGCATAATTATAAAACCAGTCTTTATTTACAAAAATGGTATTGATATAAGTATCGCCATATATAAAATAGCCCTTGCTTAGCATTAGTTCAATAATAAGTGAAATTTTCGGTTTAATATGTGTTTCGGAATATTCACAGGTTTCAACAATCCAAACAGGAACAGGGTATTTATTAAAATCAAAAGACTGTAAAACAGGATAATCCACACCCTCTACATCTAAAGAAATCAAGTGTGGTGTAATTCCATCAAAATATTTAGTTATAATTTTTTCAATAGTTAATAAAGATATTCGCTTTGTTTCTTTTAAAAAATATTTTCCGGATTGTTGTCTTAATATTGCTTCTTCTTTAGAAAGGGTATTTATTGATGGTTCGTTGAAAATATAAAAATCTGCTTCTCCATTTTCTTTATCGCTTATGGCTGCTTCTACTACTTTATCTTTCGGCCTTGCTTTTTGTAAAACTTTATTAAATGCAGGATCCGGTTCTATTAAAACACCTTTACTGCCCCTGCAATAAAATAAATAAGTGTTATTGCAAAATTTAGGATCATTTGCGCCAATATCAATGTAAGTAATATTTTTTATTCCCATAGTATTGAAAAGGAAATCAACTATCCTGTCTTCCCCGGCTTGCGAATGGGAGTTGGCAAGTAAAGAAGGCCGTATTAACTTAAAAAGTATTTCTTTAAGCATTTATACAATTTCAATTTCGGGTAAAGGAAAAATAAATTTGCCGCCCTGCGCTATATACTCCTGTTCTCTTTGTAAAATACTATTTTTAAAATGCCAGGGGAGTACTAAAAAATAATCGGGCTTCATTGCCCTTGCTTCTTTTTCTGAAATTATAGGAATATTGGTACCGGGTGTAAAAGAGCCAAACTTTTCTTCATTTACTTCGGCAATATAAGGTATATGCTTTGTAGTAAATCCACAAAATTGTAATAATACATTTCCTTTTGTACTGGCGCCATAGCCCAAAATTTTTTTTCCATCAGCTACCAATGCTTGAATTAATTCGGTTAAATTTTTTCTATGCCTGAAAACACGTTCTTCAAAATCACGATATGGCTTAGGGGTATCTAATCCTAAATCATCTTCTTGTTTTAGCATCCAGTTAATTATTGGCGTATTGGCAAGATGTGACGCACTTTTTTTACAAGCTGTAACAGCAAAACTACCACCGTTTACAGCATTCATCTGAACATCCACCACTTTTAATCCGCAGGTTTCTAAAATATTTTTTACAACTTTAAAAGAATAAAATTCTAAGTGTTCATGGCAAATAGTATCATAGGAATTGGTACGTAACATGCTGGGCATATAACTCTGTTCAAAATGCCAGATACCATCATCAGCTAAAACTGCCTCTATATCTTTAACAAAATCCAGCGGACTTTCTAAATCATAAAACATGGCAATGGAAGTGATAATTTTAGCCTTATCATTTGGGAAGTTTTCTTTAAATGCATTGGCCGAAAAAAAATCAGCAATTAGAGAAATCTCATCCGTATAATATTCTTTAAATTTTTTACCTGTTGGGTCTATACCAACCTTACGGTGCTTGCCGGAATAGGCTTTTAATGAAGTGGCATCATTACTTCCTATATCTATTACTAAATCGTTGATGGTTGGCTTTGCAAGGCGCTCCAACATTTTTATTTTTAAGGTAAGATGGCTAACCATTGATGCATTTAAGCCAGAGCGATAGCCATAATTTTCGCCATACATTTCCTCTAAACTATACGACTGTTTCATTTGTAACAAACCACTATCAGGACACCAAACTAAATCTAAAGGCCCTTTAGTAATAATTTCATCAGTGGATTTTGGGAATACTCCCGTAAGATATTGCTCACCCAGCGATAAAACAGTTACCAAATTAGTGCTGCCGCTAATACGGCATTTATCTATTATTGTATACATTTTAAATTATAAATAAAGTAATGATTTATGTAAATAGGCTTTGCGAATTTAAGTTTTTTAGTTGGTTAATATTGTTGCCGGGTTTAGCATCTTTTTTAAACTATCTTTAAATAAAACTTAAGTAACGGTTGTTATATAAATTGGTTTAATAATTTGGTTTAAAAAACATTTTAAAACTATACAATATTTTACGGTACCTGGGTTTGTTTTTAATAACTAAAACCCTGTCTATGTGTTTAAAAAAGAAAAGGCTTCTGCTCAAACTTAATTTACGGTTAAACAAATCCAGCATTTGATGTAATACCTGTTTAGTTGCTTCATTTTTGATTGAAGCTTTTTCAAAAGCCCTTAACTCTGTTAACTTAATATTAAACTGTTCTTTTTTTGTTTTGCGCCGGCTTTTGTTTTTCGATTTTCCCACACCAATGGTATTACTTTCGTGTTGGCGGTATTTTACCAAGGGGATATCTATATATTTAATACCATTATTTGCTGCGGCACAAAAGCTTATCCATCGGTCAAACATCATTGCCCCCGGTAATGGTAATATTTTTTTTGTAAATTCTGCTTTCATTAGTATAGTATGTCCGGGTACACAATTACCCATTAAAAAAGGTGAGCCATCATAGTAAGACTGCAGATTCATTAAAGACTTAAACTCTATATTTAATGACGCCCCATTTTTATCTATTAAAAGTGAATTGGAATAGATGGCATCTTCATTGCCAAGTTGCTTTAACTGGGTTTCAATTTTATTTAATTCCCATATATCATCCTGGTCGGATATGGCAATAAAATCGCCTGTAGATGACCTGAATGAATTTTCGAAGGTTTTGGTAACACCCACATTAATAGGATTGATTAACAGTTTTATAAACGAATAATTAAGTTGAAAATCTTTTATGATCTGTACAGTATTATCAGAAGAAGCGTCGTCGGTTATTACAATCTCAATATTGCCATAGGTTTGGTTAACAATACTCTCTAATTGTGCTGCAATGTATTTTTCGCCGTTGAATGTTGCCATTGCAACCGACACTAGGGGCGTTCTGTTTATCATTAAAAACCATTTCAAATAAAGGTAAACAAAAGTACATTGCTATTTTCTATTTATGCTCACTGTTCTTTATGCATAAAGTGTAAAATGGGGCTGCTACCTTTTACCCTTTGATTAATTAGCGGGCATTGCATCAATCTTATTCTTAAGCCCATCTGCCATTTTTTGTATTTTTTTTAATTCTTCATACATTTTTAAAGCTCCATCTTTTTGGTTTAATTCCATGTAACAATAACCACTGTATAATAAAAGCAGTTCATTTATTTAAATAGCCAGTTTTTTTAAACTGAGCAATACATTCTTCAACTGCTTTTAACTGGTGATATGCATGCCCCAGCTCACTAACACAGCCGGGGAAGCTTTATTGGCTCACCGCTTTACCGATTACCGAACATGGAAAGGAAATATTCCCAGAAGAAGTAATGGTGTTTTGTTATCAAAAATACAGAAAGAATAACCGGTTACTCTATTGATAAATTACAGGACAGAAGCCGGTTTTTTGTTGATCCGGGAGAAGAGATTTATGCAGGCCACATCATTCCTGAGCATATTAAGCCGGGTGATCTGAATGTATATACAACGGAGCCAAAAAAACTAACTAATCTCCGTACAAGTGGCAGTGATGATGCAAGCCGTGCCGCACCAAAGACCTTAATGACGCTGCAAGAGTGCATGTAGTACTTTCAGCAGGATGAGTGCATTGAAGTAAAGCCCAAAAGTATTCGTATGCGTAAGGTGATACTAGACGAAAATTAACGCTCAAGGGTTTCAAAGCAAATGAAATCTGAGCCGGCTTAAAACCAGTTTATTTAAGTAAGATAATTATTTAAAATCTCCGCAATCTTTTCTTCATAAGGTTGCGGATATTTTTTTATAAATGTATCAAAAGCATTTTTTCCCATTGCTTCCCAGTTGTTTTTTTGTTGCCAGCAGTTTTCCAATACTTCGTCAATACCCTTTACAGATACTTCATTGCAAACAAACCCATTTACTCTATCTTCAACCCAAACAGGCATATTCCCAACTTGGCTTACAACGCAAGGCCTGGCCATTGCCATAGCTTCCACCACAGTTATTGGCATAGCATCAATACGGGTACATTGCAAAAGCAGGTGGTAATCCTGCAGCGATTTTTTTATATTATTGGTATAGCCTTTAAATAAAATTTTATTTTGCAGTTTACAGCCAGCTACCAGTTTCTCCAGCATCGCTTTATCTTTTCCATTGCCATATAAATGCAGTTGCCAGTTTCGCTCTTTCCATTTTAAAGAGGATAAGCTTTTAATTAAAATATCCTGCGATTTTCGGGCAGTATCCATTTCGGCAAACATTACCCAAATACAGTTTCCATCACTAAATGCAGGGTAAGGATATGGCCCGGTTTCGGGCTGAGAAGCAATTGGGTTAATAAGCGTTTGCTTTTTATCAATATTAATATTGAAATTCTTTTCTATCGCCTCAAATATTTTTTGGGTATCGCCAAAATTCATCTTTGCCTTATGAAGCCACTGCTGCAATAGTTGTTGCTTTTTTAATGAAAGCACAGCATTTACATTATAGTTATGATTATTGATTACGTAATTATGCAGTTTTTTATAAAGATTCTTAAAAGGCGCATGTAATATATCTTCCCAACCCCCCTGGTTTATAACGGTAAGCTGATATTCATTAAAGGGAATGGAATCGAGTGCCTTTTTTATGAGCCGTTTATTAAAGATGCCCTTTTTATTGGGCAATAAATAAATGCTGCAACCTGATTCTTTTAACAACCGGATACGTTCTTTTTTTTCTTCCCAGTCAAAACAAGCGATACTAACTTTATAATTATTACTGCTCATCCATAAAGCTGTACGATACCAGAATTCTTCACTACCGCCCCAGGCACTGCCGTTCATCAGTGATAAAAAGAAAATTGACCTCATTCAGTTTTTATTTTCAGCCACAAGGTAATTTAATTAGCGGGAAAATATTTTTGAAGCAGGCGGCTTAAATAATGCTCATCAAAATTAATATTGAATTTTTTGAACAGGGAATCAATAGCATCTTTGTTAATTAAAGGACCGCCGCCCTTATCAATTAAGGTGTAATTTCCGGTAACAGCAAAATGCTTTTCGATCTTTTCTATTATAAAAACCACCGGATAATTTTTTGGATTAGCAATGTTTATTATTGAGTTTATAAAAAGCCTTTTTTGAAGAATTTCGTTGCAGATAATATACAGGTGATCAATATCAATGAGATTGCGGTTTGCATTTTTCCAGACTTCGAAATTGTGTTTTTCGGTAATATTTTTAATAAAATAATTAACAACTGTATGCGTATTATTTGTTTTTCCAACCGGATTTGTTAATCGAAAAATAATATAAGGAGTATGATTGTTTACAATAAGGTCTTCCATTTTTATTTTATGCTGTACGTAGGCTGAACTTTGTATAGAAGCATCGTCAATGCTGCAGGTGCTAAAATAAACAAGTAATTTTCCTTTGCTGGCATGTAATATTTCAATAATGAGATTTTTCTCCCGTTCAAATGCCCTATTATCGGTATTGGTAGAGTCGGAAACACCGGATGCAAAAATGACAATATGATCATCATGCCGGTAGTTTTCAAATTCTTTTGCTATCATGCCGTTCCCGATTACCATGTGTTGCTTATTACAATTAGAGCGAAGTAAATGCCTGTATGGCAAATATGAAGATTTAAACAGTACCTGAAAAATATATATTTTAACAGACTGCCTGTATATTGTAATTTCACCACTTACCAAATGGCAGTTTTCAGTATGTCAAGATTTACAAATCTAAAGAAGCAACTTGGTTTTTGGAAAGCCATTTCTTTTTACCGGAAAATCAAAAAAGGCAATATGGTAAATCTTGTTCTTGATGATCTTGCCAGACCATTTGCTTTAAGAAACAATCCTTACGACTATGCTACATTTGAGGAAGTTCTGTTAAATAAAACGTATAATATTTCTTTAAACTTTGCCCCAAAATATATTATTGACGGGGGTGGAAATATTGGCTTAACAGCATGTTTTTTTGCAACAAAATATAACCGGGCAATAATTGTAAGTGTTGAGCCAGATAGTGAAAATTTTAAAATACTGCAATCAAACTGCCATCAATACCCCAATATAAAAATGCTGCAAAATGGTATCTGGAAAAAAAATATAAACCTGAAAATTGCTGATAGCCATGTTGGCAACAATGCATTTACTGTTGTTGAAACAGATTTTGAAACGCCGGATACATTAAAAGCGGTAACCATTCAGCACATCATGGAGTTATATGATATGCCTTATATTGATATACTGAAACTGGATATTGAAGGATCAGAAAAGGAAGTGTTTGAAGAAAATTTTGAGACATGGCTTCCTAAAACAAAGGTTTTAATTATAGAACTGCATGACGAAATGAAAAAAGGTTGTTCCCGTGCAGTTTTTAATGCGGTTAATAAATATGATTTCTCTTTTGATATCAAGGGAGAGAATATCATTTTCACGAGCAATACCTTTAAATAAACAGCAGTGATGATTTCTTCGAACATCAGTAAATACATTGAACAATATTTTGATAAAATATTTGTTGTTTCTGTCCCACGGTTTACTGACAGGCATGATCGGGTAAATCAACATTTAACCCGATTGTCATTTGAGTTTTTTTGGGGTACCGATAAACTAAAACTTGATTATGATACTACAAAAACCGACGGCACTTACAATGAGCAAATGGCCCAAAAACTTCAACGCCAGGGCAAGGCTTTGAACCTGGGTGAGATAGCCTGTTCATTATCGCATCGAAACTTATATACTGCAATGATTGAAAACGACTGGAAAAAAATTTTAATTCTGGAAGACGACGTCTTGCCTTTGTCTGATAAAATAAATAAATTGACTGATGCCCTTGATGAATTACCTGACGATTGGGAGTTGGTTTACTTGGGTTATCTAAAAAATGAAAAAGTGACTTTTGCCTCAAAACTCAAACAGTTTATTTATGGAATAGAAGTACCGTTTGGGTTGATAAAATGGAACAAAATAATGGTAAATCACCTTTTACCAAAACCGTATAGCCAACACCTGAAAATCGCAGGCTGTCACGATTGCACCCATGCATACGCAATAACTCTGCAAGCAGCAAAAAAATTACTGAAAGCACAAACACCTGTTGTTTACAGAGCAGATGATTTATTAAGTTCAACAATCATGAAAGGAGAATTAAAGGCTTTTGTAACTGTGCCAAAGTTTTTTGATCAGGAATCTTTTCATGATGCTGCAATTCCGTCAGAGATAAGGTAACTATTGCATCGCATCAATCTTTTTCTTAAGCCCATCTGCCATTTTTGTATTTATTTTTTTTAATTCTTCATACATTTTTAAAGCACCATCTTTTTGGTTTAATTCCATGTAACAATAACCACTGTATAATAAAGGAAGTTCATTTATTGAAATAGCCAGATTTTTTTTAAACTGAGCAATACATTCTTCATTTGCCTTTAACTGGTGATAGGCATGCCCAAGCTCACTATAGGCGGGTTTGTAATTATTATCAATTTCAAGTGCTTTTAAACCGTATTTTATAGCTTCTCTATAATAAGTTTTTGCATTATTGCACCAGGCTAAACTGTAAAGTGTGGCCTTATTTGTACTATCAAGCTTAAAAGCATTTAGGTAGTTAATAATAGCCTCGTCAGTATTATTTTTATTATCACGATAAATATTTCCGAGGGCAACATAAGCATTTGCAAAACCGGGATTTACTTTCAAAGCATTTTTCAATATTATTATTGCGCTGTCAACTTTGTTAATCCTGGTATAAATAATTGAAATCTCTAAATAAGCTGAATCATATTTCTTATTTAATGTTATTGCTTTTTTAAAAGAGGCTAATGCTTCAATAGGCATGCCTTTTTCCTTAAGAATTAATCCGTTATTAAAAAAAACTGTTGCTTGTTTTGCAGGTTGAGCCAATAAAAAAACTCCGCATAAAATGCTAATAGTAACGGTGAAAAAATATTTTAACATGTAGTACTTAAATTTCCGACAAAGTAAAAACAAGTTTACCTTATTACAACGCCTTTTTTTATAATTTTTGGTTAAACAAAGGGCTAAATGGCCGTATTGTTTGTTAACTTTGCAGTTGTAATGAAAAAATATTTCACAATATTTCTGATTGTTTATTATATAAGTGTTTTTACTCCTTTAGTAAATGCACAATGCTCCGTTTGTACTAAAACAGCATCGCAAATGGGAGAAAAACCTGCCCAGGGATTGAATCAAGGCATACTTTACCTGATGTTCATGCCTTTTGCTATTGTTGGTTTTATTGGCTATCGATGGTGGAAGGGTAATAAAGAAGAATCCTAACATTCTTTTGCTATCTGCAATTTTATAACAGAAATTTTAGCAGCTTTAATTAACTTGTTACATAATTAAATTAAATTTTATGCAACGTCTGTTGTTACTGCTTTTTTGTCTTCCAGTATTTGCTGCTGCTCAAAAATTACCTTCTATTGAAGAGAAAACCAAAGAAATGAAAAAGCAGGAAGGCTTTTTTAATTTTTATTGGGAAGAAGTTACAGGCAAAATCTGGTTAGAAATTAATAAGCTGGATACAGAAATTTTATACCAGCAATCCTTGCCGGCCGGCTTAGGCTCTAATGATATTGGTTTAGATAGAGGGTTGCTTGGAAGTACCAGGGTAGTAAAATTTATTAAAGTAGGCAGAAAAATATTAATGGTAGAGCCCAATTACAATTACCGGGCAATTACTAATGATGTAAATGAAAAAAAAGCTGTGGAGCAATCTTTTGCTCAATCAACACTTTGGGGATTTACGATTGAAGCAGAAACCAATAAAAGCGTATTAGTAGACGCTTCTGATTTTATTTTAAGAGATGCCATGAGGGTAGCAAATCGTTTACGTATTGCTCAACAGGGCAGTTATAGTTTTGATAAAACCAGATCGGCCATTTATCTGGATAGAACAAAAAATTTTCCCAGGAACACAGAAATTGAAGCAACTATTACTTTAACCAATACAGATGGCACTACAGGAGGTTTTGTAAATTCTGTAACTCCATCTGCCGAGGCCATTACGCTTAGAATGCATCATTCTTTTGTGCAATTGCCAGATACAGATTATACACCAAGGGTATTTGATATACGAAGTGGGTTTATAAATACATCTTTTTTTGATTATAGTACACCGGTAAGCGAACCCATCGAAAAAAAATATATTATCCGTCACCGTTTAAAAAAGAAAGATCCCAATTCAAATGGGAGTGAACCTGTAAAACCAATTGTTTATTACCTGGATAATGGTACGCCCGAGCCAGTAAGAAGCGCATTAATGGAAGGGGCAGGCTGGTGGAATCAGGCATTTGAAGCAGCAGGATATAAAAATGCTTTTATAATAAAAATTTTACCAGATTCTGCCGATCCTATGGATATAAGGTACAATATGATTAATTGGGTTCATCGCTCCACAAGAGGATGGAGTTATGGTGCTTCGGTAGTGGACCCACGTACAGGAGAAATTATTAAAGGTAATGTTAGTCTTGGCTCATTAAGAGTAAGACAGGATTATTTAATAGCACAAGGCTTGCTGGCACCCTTTGAAAATAATATTCCCTTAGATGATGCTAATAATAAGATGTTGAAAATGGCATTGGAAAGATTAAAACAATTGGCTGCACATGAAGTAGGACATACACTTGGGTTAGTACATAATTATGCTGCCAGCATAAATAATAGGGCAAGTGTAATGGATTATCCTCATCCTTTGGTAGTGTTAAATGCAAAGGGTGAAATAGATTTAAGTAATGCATACGATAACAAAATAGGTGAATGGGATAAAGTAACCATTAACTGGGGTTACCAGGATTTTTCTTCATCTGCAAATGAGGCTGGGCTTTTAAATAATATACTAACAGATGCTACAAAAAAAGGGTTACAGTTTATTAGCGATAGAGATGCCAGAGCTGCCGGGGGATTGCATCCAACAGCACACTTATGGGATAATGGCTCTAATCCCATAACGGAATTAAATGAAGTAATAAAAATTAGAAATAAGGCACTGGCTCAGTTTGGCGAAAAAAATATTAAAGCAGGTACACCTATGGCAATTTTGGAAGATGTGCTGGTTCCTGTGTATTTATACCATAGATATCAGGTGGAAGCAGTAACTAAATGTGTGGGTGGTTTAAATTACACTTATGCATTGCGTGGCGATGGCCAATTGGTAACAAAATCTCTATCCAGAGAAGAACAATTAAAAGCATTGTATGCAGTAATTGAATGCCTGGATAGTAAATTTTTATTATTGCCTGATAAAATTGTACAGCTGATTCCACCACGGCCATTAGGATTTGATGCTAACAGGGAGTTATTTAAAAAACGAACAGGCCTGGCCTTTGATGTGTTGGCGCCTGCTGAAGCAGCGGCAGATTTGCCCTTATCTCTTTTATTTAATAATGAAAGAATAAACCGGTTGGTACAATATGAAGCAGCTAATAATGGATTAGGATTACAGGAAATGATAAATATTTTACTGCAAAAAACCTGGAAGGCCAATAAAAAACCTGGAATGGAAAAATTGATCCAATTGCAAACAGAACAAATATTGTTAACCTATTTACTTTCCACAAGTATAGATGACAATACTTCTTTAATTGCAAAATCGGTAATTCAAAAAGCCTTACTTGATTTAAAAAAATACATTGAGGTACAACAAAAAACAGTAAAAGATGAAATAATATTGGCGCACTTTATCCTTGCATTAGAAAGAATGAAAGCACCGGAAAAAGCAAGACCTACAATACATGTAACGCCGCCGCCGGGAGCACCAATTGGCTGCGATTTTTAAAGAATAATGTATATAATATTTAGTGTGATTACATTGGCATGTCCCTTTTTGATGGGGGGAGTAAATTTTTGTTTGATATCATTTACATCAATAATATTTTTTTATAAACTGATACAGGTTAAAAGTGGTTCCTTCAAATGCTATTTTATTTTTTAATTCCTCTTTATTAATATCTTTCATACGTTTTTGCTCAATAAGGTGATAAGCTTTTTCTGCAAGTAACCAATACCGTTTTGTATTTTGAGTTTGGTGTTTAGTGTTGGTGATAGCGATTAATAATTCCTCAATCCCTTTTTTTTGGGATGCAGATGTTTTTAAAACAGGTATTGGTGTAGTTTGATTATTAAAGGCCGGCGCCAGCATTAACCGTAAGTTTTTTACAAATACATCCGCATCTGGCCTATCGGCTTTATTTACAACAAATACATCCGCAATTTCCATCAACCCCGCTTTCATGGTTTGTACCTCATCACCAGCTTCGGGTACCACCACAACCACTGTAATATCTGCAAGTCCGGCAATCTCAACCTCACTTTGCCCAACACCAACTGTTTCAACAATTATATAATCAAAAGGAGCTGCTTTTAATAAATCGCTTATCTCAATAATTTTTGGATGCAAGCCACCCAAAGAACCTCTTGTTGCAAGAGAACGGATAAATACATTTGGGTTATTATACCATTCACTCATGCGGATACGGTCGCCAAGCAAAGCACCTAAGTTAAAGGGAGATGATGGGTCAACACAAAGCACTGCAATCTTTTTATTATCAGTAACTAATAATGAAATTAAAGCATCAACCAGTGTACTTTTACCGGCACCGGGTGGTCCTGTAATACCAATAACCGGTGTATTGGAATAGTGTAATTGTTCTAACAGGTTTTCATAGCCAGGTACTTCGTTTTCAATTAAGGAAATACAACGGGCAAGCGTTTTACTATTGCCTTGTTTTATTTCGTTTAACTGTTGTTGCCACATAAAGCAAAGTAACAAATTAATTTTGAGCAGGCGTTTAAGTTATTGCTCTTTATTGTTTCTTTGCACAAAGAAGTTGTTATAAAGCTAAAATGCTAATGCCATTATCAGTTGTTATTATTACCAAAAACGAAGCTCATATAATTGGTAAAACACTGCAAAGCCTGCAGGATATTACTGATGATTTTATTATTGTGGATAGTGGAAGTACTGATAACACAGTTGAGATCTGTAAAAAATTTGGTGCCAAAATTATTGAAACAACCTGGGATGGGTATGGCCAAAATAAAAATAAAGGCATTGAATTAGCCAGATATAACTGGATACTAAATCTTGATGCAGACGAAACTATTGATGAGCAACTTAAAACTGCTTTAGGGCAACTGAATTTAAAAGATGAAAACACGGTATATAAACTTAAGTTCAAGAATTTTTTTGGTAACAAATGGATTCGTTTTGGCGAATGGTCGGGAGATAAACACATTCGCTTATTTAACCGCAATAAGGTAAAATGGAATAATGTGACTGTGCATGAGGGTTTAACATTAAAAAGTGATACAAAAGTAATATTACTCCCAGGAAATGTTTTGCATTATACTACTCAAAACATTGAAGAATACATCAGTAAAACTATTGCCTATGCAAAATTAAATGCAACTAAATACCAGCTTCTGGGAAAGCAGGCAAATTTTTTTAAAATTCGGGTTGTACCGGGATTAACATTTTTTCAGCATTATATTTTGCGCCTTGGCTTTTTAGATGGTTGGGAAGGTTACCTGATTGCTAAAACCACAGCATGGTATACCTTTTTAAAATACAGTTTTTTAAAAGAAATGAATAAGGGAACCAAAAAATAAAAATACTCAGCGCTAATCCGTAATAAATAAAGCTAAATTATTTATTGCTTTTATAGTATTCATTTTAAATTAGTGATATAAAACAAAAAGTATTGACAAATTTTATTCCCATATTTCCACTTGGTATTGTTGTTTACCCCGGCGAGCAACTAAATCTGCATATTTTTGAGCCAAGGTATAAACAGTTAATTACAGAAAGTTTTGAAACAAAAAAACCTTATGGCATACCCTGTGTAATAGAAAATAATCTAAATGAAACGGGTACCCTGGTAAAAGTGTTGGAAATTACAACCGTATATGATGATGGTAAACTTGATATTAAAACAGAAGGACTGCAGGTATTCAGCATTTTAGAATTAATTAATGAGTTACCTGAAAAATTATATAGCGGGGCTATTGTAAATTATCCCGAAAATATTAAAAATGGTAACCGGGCTTTAATGCCCACTGTTATAGCAGCAATAAGGGAATTACATAAGTTGCTTAAAATTAGTAAGGATTTTAAAAAACCTGATTCCGAGCTATGGAGTTACGATGTTGCCCATCATGCCGGCCTATCTTTAAAAGAAGAGTATGAGCTTTTACAGCTGTTACATGAATTGCAACGCCAGGAATATTTAAAACGTCATCTTAAAAAAGTTTTACCGGTTATTGCCGAAATGGAAACTTTGAAAGAAAGAGTGCAAATGAACGGACATTTTAAAAATTTAAAAGGATTGGATAATTAGCAGTTTACAAATTATGTTTTGCAAAATATTCTATTTCTGAGATCTACTAAATAAATAAAATCTTATTTAATATAAAAAAGTATGAAAACACTTTGTTTCGATTTTGGAAATACCCGTTTAAAAGCAGCAGTTTTTAATAACGATATTTTTACAGAAGAAATAATTTTACCTAACGACGAAGTGTTTACCATAGAAGGGTTAATAGATCTTTATCAGCCACAAAAAACAATTTTGGCATCTGTTATCAATCATAATGCTGCAATTGAGAATATTTTGGCAGCTAAAACAAAATTTCATAAAATTTCACATCTTACAAAAGCAAATTTTACAACCCCTGTTGGTAAGCCCGAATCAATAGGTGCAGATAGATTGGCACTGAGTGCTGCAGCTGTACATTTTTATCCTGAAAAGAATAACCTGGTGATTGGTTTGGGCACTTGTATTACATATAATTTTATTAATCAATACCACCAGTTTTTAGGAGGCAGTATTTCGCCCGGTATGGAAATGCGTTTTAAAGCTATGCAGATTTTTACTGCAAAGTTGCCTTTAGTACAGGCTGAGTGGAATTTTCCTGTAATTGGGTATGATACCAATACAAATTTACAAAGCGGTGTTATAGCCGGAATTGCTTATGAAATGGATGGATTTATAGCGGAGTATGCCCAAAAATACAGCAACTTTAACGTGGTTTTAACCGGGGGTGATACGGCCTATTTTGCCCGTCGGCTTAAAAACAGGATATTTGCAGATTCTAATTTTTTATTTAAAGGACTGTATGCACTTAGCGAAACTAACAATGACTAAATTTTTACCCGTATTTTTTGTGGCATTTGGCTTTCAAACTGTGGCTTTTTCACAAGAAAACTCTCCCTACTCCAGATATGGATTGGGCGATTTAGCCCCCAATCATAATATTTTTTCCCGAAGTATGGGAGGTGTTTCTGCAGGTAATATAGATTATCAAAGTATAAATTTTGTAAATCCTGCAACTTTAGCAAGTATAAACAACACAATATTTGATATTGGCGCCGAAATAGATATTAGAACATTAAAAAGTTCAAATCCTGTCAAAAAATTTACTGCACCTTACACTTTGTTTTCTTATTTACAGTTGGGCTTTCCATTAACTACCGAAAAAATGCGGAAAAAGAATATCTTATGGGGCATGAGCTTTGGTTTAAAACCGGTAACAAAAATTAATTATAAAATAGAAAAATCGAGCAGGCTTTCTGGTATCGACAGTTTATATACTTTGTATGAAGGCAGCGGCGGCGTAAATCAGGCTTTTATTGGTACCGGATTAAAAATAAAGAATTTGAGCATTGGCATTAATGCAGGGTATATGTTTGGCAATAAAGATTATAGCACAAGGCTTACATTTATAAGTGATACTGTTGATTACTATAAATCTAATTATGCAAATAATACAACCTTTGGTGGTATTATAGTAACAGGTGGGTTGCTTTACGAAGTTGTTTTAAATAAAGACAATAAGAAAGAATATCCAAAAACATTACGATTTGGCGCTTATGGTAATTTACAACAACAATTATCTGCTAAGCGTAATGTAATAAGAGAAACATTTAATTACGATGCTAATTCTGCTTCATATCGTGTTGATAGTGTGTATGAGAAAAAAGATGAGAAAGGTAAAATTGAATATCCATCTTCATTTGGAGCAGGGTTTACTTACCAGGATGAACACTGGTTATTTGGCGCCGATTATGAAGCCACCAGTTGGAGTAATTACAGGTATTACAGTCAGGCCGATCAGGTACAAAACAATTGGGTGATAAGAGTTGGAGCACAATATTACCCTGCAAAACAAAATACACCAGTTAAGAAATATTTTAATTTTGTTAAATACAGAGCAGGCTTTTTTTATGGTCCGGATTATATTAAAACAAATAACAGTCGTCCCGAATATGGGTTTACCATTGGAACCGGTATGCCATTAACTTCATTAAGATATATAAACTATAACGGAGAGTATGTAGTATTAAATACTGCATTGGAAGTTGGGGGCAGGGGCGATAAAAAAACAAATCTCAGGGAAAACACGGTACGCTTTAGTATTGGAATTTCTATGAATGCCCGTTGGTTTGCAAAACGTAAGTACAATTAATAAATGGGGTTTTTAAAATCGGATATAAAAATTATGGCAACCTTTTTTTTGGGCTGTATTATTTTATTATCCTGCGAAAACAGTAAAGAAGAAATAGACAATCTTACCAAAAAAAACCTTGGAATTGAAGAAGCTGTTAAGGTAAATATTAATTATACTTTAGGGGGCAAGGCAAAAGCAATATTGCAATCGCCATTAATGCTAAGGGTGCAGGATACCATGCCTTATGTGGAGTTTCCTAAAAAAATACACGTTGATTTTTATAACGACAGCACAAAAATTGAAAGTATTCTGGATGCCAAATATGCAAAGTATATTGAAAGCCAGAGTAAAATTTTATTGCGTGATAGTGTACGTTTTATTGGATTAAAAAATGGTGATACACTTTATTGTGATGAATTATACTGGGACCGCAACCGCCCTATTTACCAGTTTTACACCGATAAGCCGGTGCAGATAAGAACTAAAACCCATACAATAAATGGAGTAGGTTTTGAAACCAGCCAGAATTTTAAAGATAAAGTGATACGACAGGTAACTAACAGTATTATAAAAGTTT
>JAYUTC010000464.1:0-2626 GCA_043755395.1 Ferruginibacter sp.
GGCTTTGGGTTCTACCTTGTTTTTCCTGTTCTATATACTGATATTACTGAAATATGGCTTTTGGATAGAAAAAAACGGATTCAAATAAATTTGGCGGGAATATATTTTCAATTGCTGATAAATATGTTTTTAATAACAGTGAATTTACTTTTTTTTAAAAATGCAATAGTTGCAACCCTTATTTCCTGTAACATTTTTAGTATGCTATTATCGTTCAACCCGTTTTTTAAATATGATGGTTACTGGATTGTAAGTGACTTCTTTAAAATAGCCAATCTTTCAAAAAAATCAAATGAATGCCTGCGGATGCTTAGAAAACTTTTTATACGGCCAACCCAAATGATGCCAGTACTTAAAAACCAACCCCGGGTACTTATTATTTATTCATTTTTAAGTTTTGTTTTTTGGACTTACTTTTTTTGCAAACTTTTTTTAAGCCTGTTTATCAGAGCAAAATTTCTTTTTAGTGAAACAATTGTTTCCGGCTGGACCTTTTTTAGTTATGCTAACGCTCTTGGTTTATTAGTAACCTGTATTTTACTATTATATATTTTATTACAAAAATTAAAAAATAATTATCATGAATAATCAAATCTATCAGAATAAAAAGGAGCAAATAATTAATCACTTTTTATCTCCCTCTTTTAAAGAGCTTATGTTAGAGCGGAATAAACTAAACGACTTTAATCTGGTGAGCTCAATTCTCAGCTACTTATTACCGGAAATTGAAGTATCATTTCACGATAGGATTTTTAGAAATATGCTAACCCACCAGGTGTTGAGCGGCTTGGAACAAAATTACCCGGAAATGGTACAAGAGATTGGATTGTCAATAAAAAGCAAAAAAATGTTAACTAAAATTAAAGCCTCACCGCATATTATTGCATCTTTTCATACTGGATCATACCGATTATTAAATCACTTATTAAAACAGAATAACGTTCCATATACACTTGTAATTTCAAAAAATGGGTTGGAATCCCAAGGGGACGGCTTTATAAATATTTGGGAAGCTACTTACGGAGAAAAGTTTAAGATGATAGACGCCGAAGCACCAGGGGCTTTGTTTGCCATGATAAAAGAAATAAAAAGCGGTAAAAGCCTTTTAATTTATTTAGATGGTAACACCGGTGGTGGTGGCAAACAAATTGATAAAGAAAAACTAGCTTCCATTAATTTTTTAAACTCTATCATAACTGTAAGAAAAGGGACGAGTTATTTATCACACATTTCTAATACTCCAATAGTATCAAGTGTATGTTACAGAGAAGATTTTAATAAGATCCATATTGATTTTCCAACATACACAAGACCAAACGCTAAAGAACACAGAGACTTGTATGCAGAAAAAGTAATGCAACATATTTACGGGGCTTTTGGCGAATATGTTAAAAAGTATCCGGATCAGTGGGAAGCATGGACGTATTTATATAAAAACATCCCCTTTAACAAAAACAATATAGCCTGCCCACCAAAGGATATTACCTATAGTAAAGAAGATAACACTTCTGCAGAAAAGTTAGTGAAATTTAATTTAGAGCATTATAGTCTTTTCACAAACAAAGAAAAGTATTATGTAATGGATAAACAAAGTTTTCTATCGTACCCGTTAGAAAAAGAATACGCAGAAGTTTTGATAAGCGCAATGTTTAATCCCTTTGATTTAAAAGCGTCAAATTTTACTGCAACAAAACTTTTCCAGGAGCATCTTTTAATAACAGCTTAAATCAATAACATGAAAAATTTAATAAAAGCCAGCTTGGTCATAATTTTGTTTGTTGTTACTAATAATCTGAAAGCCCAAACAACTTTATTGGTAAATATCATTCTGGATAATAAAGACTGTACAACCGATACAACACACAGAACTGTAGTGGTGCAAATGTTGTACAATGGTAAATACGTTACCGTTAGCCAGATGCAAATAAAACATTGTCCTGTAAAAACTCCGATAATAAATGGTAAATATAAATTTTATGTTTATGCTGCGGATTATGAAACTAAAGAAGTGGAACTAACTGTTAATAGCACTAAAAGAGATACTTTAAATCATCCAGATATAGTATTAAAAGAGAAAATTGTATCACTTAATACAGTTGTTATTAATTCGGTTGTTAATAAACCAGGAATTCAAATACTAGGCGATAAAATGATCATTGATCTTAAAACGAATTCTCTGTTATCATCTGGCAGTTCTTTCGATGCATTAGAGAAAGCTCCGGGAGTGCTAATAGATCAAAACGGACGAATAATATTGAATGGTAAGGCTGGAACTAAAATTTGGATTGATGGAATACCATCAAATTTAACAGGAGAAGATTTGGCAAATTACCTGAAAAGCTTACCAGCAAGTGTTATAGAAAAAATGGAAATTATTAGTAACCCCGGAGCTGCCTATGATGCCCAATCTTCTGGCGGCATAATAAACCTAATTACAAACAAACAAAAATTAAAGGGTCTTACAGGTTCGGTTAATATTAATACTGGAGTTAGTAAATATGCCAAAGAAAAATTTTCAATAAGGCTTGGAATAAAATACAAGGCAATAGATTTTCAAACAGTTGCAGGAGTTTCTTTAGATAAGGGGCTAATGAATACTGTGATTGAAAAACAATTACTAACCAAT
>JAYUTC010000465.1:0-6548 GCA_043755395.1 Ferruginibacter sp.
GTATGGAAAAAGTAAAACAAATAAGTATCAGTACCCGTTCACTTAGAGTATTGCGTTGCAGCATTGGAATTATTTATATTTGGTTTGGGATGTTAAAATTTTTTCATGGCTATAGTCCTGCAGAAGATCTTGCTATTAATACTATTCATAAATTAACGGTTGGATTAATTCCTGCAGAGACCAGCATTATTTTATTGGCTATTTGGGAGACAGTTTTAGGAGTATTACTTTTATTAGGTTTTCAAACCAAAAAAGTATTATTTTTTTTAATACTGCATATGTTTTGCACATTTACACCAATGATATTTTTTCCGGACGTTTCATTTAAAACTGCTCCATATGGTTTTACACTTGTTGGTCAGTATATTATGAAAAATATTATTATCCTTAGTGCAGCATGGGTATTGTGGCAAACTGTTCCACAAAAAAAGGAAATTGAAGTTGGAGTTGGAGCGTAGGCTATTATAAAATAGAGTTATAATTTTGTTGTCATATTTTATATGACATTAAAGCAAAATATATACAGCCATTATTTAAAAATGGTAAATGAAAAAATTCGATTGCTGCAATTGGTGTTGGATGATTTGAAAGAAAGCGCCAGCAACGAAACCAAAAGTACTGCCGGTGACAAACATGAAACAGCCCTTGCAATGTTACAAATTGAGCAGGCAAATAATCGTGGGCAATTAAAAGAAACTTTTGCACTAAAAGCAGCATTGGAAAATATAAATCCAGCCATTACCGTACCTGTTATTATCAATGGTAGTCTTATTAAAACCAACCGGGGCTACTTATTTTTAAGCATTGCACTAGGTAAAGCAATTATAGAAGGGATTGAAGTTATAGCTTTATCCCCTCAATCACCCCTTGGATTAAAATTGATGGGATTAATTGTAGGGGATGTAGCTGAAATTAATAATAACCGCTATATTATTGAAACAATAGTATAATATTAGATATTTTTTCTGCAAACACTCTATAATGGCAAAGTTATAAAGAGGTGTCGCTATCCCCTTAAAAATCAAATTACCAGATTTAATAAATTAATTGAATAAAATTATTACTTTTATATAAAGAGGATACATTATTTAGAAGTATTTATATCCGGGTGTTTAACAACAAATACCAAAATCTCCAATTCTAAAAAATGATTATCCTTATTATCCTGCCTGACGGAAATCATTAATTTATTTAAACTGGTATTTACCTTTATCCTACTTATTGAAAACAGGATATCTGTTAAACATTACTCACACTTAAATATATATTCAAATGATTACTGAAGTACAACAAAGACCACTCATTGATGAGTGTAATTTATGGTATAAGACTCTGGCATCTTATCGTGAAAAAATAAATAATTTAAAAAATGCATTATATTTTTTTGCGCCGGGGAAAAATGATAATGAAGTGTTGCTGGGAATAGAACATTACCATAACCAGTTTCATATTCAGCTTATCAATATTCATGACCTGAAACACGAAATAAAGTATCATATAAATGAAGCGGAACGTTATCCAAATATTGGTCATCGTATACCACATCATTATATTAAAGACAAACTTGATTTACTGGTATCTGACCTTGATAAATTAGATCAGGATTTTCATCAATTTATTGCAGATTAATTTTTAAAGAAATAACCAGCCAGTCTTAAAAAGATTGGCTGATTACTTTAAAGTTGATTCCATCATTATTAAATATTTTTTATGGCAACTTACGATTCTAATCATGTTAAAAATATTGCCCTGCTTGGGCATGCAGGCTGTGGTAAAACCACATTGGCCGAATGCATGCTGTTTGAAGCAGGTATTACTAAACGCCGTGGTACAATTACTGCAAGAAACACTGTAAGCGATTATCATGAACTGGAAATAGAAAGACAGAGTTCTGTTTTTTCTTCACTAATGCATATTCCCTGGAAAGATTTTAAAATAAATATTATTGATACACCCGGTTATGATGATTTTACCGGTGAAGTAATAAGTGCTTTACGTGTTGCCGATACAGGTGTAGTTATTTTGAATGGGTCAATGGGAGTAGAAGTGGGAACAGACATTATATGGGAATATACCGACACATTTAAAACACCTACCATTTTTATAGTAAATCAATTGGATAAAGATAATGCCGATTTTGATAAATCATTAAGAGAAGCAAAAATTCATTTTGGAGCAAATGTAGTAGCGGTACAATATCCGGTTGAAACCGGTAAAGGATTCAACAGCATTATTGATGTATTAAATATGGTAATGTATTTATTTGGCCCGGATGGTGGCAAGCCCCAAAAAATGCCCATTCCCGAAGGCGAAAAAGAAAAAGCTGATCGATTACATAAAGAATTAGTGGAAACTATTGCCGCTAATGATGAGAATTTGATGGAAAAATATTTTGAACTCGGCGAACTTAGCGAGGAAGATATGAAAGCAGGTTTACACGTTTCTATGATAAAACATGATATATTTCCATTGTTTTGTGCTTCGGGGGAAAAGAATATTGGTATTGGCCGTATTATGAGTTTCATAGATTATGTATGTCCTTCAGCAAATGAAATGCCATCGCAAAAAACAACCTCTGGTGGTACATTATCCTGCAATGCCAATGGGCCAGCCTGCATTTTTATTTTTAAAACAATTATTGAACCCCATATTGGTGAGCTGAGTTTGTTTAAAGTGTACAGTGGAATTGTAAAAACTGGTAATGAACTGGTGAATGAAAATACAGGTGTAACAGAAAAAATTAACCAACTTTTTTTACCGGAAGGGCATAACAGGGTACCTGTTCAGGAATTAGTTGCCGGTGATATTGGTGCTACAATTAAATTGCGTTCCACTCACGTAAACAATACCTTACATGATAAAGGTGCAAATATTGAATTAGAACCTATTAAATTCCCTAAGCCAAATGTAACAGTTGCAATAAGTACTGTTAACAAGGGTGAAGTAGAAAAGCTATCTCAGGCTCTTCATACTTTAAAAGAAGAAGATGCTACTGTGCAATTTGAAGTATCTCAAGAACTAAAGCAAACTTTACTGCACTGTCAGGGTGAATTGCATCTGCAGATAATACAATGGAAAATAGCACATATTCATAATCTGGATGTTAAATTTGAAAGACCAAGGATTCCTTACAGGGAAACAATTGGAACTATGGCTGAGTCAACTTACCGTCATAAAAAACAAAGCGGTGGTGCAGGACAGTTTGGAGAAGTATTTATGAGAATTGAACCCTGGTTCGAAGGGATGCCCGACCCTAATGGATTAAATGTAAGGCATCGTGATGAAATTAATTTAGACTGGGGAGGTAAACTTGTATTTTGTAACTGTATTGTAGGGGGTGCAATAGATGCCCGATTTTTACCTTCAATTTTAAAAGGAGTGATGGAAAAAATGCAGAATGGTCCATTAACAGGATGTTATGTAAGAGATGTAAGGGTTTGTGTGTATGATGGTAAAATGCATCCTGTAGATAGTAATGATATCGCTTTTAAGATTGCCGGGCTACAGGCCTTTCGGCAGGCATTTATTCAGGCCGCTCCTCAATTGCTGGAACCTGTATATGAAGTGGAAGTACTTTGTCCCGATGATCAGGTAGGCGCAGTAATGGGAGATCTTCAAACACGTATTGCTATTGTAGAAGGGATGGAAGCAGAGGGTCATTTTCAAAAAATTACAGCTAAAGTGCCATTAGCACAAATGCATCAGTATTCATCATCGCTAAGGAGTTTAACGCAGGGGCGTGCCCGTTTTAATATGCACTTTGCCTCTTATGCACCTGTTGCCTATGATGTGCAAAAAAAACTTATGGATGCTTATAGTAAACACGAAGTGTTGCAGGAATAAGTAGGGACTTATTTCTTTTAACTTATAAAAGATAAAAATTATCCGTTAAATGGACTAAAAAAATGGTTTTAAAGGGAACTGATGAATATAATATTCTATTTTTTAATTTACATCTCAAACTCCCACACCGTTCTGTAAGTGCCGCATTGTTCTATATAAGTTATAAAAGCATTGTAAAAAGCATCTGCTCCAATTGTGGCACTGTCGCCAATTACAAACAATTGCTCTTTAGCTCTTGTAATAGCAACGTTCATACGGCGGTAATCTTTTAAAAAACCAATATCATTGTCATCATTACTGCGCACTAATGATAAAATAATAATTTCCTTTTCCTGGCCCTGAAAACTATCAATAGTACTAATGCGCATATGTTTTGGTAATAGTTCTTTAGCTGCAACTACCTGCCCGGAATAAGGAGAAATAAACGCAGTATTTAATGGATCAAGCAGATCTGTTTCTATAAGTTTTTGTACAATTTGTAATTCACCTTCATTTTGTAAACTGCTGCCATCATTACCATATTTTTCGTTGTAACCCGAGCCGGCTGTATCTATAAATGTTATATGCCTGGCATTATTTGTTAGATGAGTAGCAGTAAGTAAAAGTCCATTATAAAAATAGTTATTGGAGAACCCGGCAATAACTTCTCTCATACGGTATTGAGTGTTTAAAAGGAAAACATTATTAACTGTTCCAATACATAATTCTAAAACAGATCGGTTTAAACCCATAAGGGCTGCTTCATTACTTAAAACAGTAGGAGGGAGTTGAAAATGATCTCCTGCCAACACATACTTTTTAGCCAATGGGAAAATGCACCATGCCAAAGGTTCTATACATTGCCCGGCTTCATCAATTACTAAGGTTTGAAAAGTAAGGTGATTTATTTTTGCATCATATAGCCCAACAGGGGTTCCTAATATTACAGCTGCATCGGTGTACAATTTTTCTTCGTTGTAAGTATGTAATTGTTTAATTTCTGTTCTTATATTTTTTACTTCTTTAAATAATAAATTCCGTTGTTCTCTTTCTGCTTTACCAAAACTTCTTTTATATTTCAGGGCCATTTTTCTAAATTCTTCAGCTCTTATTTTCAATTGCTTAATCTCCTTTAATTGTTTGCAGTTGTTTAATTTCCCCTCTGGTGTGTGCATGAAAATAGTTTCATCTACTTTGCTGGTATTACCTATACGTAATATTTTTAATCCTTGATCAATTAAACTTTTAGCAATATTATCCACAGCAGTATTACTTGGTGCCGATACCAAAATTTTTCCTCCGGTTTTTATTAATTGTACAATGCTTTCAACCAGGGTAGTTGTTTTGCCGGTACCAGGCGGGCCATGTACAATTGTAATCTGTTCGTTTTGTAATATGGCGGCTACTGCATTTTGCTGGCTATCGTTTAAATTTTTATTATTAAATTGAAGTGAAACAGGTGTAATACTATGCAATACTTTTTCGGGTAATAAGTCGCCATGTAATTGTTCAAATAATTTATACAAGTCCCTGTTACTTTCTAAATTATTCAAAACCGTTTTCATAATTGTAGTAGTGCGTTGATCCGGCGCTAATTTTATACCTACACCATCGTCTTCAATCCAATCTGGAAAATCAGGTGCAAACAAACGGAATTCTCCCACCTTGCCATCTAAATTGATCAATACACCCTTTACCGGTTCTTCGCCTCCGCAAAAACATTCTATTGCAACACCATCCTTAAACAAATTTATTTCTGCCGGAAAGTTTAACCTGAAATTAATTTCAGGATAATCGGCATAGCCAAAATTTTTGCGGGTAACAACAATCGGGTGTAATGCCAAACCTTCGGCCTTTAATGTTTTAAGTGTATGCAGCTGATCTAAACTATATCTTTTTACTTGTTCTTTTTCTTCAAGGTCAATACATTTTAGTAACTTAATAATATCAGGATTTGTTGCTGGCATTTAGTGAAAATAAGATGATGGGCAATAATAAAAAAATATAAAAAAGCTTTTTAAAACTGAAAAGTAATACTTAGTGCCTTTAAGCTGGCAATTTTTATTAAATGACTTATATAATTGGATTTACCATCCTCAAGAAAAGTAGTCACAATAAAAATTAATAATTATCATATCATATTATGACTTTAGTCATGAGTCATATCCCAGGTAGTTTTATTTTTACAACATTAAATAAATAACTCAATTTGCCACAATAAATTTTTAATAACAATGAAAAAGGAATACTGGATTAATGTAAAGCATGTAGATAACAGGCTTGTAATTTTTTTAAATGGAGAAACGGTATGGGACAGTGGTATTGTACATGATGACCCGGAATTGGATCAGTTTATAAATATTACAGAACATTTGATACAGCATATTAATCATTCAGTTGAATTAATATTTGAAGGATTTAATGATACCTATTCTTCTGATAATATGGAAGTGGAAATAAATCCATGGCATTTTCATTACAGAGTATTTTCCCGAATTATTGATTCAAAAGATAATATAGTAGCTGAAGAGGATATGTTGGCTCCATATAATGAAAAACATATGTCTAACCCAAACACCAGAGCTATTAATAATTGCTATCAGATTGTTAGAAAGGATAATGAATTTAAAGTGATTTCAAATTCTTTATCACAACATTTTTATAATTAAAAATATTTCTTTCATACAGGTTTTACAAAAACTCAGGAATTAAAATAATTTGCTATG
>JAYUTC010000466.1:0-17226 GCA_043755395.1 Ferruginibacter sp.
GTGCCGTGCCATTTTTTAAAGCCGTGCTGTTATTTAATTTATTTCAACCAACCGGTTTATTGTTTTGTTCCGATTGACAATGCAAAGATGCGATGGCCAAAAAGCTTTAGTCGGAGATTATCCTTTTACTTACCTTTATAACCGTATGTAAACGGGTGCAGACAAAATACATTTAGCCTTTTTATAATGAAACCCTTTCTGGTATTATGTTACAACAAAAAGAAATAAAAATCTGTTTAAGTTGCGGCAAAGCCGTAAAAGGCCGCAGCGACAAAAAATTTTGTGATGATTACTGCAGGGCAGCTTTTAATAACGACCTTAAAAGTGCTGCTAATAACAACATAAGGAATGTAAATAATGCCTTGGGTAAAAACCGACGCATATTAGAAAGCCTTTTACCCGAAGGAGAAGCAACTGCAAAAGCAAACAGAGATAAACTTATTGAAAAAGGGTTTCAGTTTAAATATCATACTCATTTATACCATACCAAAACAGACAAAACTTATTTTTACTGTTATGAGTATGGCTATTTACCATTGGAGAATAATTGGTATTTAATTGTGAAGAGGGGCGAAGATTAACCAATGGTATGAGTAAACCTTTAATAAATAATAAATACAAACTTTTAAAATATCCAGGCAAAGGGGGATGGATTTATGCAGTTATTGAGGAGATTACTCCTGATAAAAAAACAAAATTTGGCTGGGTGCAGGTAAGTGGTAGTATTGATGGGTTTGAATTAAAACGCTACAAATTGATGCCATTAGGCAATGGTAAATTGTTTTTACCTGTAAGGGCAGAAATTAGAAAAGCAATTGGTAAAAAAGAAGGTAATACAGTACATGTAATTTTATATCCTGATAACACTCCAATTGAAATACCACAAGAGTTTTTATTATGCCTGGAAGATGAACCTGCCGCAAAACAATTCTTTTTTAAATTAACAGAAAGTGAACAGAGCCTTTACATTAAATGGATTTATGAAGCAAAGCAGGAAGCAACAAAAACAAAGCGTATTGTTGATGCTATTAAGAAATTAATAAAGTATCAAAAGTTTAATGATAGCTAAAAAGAAAATTAATAACTAACTTTTAAATATTTACGCTGCCATTTCATCCAGTTTCATTCCTTTCCCCTTCCTCACAGGTTTCAAATTATTATTATCCTCCGGAAAATCTTCTACCTGCAATTCAATTCTTCTGGTAATATCAGTTAATGAAGTAAGACGTTGAACAGTATAAGGAATAGTTTCTAACCCTTTTGCAAAATTGCTTACATAAAAGAAAATACCCACAACATTGCCCGCCAGTATTGCTGCGCCGGAAGTTTTATATGTAATTAATAAACTTACACCCAAAACAATCATCACTAAAAATTCCATAAAGCCAAAATTCCAGGCTTCCTGATCACTTATCTTTATTTGTAACTTGCGTAAACTGTTATAATGATTATGTAATGTTTTTTTATCGCCACTACTGATTACATCCACCTGTTGTTCTAATTCATCGTTTTTTAATCGGTTTAATCTTTTCATTCTTTTGCCATAAACATAACTGATACCAATTACCGGAAGTAAAACCACTAAACACATACCCACTACTGCAGCATCATAAAAGAATAACAAAATTAACGAGCCCAACAAATTATAAGCCGCTTCAATAACATATACCAGGTCAAACTCTAAAAAATCTACAAATTCCCGGGCTAAAGTAGAATGAGCGCTTAGTTTACTTACGTCTTGCTTATAAATTCTGCGGCTTAAAAATTTTGTAACCAGAGAAACATAAATGGCAGAATAAGTACGGGTATCATACATGTGGCGCAGCGTTCCAATGCATAATGTAACTATATGTACAATAGAAAGTATGATAAGGCCCTGGTAACTCCCTTTTAGTAAATCGTTAATGGCCATGCCAAGAAAAAAGGGCCGCAAAAGTCCGCCCAGCATTTCTAAAGAAAATAATATATAAGTCAACACCAACTGGCTACGGTGTTTGTTCATTAAATTTTTTAAAATCTGAAACCGTGACATATTTTGCTCTGTTGAATAGTTTTTATAATTAAATTTCCTTTACGAAACAGGGTTTCGTAGCCAGAATTTAATGGGCTTTTGTAAGACCGAAAGAAATGGGGTTAGTTTAATGCGTGGCCAATTTTTCTCTCTCGGTAACCGAATTATGGGCAATTCCGGTTATAAGGCCACGGCAGTTGGGTGCTCCACATTGGCAATTAAAGGGCTCCATTGTTTCATCCAGAAAAGATGCGTAGTTGAGGGTTAATTCTTCACCCTTTTTTACAGCCTTTAAAGCAACAACATTTAAACCGGAGTAACCGGTATTTGCATTACAACTGTGATTTTGCGGAGCCCAGCCGCCAGGGTTATCATCCCACAGCAAATATACCTCTTTGCTAAGGGGGTAAGCATATTTTGCAAATATTTCTTTTTCTTTAATGTCCCAATTTTGTTCCACGTAGCGTCGGGTAACAATCCGCTGATTCATCTCTTCTCCTTTGAAAATCAATCCATTAGCCTTAATGTCCTGTGTGGCATAAATACCGTAGCCTGCAATAGAATTCCCCTTCATAACATACTTTTTCTGCTTACGACTATGCCTTGAAATACCTTCTTTTATAATATGTTTGAGAAAATTAGCCTGTCCAAAACTATCGTGTTTAAGTATATAATCGGCGCTGCCTTCATAACCATCTTTATAAAAAACAGAGCAGGTAAAGTTAATTTCCAGAAAAAAAATTTCATTATTGTGATTTACCCTAAAATCTAAACGGGCATAACCCACACCACCAAAACTGCGAAAAATTTGAGTAGCGGCTTCTTTTAATTTTATTTCTAACTCAAGATCATTACAGGCAATGTTTGCATTTGGATGTAGCTCGGAAGTTTTTAAAGCGTAGGTTTTAAACTGGGCCCCTTCTGGAAAAATATACTCCACCGGTTTAAAAACAGTTACGGTTTTGCCATCTTCATTTGCTGCAAGCATTACAGTAAACTCTCTGCCACTAATATATTCTTCCACCAGCAAAGGGCCGTATTCATCAATAATTACTTGTACTTTTTGATTTAGCTCTTCTATAGTATTTACCAAATTTTTATCATCAATACCCAAACTATCTCCTGCTTTTGCAGGCTTTACAAACAAAGGGTATTTTAAATGTTTACACTCAGCTTCCACCTCACCAATACTATTTATTAAAGCATATGCCGGCGTATTAATACCTTCGGTATAAGCAACATATTTCATTAACTCTTTTGGTGGGTCATACAACAAAGTGGTTGGTCCGGTAAATGGCAGGTTCAATAATTCTAATGTATATATTACATCAATGCTTGGTACCTCCCATTCTAAATATCCTTCACAGAGATTTACAAATATGTCGTAGTTTTTTTTCTTTAGTTCTTTAAGTTGTTTGTAGGTAGTAAGTTTATTTAAAAAGACAGTATCTACAATATCGTTTGGCAGTAATGCCGACAGGTCCCTTGGAGGGTCATAATTTTTATAATCAACATTGGAGGTTGAATAATCGGGTTCTAATACGCAAATCCTCATGCTTGTTTTTTTGTTAGCCACGAATTACACAAAGCAACACGAATGTAGGGTTATTAATTTGTGACAGTTGTTGCAACCCGGTGCTTATTTTCATGCCGTATAAATGCATCATTAATAATTTCAATTACCAGTTCGCTAAATGTTTTATTGCTTATGCGTAAAATAGCACCAATGGAAGTATAGTTTTCATCTTCACTTAAACCGCATTGCGCATTTACTTCTAAAACATATAATTTTTTTGTTTGGATATCCATTCTTACATCAACTCTGGTGTACCCCTTTCCTTTGCATGATACATAAGCATCCCAACTTATCTTTTTTATTTCTTCAATTAGAACAACCTCGGGCAATTCGTATTCGTAAAAATTGCCTTCATCAGGCATGGACGTTTCATCTTCATAAATTTCCCATAAACGATCGAAGGATAAAAATTTTTCTTTATCAGGTAATGACGGGTGGAAGATACGCTGTACCGGGGTATAAATTTTTGCATCTTTGGGGTTATCATAAGATCCAACGATTAAAACAGTATACTCCGGCCCTGTAATAAATGATTCTGCAATTAAACCATCGGTAGCTAAATTCCAACCACGATAACCATCAAACATTTTAATAATTTGCTCCTTTAATTCGGCCTTGGTTTCCACCACATTTTTTATACCAACACCCATACTGCCACCACTAACAGATGGTTTTACAATTATTGGACAGCCTAATCTTTCAAAAATACCATTGGTATATTGTTCTTTTATTTTTATAGCCTCCCATCTTGCATTAGGCACATCATATTTATCAAAGGCTTCTTTCATGGGAATTTTAGAAGTGGTAATATTATAAAAATATTCATCAGAGCCAGTGTAAATCAATCCCTTTTCCTCTATTAATTTAACTACTGAAACTCCCGGTGTTCCGTTAACTTCATCACCATCACAAATATTAAACACAACAGGGAAATAAATGCCTTCTTCTTTTTCTACAACAATAGTTTCAATAATAGCCGCATAATCTGTGATGGTTACAGGTTGCCATTTCCAATCTATGTTTAATGCTGCAAAAGTGGTAGTGTATTCTTCTATGCTTTGGCTAAAATCGTAATAGTAATCTATATTAGCGTCGTTAGTTTGTAAATAAGGCGCCAGTACCCAAACTTTAAGTTTTTCAAGCGGAATTGTTTGTAAAAAAGAAGACTTTGAAGACATATATTTTTGTAACCTTTTTAAACAGAAGTTTTATTATCCGACTGCTGCTTAATAAAATCGGTTAATCGATATTTATTTAAAGTTGATTTATCTAAATGAGAAGCGCCATTGATAAGCTGTAAACATTGGCTGCTTTTGCAATTGCAAACAAATGGCTGACTCATATTCCATTCGGTACTGGGATAGAAAAAAGTTAATTCATCACCAGGTTGTAATGGATGTAAACAAATTAATTCTAATGATCCGGTATCAAAAAACACATTTGGTGCACAACTGTGGTTGATGTATTGTAAAAACTCCGGCATCAATGTAATATGGGTATCTACACCGGTTTGCACAGTTAGGTATGTGGCATACGATTGTGTAATGCCTGCATAAAACCCGGAGATTACCTGCCCCGGCAGAATAGCAACAGTGGCATGTAATGATTTTTGATTAGTTGAAGGATTAAGCAAAACATCAGCAAAAGCATGATGGCTTACAACTTCAAATTTTTGGGCAGTAACAGTTGTTGTTGTCATGTGAATTTAGAATGGGATAGAAGACAAAAGTTTAATAAAGAATTAATAATTTAATAATAAATAATTTGGTTACAGTAAATGTATAAATACATTGAATAATAAAAAAGATAATTAACTATTATTATTCAATAAGTGGATTAATTGTATTATTATGTGAATAACCGTAAAAAAAGAACCGGAAGATTTTTATCAAATCAAATCAATAATTATTGGATAAAGAAGAAAATGTACCCAACCGAAAAATATTGTTTCAATTGGTAATAATGAAAATGCCTTTTGGAAAATTTAAAGGAACTGTCTTGTGCAATTTGCCCGTTTCTTATTTAGAATGGTTTCAACGAAAAGGTTTCCCCAAGGGGAATCTGGGCATTTTACTGGCTACCATTTATGAAATAAAAATTAACGGGCTGGAATATTTATTGGAGCCACTGAAACTTTAAAGTATAATAGATTTACAGACCCCTGTTTAACATTGATTAATTAGGTATGACTAAGTGTAGATAAACATATGGGTTTATAGACCATTCATCATTCAGCTCCTGTTTTTTATTACCATATATAATATCAAGTAAATTTTCCGATTCATAGATCCCGCAAAGTATAAGGTTTTTTTTACCTGCCTCAGGTTCAAATATTTCTGGCACTATTTCCCTCAGCATACCATTCCAGCACAACTCAATAAGCCGCTCTGTTTGAGAAAATTTTTTTAAATGGGGACTTTTATTCAGTTCGCACCATTCTCTTTTAAAAAAACTGCTTTTATGCAGTATCAATATTTCCCTGTTGTAGGTTATCTTTTTCATATTTGAGCCATTTAGCGCTCAATACAATGATGAGATTTAGCCCCGAAAGTAATAAACAAGAGCTTTAAATTCTTGTTAAGAATATCAATTTTTGACGAAAACACAGTTTGTATAAACAAAAGGTTGGAAGTAACAGATTGCCAGATTAAAAATAAGATTCATTTAAGGATGGAAATCAATTTGCGCAAGTAATACAGTTTTTGGGTCAACGATAACTTTATCAGGATTAGTTTTTACTCGAATTGAATAAGTTTTTTGTTTTGTATTTAATCTAAATTTAATTATTTGAGGGACTAAACTTCCGGTTTTGTAAACACCAATTTCTACAGGCACATCAAATAAAACTCCACTAACCTGATTTTGCTCAAGATTAATAGTTAATTTTTTATTTTCTTTATCATATTTCCAATTTCCTTTCAACATCAAATTATCTGCCCTATTTAACCATTGATAAAAAAATGGTTTTAAATTTTTGCCGGAAGCCTGCTCCATTTCATTTATAAAATCGGTTGTGGTTGCATTTGAATTTGTATATTTTTTGTAGTATGCCTGAATTCCTTTTTTAAATTTATCGTTTCCTATTAATTCCCGAAGCATGTGTAAAACCCATGCTCCTTTTTGATAAGTAATTGTACTGGTAACAGGATCCTTTTCGGCAGAACGATCGCTAACAATACTAAAGTTTGGGTCCTTTTCAGCATATCTATAAACAGATTTTTTAGCATTCTGTAATCCGCTTATATATTCATCATATCCATATGCATTCTCTATAAATAATAAGGTAAAAAAAGTTGCAAATCCTTCACTTAACCAGGCATCATCCCAGGTTGTTTCAGTAACTGCATTTCCAAACCACTGATGCGCCAGTTCATGTATAACAACATTTCTAATTCTTACATCTCTTTTTCCATTAATAATATTTTCTGCATAAAATATTGCAGAGGAAGTTTCCATTCCCCCACTAACGCTAGGAGATTGTATATTGGCTAACTTTTCGTAAGCATATGGGCCAACATAATCAGAATAAAATTGTAATACCTTTTTAGTAGGTTCTGAAAAATCATAAAAGCCCGCTTCTCTTTCCTTTGGATATACCCAGGATTGTATAGATTTTCCGTTAAATTCATCTACATTTTTTACAGCAAATTCCGCTACACCTAAAACAAATAACCAACAAGATACCGGTACAGATTGTTTCCAATGGGTTAGTTTGGTTCCGGCATCTATATTAGATTCTTCCAGCAGCAAACCATTTGAAATAACTTTATAATGAGCCGGTGCTTTTACAATAAATTCAGATGTTGCTTTATCATAAGGATGATCAACAGTTGGTAACCAATGGCGTGCTCTATTGGGCCAGTTTTCACAAAAAAAACTTCTATCTCCATATTTGGTTGGGCCAATTCTTAGGCCATCTGCAGGCATGCCATGGTAATTAATAACAAATGTAATTTCTTTTCCTGCTTCAGGGGAATTCTGAAACTTTAAAATTATTTCATCATTACTATGGGTAAACAATACAGGATCACTACCAAATGTTATTGATTCAATGACCATCCCTTTTGCCTTTCTCTCTTCTGTTTTGTTTATTAAATCCAGCCTGAATTGCTTAATATCGTTTTTCTTAAATAATACCGTTATAGATGTTCTTCCAAAAATTTCATCAGTCATATCCGATAAATTTATTTCAAATGCATAATGAATAATATCAACTGAATAGTTACGGGGGTATTTATCGGCAAAGCTGAATAGTGAGGTTAGCAAATAAAAAATGAAAAGCAGAATTAGTTTATATTTTCTCATTGGGGCAGCGCTTTTATAAAAAATATCCATAGTAAATAATTTAATAAATTGTCATTAACCTTTAAAAAGCAATATAGAGTACAAAATTGTAAATATATTATAGGTATAAAAATTATTATGTTATGCACTAAGTTATGAAAAGGCGGGAAGATATATAGTATAACCTTTTATCAATATCCAAAAAGCAACTTAAAAACCCTGCGTAAGAAATTGAAAAACCCACGACAAGCATGGGTTTTAATTTTTTTTAGTGGTGTGGGGCGGGATTGAACCGCCGACACAAGGATTTTCAGTCCTTTGCTCTACCAACTGAGCTACCGCACCTTCCAAATATCGAATATAAAACATCGAATTGGGCAGCAAAAATAAGGGTATTCCTTCAAAATCTGCAATCTGTAATCAAAAATCTGCAATCAATTTCCATACTCACTTAAAAATTTAATCCGCATAAGCTTTAACTGTTCCCAGTTAAAATTGCTGTCGGCCAGCTCTTCCTGTGCTATTTGTAAAGAAGAGGTTTCGCAACTTTTAAAATAATCAATAATTTCTTCCTGTTCATATTCATCCACCATTTCATCTATTGCATAATTAAGGTTTAACTTAGTACCGCTTGCAACAATTGTTTCCATCTCTTCCAACAGTTCATCAATCTTTAACCCCCTGTTTTTTGCCAGTGTTTCCAATGGTATTTTTTTATCAATATTTTGAATAATAAATATTTTATTATTATTTCTATTTGCCACGCTTTTCATTACAAAATCATCAGGACGGGTAATATCATTTTCTTCTACATGTTTTGCAATAACATCAATAAAAGGCTTACCATAGCGTAAAGCTTTTCCTTTACTTACACCACTTATCTTTTCTAATTCAGGCATAGAAGTAGGGTACATAGTAGCCATATCTTCCAAACTACTTTCTAAAAAAATTACAAACGGCGGAAGATTCTTTTCTTTAGCAACTTTTTTACGAACCTCTTTTAAAATTTCCACCAACTTTTCATCAACTGCACCTGCATCTCCTTCAACCTGTTCATTTTCTTCATCATCAGCATTGGCTTCTTCAAATAAATTATTCATTACAATTTTATAAGAAGAAGGTTTTTTTAAAAAGGCCTCCCCCTTTTTTGTAAATTTTAATAAACCATACTCCACTATATCTTTTGCAATTAAACCACTTAAAAGCATCTGCCGAATAAGACTATTCCAAAAATGGGCTTCTTTATCATTACCAATGGCAAAAACATCCAGCTCTTCGTGCCGGTACATTTTTACTGCAGGTGTAGCTTTACCAGCAAGAATTAATTGTACATATTCTATGGGAAAACGTTCTCCCAATGCCTTTACAATTTTTAAAACAATTACCGCTTCACCTTTTGCTTCAACTCTTTCTTTTGGGTTTAAGCAGTTATCGCAATGACCACAACTTTTATTATCATCATACTCCTCACCAAAATAATGCAGTAAAGTTTTTCTGCGGCACACACTGCTTTCGGCATAGCTTACTGTTTCATTTATTAATTGTGCACCAACTTCTCTTTCGCTCAAGGGCTTATCCCTCATAAAATGTTCCAGTTTGGCCACATCTTTATGAGAATAATACAGAATACATTTTCCTTCCATTCCATCTCTGCCCCCTCTGCCGGTTTCCTGATAATAATTTTCAATAGATTTTGGGATGTTGTAATGAATGACAAAACGAACATCCGGTTTATCAATACCCATCCCAAAAGCAATGGTGGCAACAATTACATCTACATCTTCATTTAAAAACTGGTCTTGTCTTACAGCTCTTAACTTACTATCTAACCCGGCATGATAAGCAACCGCTTTAATGCCATTTGCCATTAACATTTTAGCCAGATCTTCAGTTGTTTTGCGGTTGAGTGTATAAATTATTCCGCTTTTGTTTTTGTGGAGCTGAATAAAGCGAACAATACTTTTATTGGTTTGTTCTAAATTTACTTTAGGTTGTACTTCGTAATATAAATTAGGCCTGTTAAAAGAGGAGATAAAAATTTTAGGGTTACGTAACACGAGGTTTTTTACAATATCACTTTGTACTTTTGGTGTTGCTGTAGCAGTTAAAGCAATTACAGGAATTTTTTCATCAATCATATCCATAATCTCTCTCAACCTTCTGTACTCTGGCCTGAAATCATGACCCCATTCAGATATACAGTGTGCTTCATCAACAGCAAAAAAAGAAATTTTAAGCTCTTTAAAAAAAACAACATTTTCTTCCTTGGTCATTGTTTCGGGTGCCACATACAGCATTTTTGTTTTTCCTGTAGTTAAATCATCTTTTACAATTTTTTGCTGACCTTTATTTAAAGTGCTGTTTAAAAAATGTGCCACATGGTCTTTGCTGCTGTAGCTTCTCACCAGGTCAACCTGGTTTTTCATTAAAGCTATTAATGGCGAAACTATTATTGCCACACCATCGCTAATAATTGCAGGTAATTGATAGCATAAACTTTTGCCACCACCCGTGGGCATTATTACAAATGTATCGTTACCAGCCAGCAGGTTTTTAATGATATCTTCCTGCGGCCCTCTAAAACTATCAAGTCCAAAATGCAATTGCAGTTCAGCTGTTAAATCCGATTGATTTTTTTTAGGCGTAGCTTTTTCTCCTGTTGATTTAACAGGTTGTTTTATATTGCTTTTTGATTTAACAGATTTTGATTTTACAGTAGCCATAATATGTTTTCCTTCACACTATATATTGGTGCTATTTTAATTAGTTTTAAACAAGATTTTTAAAAAAGGCAGCAAAGTTAACCCTCTGCAACTGTAAAAGCAAGGCTTATAAACAATATACCGGTTAATTAATCCTTTATAATCAATTAAGATAATCAAAAAAACTCAAATGGCAAGCCATTAATAAAAACACCAATATTTCATCCGGGCAGCCTTTGCATTATGACCGATTTAAAGTAGGTTTGCGGCACAAAAATGAATAGTCATTCAATTATATCTTCTGCCATTCGTACAATTGAGTTAGAAGCTCAGTCAGTCAGTGGTTTAGCTGCATTTATAAATGATGATTTTGTAAAGGCGGTTGAAAAAATTGCTGTTACAAAAGGCAGGCTTGTAATTAGTGGTATTGGTAAAAGCGCAATTGTTGCTCAAAAAATAGTTGCTACACTTAACAGTACAGGATCTCCTGCATTATTTATGCATGCAGCAGACGCAATTCATGGCGATTTGGGTATGATTCAGCAGGAAGATATTGTATTGTTAATAAGTAAAAGCGGCGACAGTCCTGAAATAAAAGTATTAACATCATTAATAAAAAACTTTGGCAATACACTAATAGGTATGGTAGGCAATACACAATCGTACCTGGCACAGCAAAGCGATATTGTTTTAAACACGACTGTAGAACAGGAAGCTTGCCCCAATAACCTTGCCCCAACATCAAGCACAACAGTACAAATGGTTATGGGTGATGCATTAGCAGTTTGCCTGATGGAATTAAAAGGATTTAACAGTAATGATTTTGCAAAATTTCACCCTGGAGGAGTTTTGGGCAAAAAATTATATTTAAGGGTTAGTGATTTATCCTCTCAAAATGAAAAGCCGGCAGTGTTGCCCGAAGCTACACTTAAAGAAGTAATTGTAGAAATGACAAATAAACGATTAGGTACAGCCGTTGTTGTAAATAAAAATAACAATGTGCTGGGAATTATTACTGACGGTGATTTAAGAAGGATGCTGGAAAAAACAAATGATTTTAGCGGGATGACAGCAATAGGGATAATGAGCAAGAACCCTAAAACAATTACCGCCGATTCGTTGGCAACAGAAGCTTTAGATATATTAAGGGGCAATAATATAAGCCAGTTAGTTGTTATTGAAAACGAAATGTATGCAGGCATAATTCATCTGCATGATTTAATAAGAGAAGGTATAATATAATATATGAGTATGAAGAAAAACCACTATGTAGCAATAATGGCCGGAGGTATCGGCAGCAGGTTTTGGCCAATGAGCCGCACCGATTTTCCTAAACAGTTTCTGGATATTTTAAATACCGGAAGAACATTGATTCAGGATACATTTGACCGGTTTATTAATTTTATTCCTGCAGAAAATATTTATGTTGTAACATCGGAACAATATAAAGAAATTGTGGCAAAACAATTACCGGATATACCTGTTGAAAATATTTTATGTGAGCCTTCCCGAAAAAATACTGCACCATGTGTTGCTTATATTTCTCACAAACTGTTGCAGTTAAACCCCAATGCAAATTTAATTTGTGCGCCGGCTGATCATATAATACTGGAGCCCGAAAATTTTAAAAAGATTTGTTTAGATGCATTAAGTTTTACGTCAAATATTAAAGCGCTGGTAACATTGGGGATAAAACCCACGCACCCAAATACCGGCTATGGTTATATACAATATGAACAACAGGCTGTAAGCGCAAATGTTTATAAGGTAAAAACCTTTACAGAGAAACCCGATTTGCAGCTTGCAAAAACATTTATAGCCAGTGGCGATTTTTTATGGAATGCAGGCATATTTGTTTGGCAGGTAAAAAACATTGTAAAAGCATTTGAAAAGCTATTGCCGGAATTAAATGAATTATTTGAAGCCGAAAAATCAAATTTCAATACAAAAAATGAAAAAGAAGCCATAGAAAGAATTTACCCTCAGTGTGTAAATATTTCTATTGATTACGGAATAATGGAAAAAGCAGATAATGTTTACATTATTCCTTCTTCATTTGGTTGGAGCGATTTGGGTACCTGGGGTAGCGCTTACGAAAACCTGGGAAAAGATTACCTGGAAAATGCAGTTGCCGGGAATAATGTGGTGGTGATTGATGCTACAAAAAATATGGTGCATGCCGATAATAAGAAATTGGTGGTTTTGCAGGGCCTTGATGATTTTATTGTAGTAGATACAAAAGACGTGTTGCTGATTTGCAAAAAAGACAGAGAGCAGGAAATTAAAGAATATGTTGCCGAAATAAAACGCAGCAAAGGAGATAAATATTTGTAAAGCAGATAGACACGGATTATTTGCAGTAAAAAAACTTTATAATCTGTGGAATTTTTATTTAAATAAAAATTATTGTTACCAACAATACTTAGCAAGCAACCTAATTCTGGCACTACCATTTTTACAATAATGAGTGTGCTGGCTGCAGAACAAAATGCTATTAACCTTGGCCAGGGCTTCCCCGATTTTTTAATGGATGATGAACTTATTGCTTTAGTAAACAGCGCTATGCAAAAAGGCAACAATCAATACGTTCACATGAACGGATTACTGTTATTAAGGGAACGCTTAGCCGAAAAAATAAGCAATCTGTATGAAGCACCTGTTAATCCGGAAGCAGAAATTACTATTACTCCCGGTGGTACATATGCAATTTTTACCGCCTTAACAGCTATGTTGCATCCAGGCGACGAAGTAATCGTTTTTGAACCAGCTTACGATAGCTATATCCCCACAATAGAGATAAATGGAGGAGTTCCGGTTTTAATTCCACTTACCTATCCCGATTATAAAATTGATTGGGATCTTGTAAAAGAAAAAATTTCTCCCAGAACAAAGCTAATCATGCTTAACTCGCCGCATAACCCAACGGGCAGCGTGTTAAACGCTAATGATATTACTCAGTTAAGAGCTATTATTAAAGGCACAGGCATTTTTATTTTAAGTGATGAAGTGTATGAACATTTAATTTTTGATGGACTGCAACATGAAAGTATTTTACGCTACCCCGATTTGTTTGAACGAAGTTTTGTTTGTTTCTCGTTTGGGAAAACCTATCACTGTACCGGGTGGAAAATTGGATATTGCGTTGCACCTGCAGGGCTGATGAACGAGTTTAGAAAAATTCATCAGTTTAATTGTTTTAGTTGCAACAGCCCGGTACAATTTGCTTTAGCAGAATATTTATTGCAACAGGAAAAATATTTACAACTGGGTAGTTTTCTGCAACAAAAAAGAGATTATTTTTTTAACCTAATGCAGCAAACAAAATTTAAAGCAATACCATCACACGGAAGTTATTTTCAATTGTACAGTTATGATGGAATAAGTGAAGAAAGCGAAAAAGAATTTGCTATTCGTGTTACTAAAGAATATGGTGTGGCAACAATTCCCGTTTCGGTTTTTTATAAACAGCATGAGGATAATAAAGTACTACGCTTTTGTTTTGCAAAAAAAGAAAGCACATTGGAAGAAGCAGTAAACAGGTTATTAAAATTATAGATGTTACAGGAATTTTATTTATTGTAAACTTACTATACCTATACCCCAAACTGCTTTAGGTGATGATCTAAATGTTTATACATGCTTTTACCCCACTGCTCTTTTGTAAGGGTTCCAAAAAAAGGATGAGGAAAATTTCCAACATTATCCGGCCCGGCTTTATAAAACTGTGTGATAAGTTTATTAAGCTCGTGCTTTTCTACATCAAAATTACGTTGATCTTTAATTAGAAAATTTGGCGCAGTAGGTAAATTTTTACCCCATGGAACTTCATTATATAATTTGGATTTCATCATCCAGCTCAATAATCTTCCCATAAACATTCTGGGTATTTGGGTATTGCTTAAAGGAACTTTAAATGCTTCTTTACAATGGGCAAGCATTTGTGCTGCATCCATTTTGCCCCATAGCCGTTCATTTTTTGCTGTAAGTTTATTAATTCTATTATCAACTTCGTCATAAGTAGCTGCATCAAATAAACTTTTCATTTATAATTTAAATTTCGTGTTAAGTTATAAAAAGAAATTTAAAAAAACAAGAGGAATAGAATACCAACAGCATTTCATAAATTTGAGTATAAATTAAATTCATGTCAACACTTGCTATAAGCACTATACAAAGCAATTTAATTTGGGAAGATAAGGCCGCTAACCTGTTGATGTTTGAAAAAAAAATAGAAAGTATTACTGAAAAAACAGAAATAGTGGTATTGCCCGAAATGTTCAATACCGGATTTAGTATGCAGCCTGAATTGCTTGCAGAAACTATGAATGGCGAAACTTTAGACTGGATGAAAAAAGTGAGTAAGGAAAACGGAATTGTTTTAACCGGCAGCCTGATGATTGAAGAAGAGGGAAAATTTTACAATCGTTTAATTTGGATGTTACCCAATGGGCAATATGGATATTATGATAAAAGACACCTGTTTGCATTTGGCGACGAGGATAAACATTACAACCCGGGTATAAAAAGATTAATAGCTTCTGTTAAAGGTTGGAAAATTAATTTGCAGGTTTGTTACGATTTGAGATTTCCTGTTTGGGCCAGGCAATCTACTATTAATTTGGGTGAGTTTGAAAACAATCCGGAGTATGATGTATTGATTTATGTTGCCAATTGGCCCGAGCGGCGCAGCCATGCCTGGAAAACATTATTATGTGCCAGAGCAATAGAAAATCAATGTTACGTAGTTGGAGTAAACCGTGTGGGAAATGACGGAAACAATATTTACCACAGTGGAAACAGCCTGGTTATTGATCCATTGGGCCAGGTGTTGTATCATATGGCAGAGGAAGAAGATGTAAATACAATTATTTTATCGAAAGATAAATTAGAAGAAGTGAGGACAAAGTTTCCTTTTTTAAATGATGCAGATGATTTTTCAATTTTGTAAATAAATCCGTTAAAATATTTTAGCAGATAGAACAAATAAAAAAACGGGCAAACTTATTATTTATTAATTGATACTTTCTTCTCCTTTATCATTTCCATTACAACCTGCATTTTTTTATCATAGCCCTTTAATAAAGCATCGTAACTGGTACCAATATAAACATCAGGCATAACACCCCGGCCATCTTTTGGTACATGTTTATATTGTACTAATTTAAACAATGGAAGGCGCACTTTTAAATGTGTATTGGGTAAAGTAATATCAGGAATCATAATTCCATTATTTCCATACCATCCTCCGCCAGCCTCTTCTCCAACAAGAGTTATTCCCTGCTGTCCCTTTACTGCACTGCAAAATAATGTTGAAGCTGAAAAAGTTTGTCCGTTGGTTAATACATATAAATTTCCTTCAAAATGGTTTTTAGTTTTTGGATGATATAATTTTCTTTCCCAGATACCAAAATGATAAAAACCATCTGCTCTTTTTTTAGTTAGAAAAATCAAGCCTAAATCATTTAAAAATTTTCCGTTAATATATTTTGAATAGGGCCGCAAAGATTTTGCAACAGCATAAGAAGAATCAGCAACTTTAAAAGGTATCCTGGTAACATATTTGGTTAACAGGTTTGATAAATTAATTTTGCCTCCTCCATTACTTCTTATATCAAGTACAATATTAGTTATACCTGTTTGTTTAACATAACGGAATGTTTGCCTGAAAAATTTACGCAACTTACCTGTAGAAAAAGTATTTAAGGTTATGATGGCCGTGTTTTTAGCTGTATCAATTGCCAAAGACCGAATGTTTTGCAATTGCTGTTGCTTTGTTTCTTTTTTGGTTTTTTTTACAAAAGGAATCATCTTTCTTTTTCTGCCAGTGTCTTTAGGCGGATCAAATACAGGGATTATTAAAGACTTTTCATTTCCAATACTGTCTAAATATTTAATGGAGTATTCTTTGCTTATGCCTATTATATTGCGGTGATAATAAGGGAAATTATTACTAAGACGAAGATAATTTACGTTATTGGCAACACCATCTTCTGTCATATATTCAAATAAAATAGGAGTAAGTTCTTTGGCACCAAGGCCATTTATACCTGTAATAAAAGTACCTCTTTTTAAAACAGAATCTTTTCGGTTAAGGTTGTTGGTTACAACCATAGTATCGTTCCACACTTTCATAAATAAAGGAAAAGAAGCTATACGTTTATTTTGTACCCATTTGTTATAAGCCTTACTCATTCCAAAGCTTGTATGGCCACAATGAATTTTATCAGTAAGCGGTGCAATTATCTTCCAACCAAATTGCTGCTCGGTCATACTGTCTTCAATTGCATTGTAATATTTTGCAAAATATATATCCATACTATCCCGGGAAGTGTACCAGTAAAGGGAAGGGTGTTTATTTTCCAGGATGTTTTTTAAAAGAGTATAATCCTGCTGTAGTAATTGTTTGGGGTATTTTTTATTGGGGCTGTAGTTTTTTGTGCTGGTGGCGCAGGAATAAAATAATATAACGAGTGTTATTAGCAGTAAATGGCAAACTTTATTCATTGGGTACAAAAATACTTAAAACTAAAGTTAAGTGAACTGTCATTTCGAGGAACGAGGAATCTGTTGAGCTAAAGGTTAATGCTATGGATGATTTAATACCAATTTGTTGCCAGCAATTCAGTTAAAAATCATCCGTGGGGGGGGGGGGG
>JAYUTC010000467.1:0-17144 GCA_043755395.1 Ferruginibacter sp.
CAATATTATTAACCCATGCTGCATTGTATGGGATAGTTATTTTAATATAATTATCTGTATAGCCTTCCATCATTCCGTTTTTACTATGCCCTTCAAACAACACTTTTCTATTTTGACCAATATGTTGTTGTGTAAAGTATTGCATCTTTTGGTAACTTAAATTGCGTAATTGTTTATTTCTTTCGTTTCGTATTGAAACTGGTACAACTGGTTTTAATGTAAGTGCATGTGTATTATCCCTTTCGGAATAAGTAAATACATGCAGGTAACTAATATCCAGTTTATGTAAAAAATCAAATGTTTCCTTAAAATCTTCAGCTGTCTCTCCCGGAAAACCAACAATCACATCCACTCCAATACAACAATGCGGCATCAACTTTTTTATTAAACCAACTCTTTCAGCATATAATTCACTTTTGTATCTTCTCCGCATCATTCCTAAAATCTTATTGCTTCCACTCTGCAAGGGAATATGAAAATGCGGCATAATTTTTTTGCTATTGCTTACATATTCTATTATTTCGTTGGTAAGCAAATTGGGTTCAATGGAAGAGATGCGAAATCTTTCTATATTAGCAACATCATCAAGTTCTTTAATTAACGAAAAGAAATTTTCTTTATTATCTGTAACATTAGTTTTAAAAGATGATTTTCCTTTTTCAACGGACGAAACTAAATTTGATGAAGTAAAATCTCCCAGGTTTACACCGGTTAATACAATTTCTTTAACACCAGTTTTAGCTAATTCATTCACATTTGCAATAACGTTTTCAATATTATCACTTCTGCTTTTACCTCTTGCCATGGGTATGGTACAAAAAGAACAATTGTAATCACACCCATCCTGAACTTTTAAAAAAGTTCTGGTTCTGTCATTTATAGAATAGGAAGCAGTAAAAGTATTAACATCCTCAATATCGCAACTGCAAATCTTTGTTGCATCTCCCTTACTTATTTCTTTAATGTGATGAGTAATATTGAATTTTTCGGCTGCACCTAAAACCAGATCTACTCCGGGAATTGAAGCAATTTCTGTTGGTTTTAATTGTGCATAGCAACCGGTTATTACAACCATTGCTTCAGGTGCCTTACGTTGTATGCGACGTACCAATTGCCTGCATTCTTTATTTGCATTTTCAGTAACACTGCAGGTATTTATTACATATACATCAGCCAATTCATCAAAATCCTTTTTTACAAAACCATCCTCCTCCAACAACCTTCCAATAGAGGAAGTTTCGGAAAAGTTAAGCTTGCAGCCTAATGTATGCAATGCAACGGATTTACTCATGCTGCAAAGATAAAACAGCAAATTTTAATGGAAATAAATGATTTTGCAGCCTTTATCTTTGTGATATAATGTTAAAGAAATATCTCCCTTTTATTATTTTAATAGCTGCAGCTCTATTACTTTGGTATATAAAAAAGCATCAAAGAGGTAGTTTACCCGAAAAACCACAAACAGAACAGCGAAACGAAAATGGAAATATTTCTGTTACTGCAATTTCAGATAAAGACGAACCCTTTAAACGGCATTTTGAACATCTTATTTATACAAAACATGCCAAATGCCGGATGGATTGCAGGCATATCGACGAGAGTGAGGTGAAAGAAATTTTAGAATACGGTGCCATTAATTACAATAAAATTGAAAAAAATGAAAAGGGCAAAAGTTATCCTTTAGAAGGAGTGACGCATGATAAGCAACATGTACGAATTGTATTTGCACCTAAAAATGAAAACCTGGTAGTAGTTACGGTTATTGATTTGGATATGGATTGGAATTGTGAGTGTAAGTGAATTAAAATATTTTAGTTTTTTTGCAGATAGTTAAAAATATTTTCGTGTAAATTTGTGTAATTAGTGGCATATGAAAATAAAATCTTTCCTGGCAAAACCTTTTGCCTCATATATATATAAACAGGTAAAAAAAGGGATGGAAACTGCGGTGGAAGACCAGCAGTCCATTTTTCAACAACTTATTAAAATTGGAGCAAAAACATTGTTTGGAAAAGAACATGGTTTTACCGATATAAAAAACTATGAAGATTTTGTAAAGCAGGTACCTATAAGAGATTATGAGGCATTTAAAGTTTATATAGATAAAATTAAAGAAGGAAAACACAACGTACTGTGGAAAGGCCAGCCCATTTATTTTGCAAAAACTAGTGGAACTACCAGTGGAGCAAAATATATTCCTATTACCAAAGAGTCGATTCCTAATCATATCAATACCGCACGAAATGCTTTGTTATGTTATATGGCCGAAACAGGGAATACCAGATTTGCAGATGGTAAATTAATATTTTTAAGCGGGTCACCAGAATTAGAAAGGGTAGGCGGTATACCAACAGGAAGGTTAAGCGGTATTGTAAATCATCATGTGCCAAAATATTTACGGGCTAATCAGTTACCTTCATATAGTACCAATTGTATTGATGAATGGGAAGAAAAATTAAATAGGATAGTTGAAGAAACCATTAATCAAAACATGACGCTCATTAGTGGTATACCACCATGGATGCAAATGTATTTTGACAGGTTAACCGAAAAAAGTGGTAAAAAAATTGGTGAATTATTTCCTGATTTTAGTGTGATGGTACAAGGCGGTGTAAATTTTGAACCTTATAAAGCAAAGCTGTATGAAAGTATTGGTAAAAAAATTGATTGTATAGAATTGTTTCCGGCAAGTGAAGGGTTTTTTGCTTTCCAGGATAGTCAAAATGCAGAAGGGTTATTGCTGAATACTAATAGCGGAATATTTTATGAGTTTGTACCTGCAGCCGAAATTTTTAATGATAACCCAACACGGCTTAGTTTAAATGATGTAAAAGTAGGAGAGAATTATGCTTTAATTATAAATAGCAATGCAGGTTTATGGGGCTATAATATCGGAGATACTGTTAAGTTTGTTTCTACCAATCCATATCGTATAATTATAAGTGGCAGAACAAAGCATTTTATCAGCGCCTTTGGAGAGCATGTAATTGGCGAAGAAGTGGAAGCTGCCTTGTTAAAAGCTGCAGAAGAAGAAAATATTCAAGTAACCGAATTTACTGTTGCGCCAATGATTTCGCAGGAAGACGGAAAAAGTTACCACGAATGGTTTATTGAATTTGAAAGCCAACCATCCAGTTTAAATGATTTTGCAAAGCGGATAGATGACAACCTACGTATTAAAAATGTATATTATGACGATTTAATTTCGGGTAATATTTTGCAGCAACTTAAAATATCCACTATTAATAAAAATGGCTTTATAGATTATATGAAAAGTATTGGTAAACTTGGTGGGCAAAATAAAATACCAAGGCTTAGCAACGATACAAAAATTGCTGAAGAGCTTAAAAAATATATAGCCCAATAATAGAAGAAGTGTTAATAAACTAAAGAATTAGCATTATTGTTATAAAAAATATATACTTTTGTACTGATTTATTAAAAAATATTAGTTGGCAATAGCATCATCATATTATTTTGAAACAAATTTCATACCTGGAAGGTTAATATTACCAATCTGGAATGTATTTGAATCGATCCCCCGACCCCGACGTGGTTGCTGATAGGACGAGTAGTTAAAAGCTGCCCCTGTCAGTGAAAAAATCTCCGAAAGTTTTCTAAAAATTATTTTTAATCTTACTTCAATTTAAACAAATTGGAAAATAGTAACATTATTATCAGGGTGGCAACACCAGCAGATGCGCACTATGCAATTGCCATTACAGACGAAATGGCTTCTTCTGCCAGAGCAAGGGGTACCGGTATAGCAAAACGTACTCCGGATTATATAGAGATGAAAATTAATGAGGGTAAAGCAGTGATTGCTATTACAGACAATGATAAATGGGTTGGCTTTTGTTATATCGAAGTATGGAAAGGAGAATATGTTGCCAACAGTGGGTTAATTGTTGCGCCGGAATTCAGAAAAAGTGGTATTGCAAGGTTAATAAAGAAAAGGGTTTTTGACTTAAGCAGAGAAAAATATCCTGAGGCAAAAATTTTTGGATTAACCACCGGCCTTGCAGTGATGAAAATTAATTCTGAGTTAGGTTATGAACCAGTTACTTACAGCGAATTGACCGACGATGAAGAATTTTGGGCCGGTTGCAAAAGCTGTGTTAACTACGATATTTTGATGAGCAAGGAAAGAAAAAATTGTATGTGTACTGCAATGCTTTACGATCCAACCGACCATTATGAACCTGCAGAGACAAAACAATTTTTTGAGGAAAATAAAAATATTTTCGAACGCCTGATTCGTTTTAAACAGTGGAAATTATTAAAACCTTTTTTTGATAAGCAAACTGCCGGTGGAGGAGGTTCATCAAAATCTGTTTTAAAGTATTTTTTCAACCTGTAATTTAAGAAATTTATAATGAGTAAAGAGACATTATCAAAGGGAGCAAAAATTGTATTAGGTTTTAGCGGGGGCTTAGATACAACTTATTGTGTAAAATATTTTACAGAAGAAAAAGGGTATGAAGTACATTCTGTTATTGTAAATACTGGCGGCTTTGATGCAGAAGAGTTGGTTAAAATAGAAGCACATGCTTACAAACTTGGTGTAAAAACACATACCTGTATAGATGCTGTAAAAAGTTATTACGATAACATTATTAAATATTTAATTTTTGGTAACTGCTTAAAAAATAATACTTACCCATTAAGTGTTAGTGCCGAAAGATTGAGTCAGGCATTAAGTATTGCAGAACATGTAAAAAAAGTAAATGCGGATGCAGTGGCCCATGGAAGTACAGGTGCAGGTAACGATCAGGTAAGATTTGATATGATTTTTAATATTATGATACCAGGTGTTGAAATTATTACACCAATTCGTGATTTAAAATTGAGCCGTGAAGATGAAATTACTTATTTAAAAAATAAAGGAGTAGAGATGACCTTTGAAAAAAGTATGTACTCTATCAACAAAGGACTATGGGGAACAAGTGTTGGCGGTAAAGAAACATTAAATAGTAAAGGACTTTTGCCAGAAAGCGCATGGCCAACTCAAGTTACTAAAACAGGTACAGAGGAAGTAAAATTGAGGTTTATGAAAGGTGAATTGTTTGGCATAAATGAAAAAATGTTTACACATCCATCAGAAGCAATACAATATTTGCAAACAATTGCCGGCGCCTATGGAGTAGGAAGGGATATTCATGTAGGGGATACTATCATTGGTATAAAAGGCCGTGTTGGATTTGAAGCAGCTGCACCAATGGTAATTATAAAAGCACATCATGCATTGGAGAAACATGTGTTAACCAAATGGCAGTTAAACTGGAAAGACCAGTTGGCTTTATTTTATGGCAATTGGTTGCATGAAGGGCAAATTATGGATCAGGTAATGCGGGATATAGAAGCATATTTTACTAATACCCAGCATAATGTTACCGGCGATGTATTTGTACAATTGCAGCCGTATCATTTTCAAATCGTAGGAATTGAATCGGAGTTTGATTTAATGAATGCAAAATTTGGTAAGTATGGAGAAATGAATACGGGTTACACCGGCGATGATGTAAGAGGGTTCAGTAAAATATTTAGTAACCAAACCTCTATTTATCACAAAGTAAATACAACTGGTGATGACAAATAAAATAAAAGTAGGAATAATTGGAGGTGCAGGCTATACTGCCGGGGAATTGATAAGGATATTAATTAATCATCCTGCTGCAGAAATTAATTTTGTTCATAGTAAAAGTAATGCTGGAAATTACATTTATGATGTACATCAGGATTTAATAGGTGAAACAGAGTTTAAATTTACTGCTGTGTTGAAAAATGATATTGACATATTGTTTTTATGCTTGGGTCATGGCGAATCTGAAAAATTTCTTGAAGAAAATGATATTCCGGATTCTGTCAAAATAATTGATTTGGCCAACGACTTCCGGCTAAATAATAAATCTACATTTGGTAAGCGTCAGTTTATTTACGGTTTACCTGAATTGCAAAGAGAAAAAATACAATCAGCAAATAACATAGCCAACCCAGGCTGTTTTGCCACAGCAATTCAATTAGGTTTATTGCCATTGGCAAAAGCAGGTTTATTAAATGAAGTTTACACAACCGGAATTACCGGAAGTACCGGTGCAGGACAAAGCCTGGCCGCTACAACACATTTTAGTTGGCGGGCAAATAATATACAGGCATATAAAACATTTACTCATCAGCATAATGCTGAAATATTGCAATCAATAAATTCTTTTCAATCAACTTCATCTTTAAGTGAAGATGGTTTCAATTTTGTTCCATGGCGTGGTGATTTTACAAGAGGTATTTTCATCAGCTCTCAATTGAAATGTGATTTAAGTATTGAAGAGTTGATTTTGTTGTATAGGAGATTTTATGAAAAACATCCTTTTATTACAGTAACAACAGAATCAGTTTTTTTAAAGCAGGTTGTGAATACTAATAAATGTATTATTCAATTGGAAAAATTGGGTAATAAACTGGTACTTCATTCAGTAATTGATAATTTAATTAAAGGAGCCAGTGGACAGGCTATTCAAAATATGAATTTGATTTTTGGATTAGAAGAAACCACAGGATTAAAACTAAAAGCAAATTATTTTTAATATGCAACTATTCGATGTATATCCTCTTAATGATATCGTAATTGATAAAGCACTTGGTTCTTATGTATGGGACGATAAAGGACAGATTTATTTAGATATGTATGGCGGTCACGCTGTAATATCTATTGGTCATACGCATCCGCATTATGTAAAACGTTTGGAAGATCAGTTACATAAAGTGGGGTTCTATTCCAACTCTGTAAAAATTCCTTTGCAAGTGCAACTGGCCCAAAAATTAGGTGAGGTTTCTGGTAAGGAAGACTACCATCTTTTTTTATGTAACTCTGGTGCTGAAGCAAATGAAAATGCATTAAAACTGGCGTCGTTTTATAATGGCAGAAAAAAAATAGTTGCTTTTACCAAAGCATTTCATGGCAGAACATCCTTAGCAGTTGCGGTTACAGATAATCCAAATATAGTGGCACCGGTTAATCAAACAGATAATGTAGTGTTTCTTCCTTTTAATGATGAAGCTACTTTGCAAAAATATTTTGATGAAAATGGGAATATTATTTCTTCTGTTATTATTGAAGGCATACAGGGTGTTGGTGGCATAAATGTTGCCAGTGATGCTTTTTTACAAATGATAAGAATCCTTTGTGATCAATATAATGCAATATACATAGCTGATTCCGTACAGTGTGGTTATGGAAGAAGCGGTAAATTTTACAGTCAGGATTATAGTGGTGTAGATGCTGATATTTATACAATGGCAAAGGGTATGGGAAATGGCTTTCCTGTTGCAGGAGTATCTATTGCTCCAAAATTAAAAGCAAAGCATTTTATGCTTGGTACTACTTTTGGTGGCAATCATTTAGCATGTGCTGCAGCATTGGCAGTATTAGAAATAATTGAAGAGGATGCGTTGATGCATAATGCTGCATCAGTTGGTAAATACTTAATTGAAGAATTAAAAAAAATGCCCCAAATTATTGAAGTAAGGGGCAGAGGTTTAATGATAGGCATCGTGTTGCCGGAAGAATTGAAAGAAGTAAAAAAGAATTTATTATTTAAACATAAAATATTTACTGGTGAAGCAAAGCCTAATGTTATCAGGTTGTTGCCTGCGTTAAATATTACAAAGGAGGATGCGGATATTTTTCTTAAAGCAATTGTTGAAGAGCTAGCTTAAGAAAATATTGTAACTGTTGTAATTGGTTGAATAAAAAAATGATGTAGAAGAGTGCGACGCCAATGTGGCTTGATAGGATTACAAAAGCTTGTGTGAAAAAATAAAAACGTAAAATTTGAAAAATTTTATTTCTGTCAAAGACGTTTCGGATATCAATGCTTTAGCGGCAAAGGCATTGGCTTATAAAGTAAACCCATTTGCCGACAGGAATTTAGGAGCCGATAAAAAAGTGGGACTATTGTTTTTAAACCCTAGTCTTCGTACAAGATTAAGTACACAGGTAGCAGCAAAAAATTTAGGATTAGAAGCCATTATTTTTAATGTAGATAAGGAAGGCTGGTCTTTGGAATTTGAAGAAGGAGCTATCATGAGCGGCACCACAGTGGAGCATGTAAAAGATGCAGCTCCAATTTTAGGGCAGTATTTTGATATACTTTGCATCCGTGCATTTCCTTCTTTAAAAAATAAAGAAGAAGATTACAGTGAGCAGGTGATGAAATCTTTTATGCAATTTGGGGGTGTGCCCATTATAAGTTTAGAAAGTGCCACCTTGCATCCATTGCAATCACTTACAGATATAATTACTATCAAAGAAAATTTTACGGCTAATCGCAAACCCAAAATTGTATTAACATGGGCACCACATATAAAACCTTTGCCGCAATGTGTTGCCAACAGTTTTGCTCAATGGGTAAATGCCTGGGGCGAAGCGGATTTTGTAATTACGCATCCGGAAGATTATGAACTGGATGAACAATTTACAAAAGGAGCCACTATTGTACAAAACCAGGACGAAGCTTTAAAAAATGCAGATTTTGTATATGTTAAAAATTGGAGTACATATGTTGATTACGGTAGAATTTATTGTAATGATCCTAAATGGATGCTTACTCCGGAAAAATTAATACACTCCAATAATGCCAAAGTAATGCACTGTTTACCAGTAAGAAGAAATGTAGAATTGAGTGATGAGATTTTAGATGGGCCAAATAGTTTGGTTACCACACAAGCCGGAAACAGGGTTTGGGCAGCACAGGCGGTATTGGCAGAAATACTTAAAACCCCCATCCCCTAAAGGGGAGTTATTCAACGGGTATAAGTAAATTGAGAATAATTTATTAAAGAATATGCCGGAAAAAAAAACAGAAACTTCGAATACCTCCCCTTTAGGGGATGGGGGTGGAAGTACACATAACATGTTCTTTGGAGCAAATCCAATGCTTTTTGAACTAGCAGAAGAATTGAGAGCAAAAATGACACCTGCCGAAGAAATACTTTGGAATGCTATAAAAATAAATGAGTGGCATCTTAAATTTAGGAGACAACATCCTGTTGCCATTTATATAGCTGACTTTTATTGTCATCAGGTAAAATTAGTAATAGAATTAGATGGAGGATATCATAATAATAAAGAAGTGAAAATTTATGACGATATTAGAGAGAATGATATAAAGCAATTTGGGATTAATGTTTTAAGATTTAAAAATGAAGAGATCTTTAATAACTTAAATACTGTACTTAATAAAATAGGCACAACTATTAGCAATATAAAAAAGGAAAAAAAGCAGCATAACGAAAAGGAGAAATTATTCGTAATTAAAATTGGGGGCAATATAATTGACGACGAGAAAAAACTGCAAAATTTTTTAACAGACTTTTCAAAGGTTGCAAATCTTGCGAAAAAAGGAGAAATATTGAATAACTCCCCTTTAGGGGATGGGGGGAAATGTATTTTAATTCATGGGGGTGGTAGGATTGCCACGAAGCTGGGGGATAAATTAGGAATTGAATCGAAATACATCGATGGCAGAAGAATAACAGATGCTGAAACTATAGATCTGGTAACAATGGTATATGGCGGATTGGTGAATAAGAAAATTGTTGCTCAATTACAAGCCTTGCAATGTAATGCTATTGGATTAACGGGTGCCGATGCCAATATTATTCCGGCAACAAAAAGACCGGTTACTAAAGAAGGGATTTATTTTGGTTTTGTTGGAGATGTTATTCCTGGTCAAGTATCAACTTTAAACTATCAACTATTCTTATTGAATGGGTTAACTCCAATTATTGCACCACTTACACATGATGGCCATGGACAAATACTAAATACCAATGCTGATACCATTGCATCATCAATAGCTGTTGCATTATCCGAAATATATGATGTACGTTTAATCTATTGCTTTGAAAAGAAAGGGGTGTTGGAAAATGTAGATGATGAAAACTCTGCAATTGGTTTGATCACTAAAGAAATTTACCAGCAATTAAAAAAAGACAATAAATTATTCGACGGCATCCTGCCAAAAATTGACAATGCTTTTGCAGCTATTGACAGCGGTGTAAAAGAAGTGTTGATTGGCCATGCAGAAGATTTGTTGCAAAATGTAACCGAAACAACAAGGGGTACTTTAATAAAAAAAAATGACAATTAACGAACTGTACAGCGAAGCTGTTAAACTGTTAAAGGATTTAATTTCCACACCTTCATTTTCAAAAGAAGAAAATGATACAGCAGATATTTTAATGGCTTTTTTTACAAAGCATGATATTAATTATGCCAGAGTAGGAAATAATATCTATGCAAAAAATAGGTATTACGATAGTAATAAGCCTTCTGTTTTATTAAATTCACATCACGATACAGTTAAACCCAATAAAGGATACACCCTGGACCCGTTTACTCCCCTGGAAAAAGATGGTAAGTTATTTGGATTAGGAAGTAATGATGCAGGTGGATGTTTAGTAAGCCTGATTGCAACATTTCTACATTTTTATAATGATGAAAACACAAAATACAATGTGGTATTTGCTGCCAGTGCAGAGGAAGAGATCAGTGGTGTAAATGGAATTGAATTAGTATTGCCTTATTTGGGTAATATTGATTTTGGTATAGTAGGCGAACCTACCAAATTGGAGATGGCAGTTGCTGAAAGAGGATTAATGGTAATTGACTGTACCGCACCCGGCAGAGCAGGCCACGCGGCACGTAAAGAAGGGGAGAGCGCTTTATACAATGCTGTAGATGATATTAACTGGATAAGAAATTACCAGTTTGAAAAAGTAAGTGATCTGTTAGGTGAATCAAGATTATCGGTTACCGTAATTGAAACTGAAAACAAGCAACACAATGTAGTACCTGCACAATGTAAATTTGTAATTGATGTAAGGGTAAATGAATTATATACTTTTGATGAAATACTGGAGGCGTTAAAAGTAAATTTAAAAAGCCAGTTCAAACCCCGTACAACCAGAATGAAATCAACATCAATCGCATTGGATCATTCTTTGGTAAAAGCAGGATTGAATTTAGGTAAAGGGTATTACGGTTCGCCAACAACAAGTGATAAGGCATTAATGCCTTTCCCTACTTTAAAAATGGGCCCCGGCGATAGTGCCAGAAGCCATACTGCAGATGAGTTTATTTATTTAGATGAAATAAAAGACGGGATTGAAACTTATATTAAAATGGTAAAGCAAATAGTGTAAAGTTATAAGTAGTAAGTTTTAAGTTATAAGTATGCAAAATTATAAGGAATTGAAAGTTTGGGAGAAAGCACATATGTTTACGCTGCATGTGTATAGATTTACTGACTCTTTTCCTAAAACTGAAACTTACGGATTGACAAATCAATTACGGCGGGCATCTTCTTCAATTGCTGCAAATATTGCAGAAGGATGTGGAAAGAACACACAACCGGATTTGGCTAATTTTTTAAATGTATCTCTCGGCTCTGCAAATGAAGCCGAATATTTTGTACTACTAGCAAAAGACTTAAATTATCTATCTGTACAAAACTATGAAGAGCTTAATAAACTTGTAAATGAAATAAAGGCTATGCTGATAAGTTTAATCTCCAAAGTGAGAGGTTAACTCAGCACTTATAACTTAAAACTTAAAACTTATATGAAACTTTGGCAGAAAGATAAAGCATCGTTACAGGAAGTGGAGAAATTCACTGTAGGTAACGACAATGAACTTGATATTCATCTTGCACCATTTGATGTATTAGGTTCTATAGCTCATGTAACTATGTTGGAGTCCGTTGGTTTATTAACCACAGAAGAAATGATTTCATTAAAAGCAGAACTCAAAAATATTTATTATTATTTTAGTCCTAAAAATGCAGACGGTTCAAATAATTCCCTTTTAGGGGATAGGGGCTTAAACGAAGGGGTAGAAGATATTCATTCTCAAGTGGAATTAATGCTTACTGAAAAGTTGGGTGACGTGGGTAAAAAAATTCACAGTGCACGTAGCCGTAACGATCAGGTTTTAGTAGACCTGAAATTATTTTTGCGACACGAAATAGAAAATCTTGTTTTCAATACAAAAGATTTTTTTGATTTGCTGATTCAACAAAGCGAAAAATATAAAGGCGATTTGTTGCCGGGTTACACCCATTTGCAATTGGCCATGCCATCATCATTTGGTTTATGGTTTGGTGCTTATGCCGAAAGTTTGGTAGATGATTTAACCACATTGCAGGCAGCATACACAGTTGTTAATAAAAATCCTTTAGGATCTGCAGCAGGATACGGCAGTTCTTTCCCTATCAACAGAACACTAACAACACAATTACTTGGCTTTGAAGAATTGAATTATAATGTAGTGTATGCACAAATGGGAAGGGGAAAAACCGAACGCATTGTGGCAGCTTCAATTGCAAATATTGCAGCAACACTTTCTAAATTAAGTATGGATGCCTGTTTGTTCCTCAATCAAAATTTTTCATTCATTAGTTTTCCTGACGAATTAACAACCGGCAGCAGCATTATGCCGCACAAAAAAAATCCGGATGTATTCGAATTAATCCGATCTCATTGTAACCGTATACAGGCATTGCCCAACGAAATTATGCTTATAACCACTAACCTGCCATCAGGTTATCAAAGAGATCTGCAATTATTAAAAGAACATATCATTCCTGCATTTAAAAATTTAAATAGCTGCCTGCAAATGGCAGGTTTAATGCTCAGCCATATCGAAGTAAAGAAAAACCTGTTACAGGATGAAAAATATAAGTTCCTTTTTAGCGTGGAGGAAGTAAATAAACTGGTGTTGCAGGGTATGCCATTCAGGGATGCTTATAAAAAAGTTGGCGATGATATTGAACAAGGTAATTTTAAATATTCTACTGCTGTTAATCATACGCACGAAGGTTCCATTGGCAATCTTTGTAACCCACAAATTCAGCAGGCAATGAAAGATATTCTTCAAAAATTTAATTTTGAAAAAGTGAAAATTGCGTTACAACAATTATTAAGTTAGATTTGCCTCACAATTTTTAAAAAAGAATGGCTGATCAGGCTCCAAAAAAACGCATTGCTATCTTTGGTTCTACCGGTTCTATCGGCACGCAGGCTTTGGATGTAATCCGTGCCAATCCTGATTTATTTGAGGTGGAAATACTTACCGCACAAACCAACGATGAACTGTTGATAAAACAGGCATTTGAGTTTAAGCCCAATGCTGTGGTTATCGGGGATGAAAGCCGCTATCAAAAGGTAAAAGAGGCTTTAGCACATACATTAGTAAAAGTTTTTGCTGGCGAAGCAGCTTTAGAAGAGGCAGCAGATTTTGACAGTTATGATATGATGCTGGCAGGAATTGTAGGTTTTGCAGGGTTAAAGCCAACCATTAAAGCTGTTGAAAAAGGTAAAGCTGTAGGGCTTGCCAATAAAGAGACACTTGTTGTGGCAGGAGACCTGATAATGCAAAAAGCAATTGAAAAAAGAGCCCCTATAATTCCTGTAGATAGTGAACATTCTGCCATATTTCAATGCCTTGTAGGAGAAGCCAGAAACCGAATTGAAAAAGTAATATTAACTGCAAGTGGAGGCCCTTTTTTTGGGAAAAAGCCTAATTTTTTGGTTAATGTAAAGCGAGACCATGCTTTACAACACCCCAATTGGGCCATGGGTGCAAAAATTACAATCGACTCTGCAACCCTTATGAACAAAGGGCTGGAAATGATAGAAGCAAAATGGTTATTTAATTTACAACCTTCTCAAATACAGGTAGTCATTCATCCGCAAAGTATTATTCACAGCATGGTGCAGTTTGAAGATGGAAGTATAAAAGCACAAATGGGCTTGCCCGATATGAAATTACCTATTCAATATGCTATGGCTTTTCCCCAACGGATAAAAAATGATTTTCCAAGATTAGATTTTAGAAAATATCCTAACCTTAATTTTGAGGAACCAGATGTTAAAACTTTCAGAAATTTAGCATTGGCAACCGAGGCCTTATTTAAAGGCGGCAACGTACCCTGCATTTTAAATGCAGCCAATGAAATTGCTGTGTGGGCCTTTCTGCGCAACCGTATTGGCTTTTTAGATATGACTGCCATGGTTGAAAAAACAATGCAGCAAGTGGCATTTATCCAAAAACCCACCATGCAGGAATATTTTGAAAGCGACGGCGAAGCCCGTAATTTTGCCGCTTCATTAATAAACCTGTAAAAGGTTAATTGGGTTACCGGCATTTGTACTACTATGTAACATCGTTGTGTCACTCTCTTGTACTTTTTCATCTATATTGAACACATTAAATTCACTTCAGCAATACAAAAAAAACAGCAATTAAACTTGCAGCAGAAAGCAACAACATTATTAATCTCTTTAAATAACTTCCGCTAACTGGCGGAGATTGGGCATATGATATTATTAGCAATAGACTGGTCGGTAGTAGGTGTAAAAGTTGGGCAACTTTTACTTGCATTATCAATTCTCGTTATTCTTCACGAATTTGGCCATTACATAACAGCCCGGTGGTTTAAGTGCAGGGTAGAAAAATTTTATTTATTTTTTGATCCATGGTTTTCAATATTTAAAAAGAAAGTTGGAGATACCGAATACGGTATTGGATGGTTGCCTTTGGGGGGGTATGTAAAAATTTCGGGAATGGTTGATGAAAGCATGGACAAAGAAGCTTTAAAATTGCCACCTCAACCTTACGAATTTAGAAGTAAACCGGCCTGGCAACGTTTAATAATTATGTTGGGAGGTGTTATAATGAATGTATTGGTGGCATTTTTAATTTATGCAATGGTATTGTGGGTTTGGGGCGATACAAAAATACCCGTGTCAAGTTTAAAAAATGGTATAGGAATTCAAAATAAACAAATAGCAGAATTGGGATTTAAAAGTGGCGATAAAATAATTGCCATTAATGGAAAGGCCATACAATATTTTGAAGAGTTGCCCGAGAAAATATTAATAGGCACAAAAGACAGGATTGTAGATCTTGAGAGGAACGGCGAAAAAATGAACATTACCATTCCGGTAAATCTTTTAAATAAGATAATTGAAAACCGTAAAGCCGCAAAAGGGTTTATAACTCCACGTTTACCTTCTATTTTAGGTGAATATGATTTATCAAAAGATACTTCTAATGCCTACAAAGGTGGTTTAAGAGGAGGCGATAAAATTATTTTTGCCGACACTGTTCCAATAAAGTTTTTTGATGAGGTAAGTACTTATATCGAAAACAAAAAAGATAAAAATGTAGCTTTTAAAGTGCTTCGAGAGAAAGATACGGTAACCTGTAATACAATTGTTGACTGTAATGGCAAAATTGGTATTTACACATTAGCAGGTAAGCAATATGACAGCATGGGTGTTTACACTTTGCAGAATACAAAATACGGATTCTTGCAATCAATTCCAGCAGGTATAACTAAAGCTGTAAAATCTTTAACTTCTTATATTGACCAGTTTAAAATGATTTTTAAGCCAGAAACAGGTGCTTATAAAGGATTAGGTGGTTTTAAAGGGATGACTAATGGTTTACCGGGTACATGGGATTGGGAATCGTTTTGGTTATTTACTGCATTTATCTCAATGGCATTGGCATTTATGAACTTATTACCTATCCCTGCATTAGATGGTGGACATGTAGTATTTACTTTGTACGAAATGATTACCGGCCGTAAACCCAACGAAAAATTTTTAGAATATGCCCAAATTGTGGGTATGGTTTTATTGTTAGGTTTAATGCTTTATGCAAATGGAAACGACTGGTTTGGGTATGGTAAAACCATAAGTGCAGATTGTAAGTAAGCATATCGAATTTAGTGATATCAAATGTTTTTTTGGAATTGAAAAGATAAATAAATTTCAATCTTAAAAACATTCGATATCCTTACAACTCTATCCCAATCTTCTTCATTAAAATAGAGGCATTTAAACTGGTGCAAATACCCTCTTTCAGTTTGTAATCAAAATATAATTCTTCATTTTCTACCTGTACATCAAAATGATAATTCAAAATATTGTAGGGATAAGTTTCTTTTAGTTTTGCAAGCTCTACATCATGTGTGGCAATAATACCCGCTGCCTTATGCTTTATCAATTGTTTTACCAGGGCAACAGATCCGGTATGCCTGTCTAATGAGTTGGTACCCCTTAAAATTTCATCCAGTAAAATAAATATTTTTTCCCCTGCATTTACTTTATCAATAATTGTTTTAAGTTTTTTTAATTCAGCATAAAAAGTACTGGTACTTTCCTCTAAATTATCAGCTATACGCATGCTGCTTATAAGTTGTATTGGCGCTATAGTAAATACACTTGCACAAACCGGTGCCCCGGCCATGGCTAAAACTGTATTAACACCAATACTGCGCAGGTAAGTACTTTTGCCAGCCATATTACTTCCCGTTATCAGCATTATTTCTTCACAGCTGTTAATGGTAATATTATTGTTTATTCGTTTTGCAACATTAATTAGTGGATGGCCAATATCTACACCCTGTATATTAAAATGATCTTTTGTAAAAGTGGGGAAACACCATTCTGGATGATTAAATGCTAAAGTTGCAAAACTATTAAGAGCTTCAAAATCTCCAATAGCGGTAAACCAGTCATTAATATTTTGCAGGTTACGCAGCTTCCATCTTTCCAGCGCCATGGCTTGTTGAATATCCCACTGAAAAATGATAGCCAATGGAATAAATACAACCGGGTTTAACCTAAGATCCAATCTTTCTACAATCTTTTTTAATTGTTTTAGTTGAATGGATGCCTTGGTATTTTCTACAATAAATTTTGATTGTAATGATTGAAGCAATGCAGTTTTAAATGAGGTTTTTTCAATCAGATTTATACTTTGTGCCAATACCGACAATTCATCTGCCATTTTACTAACCTGCTGATGCAGGGATGCAATTTTTTTTGCCATTACCAAAGCAATTATTGCAGATACAGTTAAAAAAATATTTCTTACCGCATCAGTAATAACATTCGCTATGTTTAATCCAATAACTGTTATAATAATTACAGGCACAGCAAATTGTAGTATTCCCCAAACGGGATTGTTTATAAAATGGGGGTCACTTTGCAACCAGTTCATCAATCGATTTTGTGTAGGAGTAGAAATTTTTTCATCCTTTCCAAAAGCCTGTAATTGCTGCCGCCACTCTGTT
>JAYUTC010000468.1:0-2605 GCA_043755395.1 Ferruginibacter sp.
AAAAATTTCTTTCATTAAGGGAAATAGTAATCCTACCCGCCACCTGGCGATAATTTTTTTCTCAATAAATTTTAATGCTGATAATTATTTATGGGCAGGAAAAACAAAGCCTATGTGCAAGCCTGCCCCAGATAAAGGCATCACACCAACACCAACTCCTTTTAGTGGTATCTGCCAATAAGGTTCTACTCTTAATGCAGCCTGCTTGCCAATTTTAAACTCACTTCCAAAACTTACATCAACCGTTGTTAAAAAATATCCCTTATTGTTTTCATACCGGGCATGTAAGTTTTGTTGCACCCCATTTACAGTAACAAAGTAATCATTGCTTTCTTTTGTTAACAGGTAAGATGAAATACCAGTGCCGATAAACCAAGTGGATTTTTTTGCAGTGATAAAATCATATTTCACTTTAGCCAGTATTTCAAAAAAACTGGAGCTGCCGTTAAGGCTTATCAACTGCATATTAACAGGCATTGCTGCACCAGCTTTTGTCATATCAAAATATTTTCCGTTGCTGTAATAATGTTTAACAACATATAACAAACCAGCTTCTGCCGAAAATTTTTTATTAACCCTGAAGCCTGCCAACACCCCTGCATCAAATCCTGTTTTAGAAAAACCCTGCCCTTTTACCTGGCTAAACTGTGGCCCAGCAACAACTCCAAAGTAAAACCCCCTGCTGCCGGGCGCTGCTTTCGTTTTACCGGCAGGCTTTGCATTAACTTCCAATGCACTGTCTTCGGTGTTGATGGTTTCTTTATTTTTTCCAGCCTCTTTTTCCTTAACAGCAAAAAGATCATCTGTACCTGCCTTCGTTAATCCCTTTGAAAGAACATCGTTTGTTACCAGTGTACTTTCAATAAAATCCTCACTGGTATTTTCAATGCTTGCCGGGTTTGTATGTGCTGATAATATTTGTTTAAATTTTTTCTCCAGGTGATTTTGACCAACTATACTTAAATCATTTCCTGCAGGGTTTTTATATTTAATTTTATTTTTTTGACCAACAATATTTGCAGTTTGTATTGAAGTTGGATTTGCCTGAATGCCATTAACTTTTTCATCAACCGGTTCAGCATTTTTTAATTGAGGTATATTTTTGGCAATGGCACCTGAAGATGGCAGTTGCCCATTATTAGTATATGTGTAAAATGATATAAAAGATGATATGATAAGAAACGCCAGGAGTATCAACCATTGTTTTTTTCTCTTTGTTTTTTTATTGGCCACAGCCGCTCCGTTTGCCTGGGGAGCTAATGCACCGGCAATATCATCCCAGCCTTTTGCTTCCGTTTTTAACGGATAGTTTTGGGCCGCCTTGCGAAACAAGTCATCCATATCATTTTCTATATACTGCATATTGCGGCATTTTCATTTTTTTTAATTTCATTCTGAATCAGTACCCTTGCCCTTGATAAAGAAGATTTGGAAGTGCCGGTTGAAATATTCATTATTGCTGCTATTTCAATATGGTTGTACCCGTCTATTACATACATATTAAAAACGGCACGGTACTGCGGTGGAAGGTTTTAACTACTGTAATTAATTCTTTGTACAGTAAAAGCTGATCAGCATCCTGTTCCTTACTGCTCATATCCCATACATAATCCGGTATCCCTCCTATTTCTGGTGCCATTTTATTTTTTCTCAACTCATCAATGGCACAATTAATCATGATCCGCTTTATATAACCCATCAGCATTTTTTCATTATCTGCTGCTGCTCCCCCAACAAAGCGTTCAAAATGCTGAAAGAGTTTTACAAATCCATCGTTCACAATATCCACTGCTTTTTCGTACCGGTAGATATAACGGAATGCAATCTTTAAGGCAAAGCCATAGTACTGTTCATATACCAGCTTTTGGTATTTGTGTTCTTTCCTTACACAACCCTTTATAACGATGGTTATATTTTTCAAAACCCCTGGTACTTTTATTTTGAATTAATCAGCAAAGTTGAAGCCCTGTCCGGATATATTGATATTATGTTTACCGGGTTTCCTGTTTTATTAATAAATACATACGGCTGCTGATACGAAAGGGTTGCAATAAATAAAATTATTTCTTGTCTGATTAAAATAATTGCCGCACAATATACAAATGCAGTATAATAACTATTGGCGGGTTATTTTAAAATAGGCTAAAAAGAAAAGCCTGTCCCTCCCATTGATGATGATAACTTATTAATAATATGCCGCTCTAACCACTGCAATTTGACTCTTGCTATGCATAAAACTTATTATCATATCCGTTGCGGTATTCGATGCTGAAACTTTCCGGAACGGCAAATGTTTTGCCATCAGTATACAAATAAAGTCTTAAACTGGAAACATCAGGGGCCTGGCCAGTAAAAGGGCTGCAATTTTGCAGCCCTTCGTATTATCAGTCATTAATAAATAAAAAAAACTAAACTTACCGGTTAATGATTATTTTATTGGTGGTTTTATTATTGCCATTAATAATAGTTACAAAGTAAACACCGGAAGGTAATTTACTTACATCAATAGCCTGTACAAGGTTTGCCAGCCTTGACTGCATCAGTATTTTTCCACTGGCGTTAGTAAGCACCATTAGTGCAGGTGCATTGTTGGCTTTGCCTTCAT
>JAYUTC010000469.1:0-2598 GCA_043755395.1 Ferruginibacter sp.
CCGCTTGGGCAAAGCCAGGTTATTCCTTATTTGGCAGGTTTGTCAAAACAAGGTTACCGGTTTACTATTTTAAGTTGCGATAAACCCGAAAAATATAAAAGGCATAAAGATGAAGTGGAATTTTTAGTAAAAGATATTCCAGTTACGTGGATATCATTGCCTTATCATAAAAATCCACCGGTACTGTCTTCAATATATGATTATTATAAACTGAAACAAAAAGCAGTTCAATTGCATGCCAACCATAAATTTGTTATGGTGCATACCCGTCCCGGCGTGCCTCAATTAATTGCATTGCACTTAAAAAATAAATTTGGTGTAAAATACCTGAATGATATCCGGGGCTTTTGGGCAGATGAAAGAGTAGATGGTGGCATGTGGAATTTAAAAAATCCTCTATATAGAATGGTCTATAATTTTTTTAGAAAGAAAGAGGATGAGTGTGTTACAATAGCCGATTATAATACCTGTTTAACATATAGAGGAAAGCAGGAAATGATGAAATGGAAAAATGTTCCCCAGCCAGTAAAAGTAGATGTAGTGCCTTGCAGTGTAGATTTGCAATTATTTAATCCTGCCAAAATAAATATACAGCTAAAAGAAAATTTTAAAAAAGAATTGGGCATTAAAGAGAGTGATTTTATAGTGAGTTACCTTGGTTCAATTGGAGGCTGGTATTTAACTGATGAAATGCTGCAGTTTTGTTCATTGTTGCTGCAAAAAAAACCAGATGCTAAATTTTTATTTATATCAAATAACAAGCATGAAGATATTATTAATGCAGCTAAAAAATATAAAATCCCTGAAAATAAAATTATTGTAAAATTTGCCGGCCGTAAAGAAGTACCCGTCTTACTTTCATTTAGTTCATTTTCTTTATTTTTTATTAAACCCTGTTATTCAAAATTATCTTCATCGCCTACAAAGCATGGCGAAATTATGGCAATGGGTATTCCGGTAATTGTAAACAGCGGTGTAGGCGATGTAAAAGAAATTGTTGAAAAATATAATGCAGGCTATGTTCTTGATAGTTTTTCTGAGATGGAGATGAATAATGTTATTAAAAGAATAGTAAGCGATGAAATAAAATTTGACTGCAACAAAATAAGAGGAGGCGCAGAGGAGTTTTACAATCTGGATACAACCTTAAATACTTACCGGCAGGTATATAAAAAAATTTTAGGATAGTATAGCTATTCAATTCTAATTGTCACAATCATGAAAAAAAAATATTTAATTATTGGTGCCGGATTTTCAGGAACAGTTTTGGCAAACCAACTTTGTAATAATATTGATTGCACTATTGATATTTGGGACGAAAGGAATCATATTGCCGGTAACTGTTATACCAAACGTGATGAACCTACTGGTATAATGGTGCATCAGTACGGGCCACATATTTTTAATACCGATAAAAAAGAAATATGGGATTTTGTAAACAGCTTTGTTGAATTTAAACCCTATGTGCACAGGGTAAAAGCAATGAGTAAGGGTAAAGTATATTCACTACCGGTTAATTTACATACCATTAATCAGTTATTTGATAAATCATTTACACCGGCAGAGGCAAAATTATTTTTAGAAACATTGGCAGATAAAACTATTGAGGATCCTCAGAATTTTGAAGAACAGGCTTTACGTTTTATTGGCAAAGAATTGTACGACGCTTTTTTTTATGGCTATACAAAAAAGCAATGGGGTTGCGAGCCAATTGAATTGCCGGCATCTATCTTAAAAAGAATTCCGGTAAGGTTTAATTACGATGATAATTATCATAATAATATTTACACAGGTATTCCGGTTGAAGGGTATACAGCCTTAATAGAAAAATTGATTGATCATAAGAATATTACTGTTACACTGAATAAAAAATTTAATCCTTCGGATGATGTAAGCGGATACGATCATGTTTTTTATACCGGGCCTATTGATGCATATTTTAATTTTAAATATGGCAGGCTGGGTTACCGAACCGTAATTTTTGAAACCACTTACGCCGATGGTGATTTTCAGGGTGTAACGCAAATGAACTATTGCGATATCGATGTACCCTACACAAGGATTACCGAGCACAAACATTTTACTTACTGGGAGCAACATAACAAAACGGTTTATTTTAAAGAATTTAGTAAAGAAACAGAGTCCGCCGACATTCCGTATTATCCAAAACGCCTTGCAAATGATAAGGAGCTATTAATGAATTACCGAAAAGAAGCAGAAAAGTTGCAAAAAGTCTCTTTCTTGGGCAGGCTGGCCACTTATCGATATATGGATATGCATCACGTAATAGGCGAAGCATTAAATTATTCCCGTTCTTTTTTACAATCCATTGATTTAAAAACTACTCCACCTGTTTTTTCCAATGTAGAAAATCAATAATTAATTATTGATTGATACAATAATTGGGCTTAAGCCCCGTTATAATAATGCCCAATATTTTATAAAAACCAAATTTCCCTCCTATGGAAAAGGTAATTGCTGTGGTTGTTACACACAACCGTCAGGAACTGCTGGCTGAATGTATAACCGCATTACGTAATCAAACCCGTAAGCCCGATACAATACTTATTGTAAATAACGGAAGTACAGATAATACAG
>JAYUTC010000470.1:0-17044 GCA_043755395.1 Ferruginibacter sp.
CCAAAAATGTATGATGGATAAGCGATAGCTATAGATAGGGCGATTGGCAGCCTTCGGTAAAAAATAGTACATCAGGCCCAGGTAGGGCGTTGTTAAAAAGAATGCAACCGCATTGTGGCCATACCACCATTGTACCAATGCATCCTGCACACCCGAATACCAGCTATAACTTTTTAACCAGGTATATGGCAGCTCGCCAGAACGAACTATATGTAAAACCGCAACTGTAACAAATGTGGCTATATAAAACCAGATGGCTACATATAAATGTTTTTCTCTTCTTTTTATTATGGTACCAAACATATTCCAACCAAACACTACCCAAATTATTGTTATAGCTAAATCTATTGGCCAGATTAATTCTGCATATTCCGCACCCTGTGTAAGGCCTATAGGAAGTGTTATGGCAGCTGCAATAATTATTAATTGCCATCCCCAAAAATGTATATTACTCAGCTTATCACTAAACATTCGGGCTTTACAAAGACGTTGCAGTGAATAATACACCCCCATAAAAAGTCCATTACCTACAAATGCAAAAATAACAGCATTGGTATGTAGAGGCCTAAGCCGTCCAAAGGAACCATATTGTGTAATATTCATAGAAGGGAAAACTAATTGCAGTGCAATCCAAAGGCCGGCAAGCATACCAACTACACCCCATAAAATAGTGGCATAAGCAAAGTTTTTAACAATCCTGTTATCGTAATAAAATTTTTCTAACTGCATAATGTATAGTTTGATTAATGTTGAGTTTTGGTTTGAAAATGAAAAGGGCTATTCTTCTGTATCATCAAAAAGCATTCGAATAGAAGGAGTATAGTCATCATCGTACTGGCCGGATTTTACGCTCCATAAAAAAGCAGCTAAAAAACTACCTGCAACCAGTAAACTGATGCCAATAAGAATAAATAATACGCTCAATTATTTTATTTTTTATTATGAATAAAATTAACAGGTGTTATATTTTTTGTAACTGATAAATATCAATTGCCGATGTGATTTTAATCAGTTTTATTTACAAACCCTTTTTACGGGCACTTACAGAAGATAAGATGGTTACCAGCAGTACTATGCTAATACTGCTTGCCGGCATCAGAATTGCAGCTATCATTGGCGATAAAATACCCTGTACAGCAAATGACAAACCCACAATATTGTATAAAATGGAAAGGATAAAACTTATAGTAACTATCTTTTTACCAGATTTTGCATAAGCAATAAATTTTGCCAGCTGCTTTACATTAGCTCCATCCAAAATTGCATCACAAGCTGGAGAGAACTGTGCCGTATTATCACTAATAGCAATACCAGTATTACTTTGCATTAATGCACCGGCATCATTTAAGCCATCGCCCAGCATTAAAACATTTCTTTTTTCTTCCTGAAGTTTTTTTACAAAATCCAGTTTTTGTTGGGGTGACTGGGCAAATAACAAAAGCGCATCTTTTCCAAATATTTTTTTCAAATTTTCTTTCTCCGAATCATTATCTCCCGATAAAAGAGAAAGTGCAAACTTTTCTTTAAGCAAATCATTTACCAATTGTTTCACACCATCTCTGTACTGATTACTTACATTAAAACGGCCCATATGTACGCCATTCATCATAACATGTACATGGGTGCCAGTGTCGTATGAAGTAAAACCGGAGTAAAATTGATTTAGAAAACCCGCTGATCCCATTTTAATATCAATATTATTTACCCTGGCCTCCAATCCTTTGCCGGTATATTCTTTAAACTGTTCTACCGGTACAATTTTTTCGTGCCCGATGTGAAGCCATTCAGCAATAATTTTACTAAGTGGATGCGATGATTGCCGGGCAATATTTTTAACCCCTGTTAATTCCTTTTCAGTTAATGGAGTGCCTTCGTAGTTTACTAAAGAAGAACTATTTTGTGTTAAGGTTCCTGTTTTATCAAAAACAACGGTATCAATTTTTGCCATCGCTTCTATAACACCCGCATTTTTAAGATACATTTTATTTTTTCCAAAAATGCGGAGCATGTTTCCATAAGTAAAAGTTGCAGAAAGCAGTAAAGAACATGGGCAAGCCACAATTAAAACAGCCGAAACAGCTGGTAATATTTTATCAGGATTCACTATCCACCAATAAATTAAAGTTATTGCAGCTATTGAAAATAAAGCTAAAGTAAAATACCTGCTCCAGGGATGTATAAAGGATTTTTCTACATTTTTTTTATTTTTAAAAATATCATTATTCCATAACTGAGTAATATAATTTTGTGATACTTCTGCAGCTACTTCCAACTCAATTGCACTCCCTGTTTGTTTGCCACCGGCATAAATTAATGCACCCTTTTTTATTTGAAGTGGAGTGTTTTCTCCACTTACAAAACTATAATCAACATTTGCATTACCCGAAATCAAAACAGCGTCTGAAGGTATCATTTCTTCATTTCGAATGATGATACGATTACCCTTTTTCAGCTGAGTTACCGGAATATTTTTTTCAACTCCGTTTTTAATTACACTTACCCCAAGTGGGAAATAAGAGCGGTAATCTCTGTCAAATGAAAAAGAATCGTAAGTCTTATCCTGAAACCAGCGTCCAATTAACATAAAAAATACTATGCCTGCGCCCGAATCCAAATAACCAACTCCATGTCCGCTTATGATTTCATAATAGCTTCTAGCATATGTAATTAAAATAGCTAAAGCAATTGGCGCATCAATATTTAAAAAACGTTGGCGTATACCTTTCCATGCAGAAACAAAAAAACCTGAAGCACAGTAAAACAGCACCGGGATAGATAAAATGAAGTTAAGCCAGATAAAAGTTTGCTTAAGCCCGTTTTGCTCTATATTACCCGAAGAAAAATATTCGGGGAAACTCAGCATCATAATATTTGCAAAGCAAAAACCAGCTATGCCAATTTTGTATATTCTTTGCCTGTTAAAAGATATTATTTTTTTTGAAGTGGCATCCCTTAAACTGATATCAGGTTCGTACCCGATAAATGAGAGCAGTGCTACTACTTTGCGTAATGATATTTTTAGCGGATCAAATATTATGAACACTTCTTTGTGCTGAAAATTAGTTTGAGATTTTATAATACCCGGCTCAATACGATGAAGGTTTTCAAGCAGATAAATACAGGAAGAGCAATGCATCTGAGGTAATGTAAAAGTTACATTGGTTTGATTGGCACTATTAAACTGAACAAGTTTTTTTGTTATTAACTCATCATCCAGATAAGCAAATTTTTCACTTACAAATTTACCTTTTGCTTTTATGCCCGGATTTTTTTCAAAATTATAGTATACACATAAATTATTTTCATTGAGTAGTAAATACACCTGTTTACAACCTTCGCAGCAAAAAATTTTTTCTTTAATAATAATATCAATACCATCGCAGTTTTCGCCGCAATGATAACATGTAGTTTGTATGACTGTAGTTGTTTTAATAATTTAAAGCATAATTAAATAAATTAGCCGCCGAGTAAGAATACACAGCGGCTTTTTTTAGACAGAAACTATTGAACAGTCTTATTGGTACAAGTATTTATACCAAATATTTTGTAAATAGGGCAAAATGAAATTGCGCCGGTAATTAATGGAACAAATGCCACCAATCCCCACCAGCTTTTATAATAATAACCCAACATGCCAATCACAATAGTTAATATTAATCTAACCCATTTATCTGCTTTTCCAACATTACATTGCATAATTAGATAGTATTAAGATATGTTAGATAAATAATTCATAAAATTGCACTTTAAATCGATATAAGTTTTTTCAAGTGCTTTAATACGTTCCCGTAAAATATCCTGAGTGCAAAATGCATCAATATCATATTGATATTTAAATTCACAATCTTTACTCAGCCGATTTTGTTGTTCATCTATATCCTCATTAATTTTATTCATTTCCCTTTGTTGCTTAATTATTTGGTTAAAAAAATGAATGTCTTGATTTTTATTTTCAGAATCACTATTTACTTTTTCTGCTTTTTTTTCAACAATTTCCAGCATTTTTTCCCATTCAGGTATTTCTTTAACCTGTGCCTGAATGGTATTTTGCCAATTTTCATTTTCCCTCATATAAAACCTGTATTTAGCCTCGTCTAATCTCAATCTTCCTAACATAGTCTTCTGTTTACAAATCAAAGATGAGTTTGTAATCAGGTAAATACTATGACATTTATCAAAGGAGGTTATGATATGTATCAGGGAATAATTTAAAAAATATAATTCTCTGATGGTTTTTTTTATTCAAAAACGGAGAGTATCTAAATGTGCAAATCCTTTTTTTATCTTTCAAACAACCATTTGAATGGTGTATAAGGTTTTTGGGGTTTAAGACTGAATTTAACAATACTATTTTTTTTAATATAGTCTACGGCTTCATCAACAGAATCGGTAACCAAAAAAAGTTGTGTATCAATATCAGAAATAGTTGATTTACTTTTCATCATTGCTATATGTTCCATCAGGTCTTTATGAAAAATGCTGTCAAAAATAACAATAGGGAACTCACTTATTTTTTTGGTTTGAATAAGGGTAAGTGCTTCAAAATATTCATCTAAAGTTCCAAAGCCACCCGGCATTACTACAAAGGCATAAGAATATTTTAACAATAAAGTTTTGCGGACGAAAAAGTAGCGGATATTTACCCACTTATCAAGATAAGGGTTTGGTTTTTGTTCCATTGGCAATACTATATTACAACCCACACTTTTTCCGCCAACATCTTTAGCCCCTTTATTTGCCGCCTCCATTATACCCGGGCCTCCCCCTGTCATAATTGTAAATCCTAATTGTGCAATTTTGCCGGAAAGTTCTTCTGTTATTTCATAATAAGGATGCCCGTCTTTAAATCTTGCAGAACCAAAAACAGTTACACATGGGCCAACAAAATGTAAAGCCCTGAAGCCCTTTATAAATTCTAATAAAACTTTTATGGCAAATTTAAATTCCTCCCAACGGCTTTGAGGACCCTCCAAAAATTTTATTTCAGATTTTATTTGACTGCTCATACTGCATACTAATTAACTTAAACTTACTGATTATATTCTACTTTTTAAGAATTTTAAACAGTTTGACCAAAAACTGATTTTATTTTATACCAGAACTAAATCTTATATATAGAAATTTAAAAATAAACTTTACATCAACCTAAATAATTTAATTTTCTGGTTGCCTATTTTTGGAATTGAGTTTATTGCTATGTATGATTGATTTACGGATGTTTATAAACTAAAACTTCGCCATGATGAATAAGATGCGGTTTAATGGAATTAGCTATAATACAATGTTTATATGTTTTCAACAACACCTCATTTGCGATAGCAACATTATCTGCATTCTCAACAAATATTTTTGGAAAAAGATTAATGGTAATAAATTCAAGATGCCCATCTACTAATGCTATTTGGCCAATGGCATTACATTCAAACTGTGAAATTACCAATTTTCTTTTTTCAGCAATTGCCAAATAGGTAGTCATAAAACAACTGCTTAGCGAGCCTAAAAATATATGCTCTGGACTCCACATATCAGGCACGCCGCCAGCAAATTCCGGAGGAGTTGCCACTTTAATAGTATCTTTTACATCATTTGCAGTAAGTATCCCTTTACGACCTTCCTGCCAGTTCAATTGTACATCAAAATAATATTGGTGTTTATCTGTCTTCAAAATCATATAAACTTATTTATGAGATATAAATAGCGGCATTTTTATTTCCCTGATTATATTTTTTGCAAAACTTTTTTTGAACAATTCTGAAAATATATTTCTGGAAAATGAACCCATTACAATAAAACTAACAGGTTGCTCACTAAGCCAGTCAACAAAAAGACCTTTGCTAATGTTTGCTAAATTTTTTAATTGAAGGTTTGTAAAATGCCTTGCAAGCAATTCAGTAACCATAATATATTCTGGTAATTTTTCAACTTCCTCTTCGCTTACAGAGACTAAAATTGTTTCGGCATTTACCAATTCTGGAAATAGGTATGCAAATTGTTTAATGGCAAACATGCCAGATTCTCCACCATCATAAGTTAAAATAATCTGAGATGGTTCTTTAAATTTTTCAGGTATTAACATTACCGGACATTCAGATTTTTTTAATATTTCTTCGAGGTAATAATTGGGTTGAGCAGGTTCAACATTCTTATAAAATAATTCACTACTTACCAAAAGCAAATCTGCAAAGCGTGTTTCTTCAACCAAAGATGATAAAGCCATCAGATTATTTTCTTTATGAACCCTGTAATTCATTCCTTCAGCAATACAAGCATCTTCAAATAACTTAATATTCTTATTTATTATTTTCTCGTCATCATTTTTCATTAACCATTCCGGCATAACAGCAACACCATCAACACCGGCTGTATATGCCATAAGCTTTGAATAATCAACCGGGCTTAAAAAAACCCCAGCTAATAATATTTTGTTTTGATTATTGATGAACCTGGCAAATTCAAAAGCACCTTTAGGAAAATGTTCGCCATCTAATGCAATAATTACCTTTTTCATGATTGACAAGTTTAATAAATCTCAGTACAAACTTATCAATGTTGTTTGCCTCTTTACATGACTGGCAACATTATAAAAAATGATTGATATCATTGATAAAGATTGCATATCAATGAAAATTATGTTAAAAAAAAGGTAACCGGTAATATTATAAAATTCCAGACAATAACTTATTTCTTACTTTTTTCAAATGCAGTCTGTACAGCATCTAACTTAATAATATAAATGCTGCGACCATGTGTACCCACAAGTAATTCATTTTCCCTTTTTTGTATGGCTATATCATGCACCGGTACCCGGGGTAAACTATTTGACATACTCAAAAAAGATTTACCCAAATCAAAAGATGTATACAAACCATTATCACTGCCCACATAAATTATATTTTCGTTTTTTGGATCTTCTTTTACAACATTCAAAGGCTCAGCAGGTAAATCATTTCCTAATTGACTCCAGGTGGATCCGTAATCTTCACTTATAAATAAAAACGGACTAAAATTATCATTGCGGTAAGCATTTAATGTTACATACACTCTTGCCTCTTTATATGCTGATGGCGTAACACGGCTTACATACATACCCTGGGGAATGCCTTTGATATTTATATTTATTTTTATCCAGGTATAACCCCCGTCTTTAGTAACATGAATATTTCCATCATCTGTACCTGAATAAATTAATCCGAATTTTAGTGGTGATTCTGTAATTGCAGTTAAAGTACCAAAAGGAATATCACCATCGGGCCTTCCATTGGTTAAATCATTGCTAAGGGTTTCCATCATTTCGCCTTTTTGTAAACTGCGGTGAAATTTATTAGTGCCATAATACAATACATCCTGGTTGTGTTTACTAAGCCATATGGGTGTTTGCCAGTTATAACGTAATTGCATTTCGCCCAAATCCTGCTGTGGATGAATGGATAAACCTGTACCCCGTCCGGCATCAATAGTTCTGCGTCCATAAGATCCAAATTGAGAACCGGAATAAACAGTTTTATTATCTCTTGTATCTACCTGTACCTGCATTCCATCGCCACCACCAATTCCTTTCCATGGATAGGGGCTATCGTAATTCCATTGGTCAACATCTTTGGCAGTTGAAGGTCCATACCATGTACCATTATCCTGTAAGCCACCGTAAACATTATACGGTTTTGCTTCGTCCACATTAATGTTATAAAACTGTCCAACTGATGGTGTATTTGCCTTAAACCAATGCAGTCCATTATCATAAGTAATATTACAACCGCCATCATTTGCTGCAACCCAATGACCTTCTTTGTTGGGATTTATCCAGCAACCGTGCCAATCGGCATGCGTTGCAGCATTATCAGTTGCTTTAAATGTTTTACCCCCATCAGTACTTACCTGTAAATTAAATCCGCTGATAACCAATTTATTTTCGTTTGAGGGTGCAACAGAAATTTTTCCAAAATAGTAGCCATAAGTGTTGTAGAGATTCAGATTTTTTGTATTTACTTTTTTCCAGCTAATACCTGCATCCTCACTCCGGTAAATTTCGCAACCAATTATTGGTGTTTCAAATAATGCAGCATTGGCATCAAATAAATAGTCGAATACTGCAGTAGCTTTTACCTTATCATTTTTAACTAAATCCTTTACTGTTGCTGCCCTGTATTTTTCAGGAAAATTATTATCCAGTAAAAAAGTATCTAACTTTTTATCATTTAATAGTAAAAAAATTTCTTTGGTTAAATTTTTAAAATCTTTCAATACATAATTAGTATCAGTTTTTTTTGCAGTGTCGGGCCGGTGGTTTTGATTATCAACTGTTGCGTACACAATGTTTGGATTAGCTGCAAAAACAGCCAAACCAATTCTGCCAATACCATCTCCGGTTGGAAATCCACTTCCCTGTTGTGTTGCAAGTTTCCAGCTATTTCCACCATCAATACTTTTATAAATGCCGGAAGATTTTCCTCCTTCTTCAAAATTCCATGCTTTGCGGGTTTTGTACCAGGCGGCTGCATATAATTCATCAGGGTTTTTTGGATTAATGTCCATATCTACAACTCCGGTATTCTCATCAATACTTAAAGTTTGTTTCCAGGATTTTCCGCCATCGCTGGTTTTATAAACACCTCTTTCTTTATTTGAGGAATATAAATGGCCTAACACAGCCACCCATGCTATATTACTATCGGTTGGATGCAAAACGATTTTACCAATATGATGGCTTTCGGGTAAACCCAAATATTGCCAGTTTTTGCCATTATCATTACTTTTATAAACTCCAATACCTGCGTAAGAGGATCGGCTGCTGTTGGCTTCGCCGGTACCCACCCAAATTGTTTTAGTTTGCCAATTCACAGCAATATCGCCGATACCAATTACATTTTCTTTATCAAAAATGGGAATTAAACTTTGCCCGTTATTTATTGTATACCACAATCCGCCTGTAGCATAAGCTACATAAAATTCAGTGGGATCTACCGGGTTTACATCAATATCCACCACTCTGCCACTCATAATACTTGGGCCAATATTACGTGATTTAATATCTTTTAAAAGACTGTTATCTTCAAGCAATTTTCTTTTTTGCAGCCCGTTTATTCTTTCAGATGCAGGAGTTGGCTTAATTTGTGCATGAAGAGAATTAACAGTTATTAAAAGTAGTAATACTGTAATTTTACCAAAAGAAGATGCAACTTTTTGGAGTATTTTTTGTGAAACAGAAAAGTGGCGGCACAAATAGGTAATCTGCTTATAGCAGATGCTTACTAAAATTACAAATGTATGGAACATAAATAAAAATTAAATTTATTAAAATGAGAGGTTTAAAAATACGGCAATTGTTTATACTTATTGTTATACAGATTTTGTTTTTGATGAATGGCAATGCCCAATATAAAACCTATAAGTTAAATGAACAAAGAGATACTATAAATGCCATTGACAAAAAAGATCAAAAACAGGGGAAATGGGTCATCAGAGTTGAAGAAGTAAGGGGAGAACCAGGCTACGAAGAAGAAGGCATTTATAAGAATAATAAAAAAGAAGGAATCTGGCGGCAGTATAATTTAACAGGGGATATTATAGGTGTTGAAAATTATAAACTGGATGGTAAAGATGGCATTCAGCAATACTATACTTATTTAGGCGATTTATACAGGGAAGAAAGCTGGCGTGGCTACAACCCTGATGCTCCTTTTGATACTATAGCTGTTTATGGATCCGGTAATAATGAAATAGTAGATTTTAAAATTGTTAAGGCTGAACAATACAGTGTAAAACATGGAGAATGGAAATATTTTGAACCTGGAAGCGGAAGAATAGTTAAGATTGAAAAATACGACCGTGGTCTTTTAGAAAAACCTGCAGGACAAACCACAACTGCTGTTGCGCCTATTGATAAAAATAAAAAACCTGATAAAACTCCTGAAATGCTGGAGTGGGAAAAGAAAAACAAAGGAAAGAAAAAAGCTTTGAGAGATGGGAAAACAGGAACCTAAATTTTATTGTTTACTAAAAAATTGTTGAAAATAAAATAAATGGTAGGCTATTGCATTTCCCCAATAATCCCAGTTGTGTTCACCTGGCCGCTCAATATATTCATGAGGAATTTTAAGTTGTAACATTTTTTGGTGCAACTGCCTGTTGCCATTAATAAAAATATCTTTTATACCACAGTCAATTAAAATTTTTAATGTGGTATTGGTATAATTTTCAATAAGATTTATTACAGTTAAGTCGTGCCAGTTTTTTGCATTGCTAATTGTATCACCTATTCGTTTTATAATTTGAAAACGGTTTTTGCTTTCGTTTAAATCTACTCCCCCACTCATTGTTCCGGCTGCACCAAAAATATCCTGATGCCTTAAGGCTAAAAATAATGCGCCATGCCCTCCCATGCTTAATCCTGTAATGGCACGATGGTTTTTATCAGCAATGGTTTTAAAATTTTTATCAATGAATTTTATTACCTCGGATGATACATACGTTTCATATTTATAGGTAGTATCAACCGGACTGTCAAAATACCAGCTGCTAAAACCTCCATCCGGGCAAACAATTAATATTTTATTGTCATCAGCAAGTTTTTTTAACTGCGGCACTTTAATTATCCAGTCGCTAAAATATCCGCCAAAGCCATGTAAAAGATAAACTACAGGAAAATGATTTTTTTTATTATGATAACTATCCGGTTTTATAACTACACATTTTATTGGTTTATGCATACTGTTACTATAAATGATAACAGTATCTACGGTGGCGGCAATGCTAACAAAGGAAAATACTATGCCTAATAATAAAACTGTAATTCGCTTCATTGCAAAATTTTATTTGGCAAGATACAATTATCATTAAAAAAAGCTTTTCAAAAAATGAGCAGATTGGAATTATTCATGTAACTGTTGATGGTAACAGAAAAAGTACCAGGCTTAATAACCCAAATGATAAGTAAGTTTTGAATTTTAAATTTACTCCTCCATTTCCTCTTTAATTTCTTTTGAAATTTTCAGTAAGAGTTTATCAATCCGCTGCCCGTCCATATCAATTATTTCAAAATAAAATCCCCGCCAGTCAAAGGATTCTCCGGTTTTTGGAATATGTTCCAGTTCGTGTAAAACAAAACCGGCAAGTGTATCAAAATCATGTTCCGCTTCATTCATCCAATCCGTTTTTTCAAACCGGGTTAAAAAATCATAAAAAGGAATTTGTGCATCTACTAAATAAGTACCATCAGCTCTTTCAATTATTTCATATTCATCCTGCCCTGTTTGTGGAACATCTCCCACAATAGCCTCTAAAATATCATTTAACGTAATCATCCCTTCTAATGTACCATATTCATTAACTATAAAACAGCTGTGAATTTTTGTTTCCTTAAATTTTTGGAGTAACTGATAAGCAGTATTATTTTCCGGAACAAACATTGCCGGTTTTGCAAGATCTTTCAATAGTTTATCAGGTGCTGCCTTTAATAAATCTTTTACATTTATTGTTCCGGTTATATTATCAACTGTTTCATCACACACAGGATAGCTGGAATAAATAACCCTATCCATTGTGTCTTTTACCTGTTGTACTGTGTCATTAGCATCAAACCAGGCAATATCAGTTCTATGCGTCATTAATGAAGTAATATTTCTATCCCCTAAATGAAATACCCTTTCAATAATATCTTTTTCATCTTCTTCAATAGCACCATGCTCACTTCCCTCGGTAATCATCGCTTTAATTTCTTCCTCAGTTACACTATTATCTTTAGATGTTTTAACATTAAATAATTTAAAAATAAAATAAGATATCTTAGAAAGTACCCAAACGATTGGGTATGTTACAATAGATAAAAAATTCATAGGAGCTGCAACATGACGGGCAATTTTTTCTGCCTGAAGCATACCCAGCCTCTTTGGTATTAATTCGCCAAAGATGATGGAAAGAAATGTTACTATAATAACAATAATAACTGTTGAAATAGTAGCTGCATATGGCTTTAATAATTCAAATTTTTCAAAAAAAGGTTCCAGGTAATGGCCAAATTTTTCACCGGAATATACTCCCGTTAAAATAGCGATAAGTGTTATAAATATTTGTGCCGTAGATAAAAATTTTTCGGGATTTTCAGCTAAAACCAATGCAACTTTCGCTTTGTCATCTCCCTTGTTTGCCATACTTTCTAACCTGGCTTTACGTGCACTAACCAAGGCAATTTCACTCATTACAAACAAGCCGTTTACAATAATCAGAAGTGTTAAAATAATAATTTCTGTCATAACCTTAGCGTAAACCGTAGTTTCTGTTAAGCGATTTTCCGGTCAAATATCCGATAAGTATTCCAATTAGTGCCCCAAAGGTTACATCTAATGGATAATGTACCCCTACATAAACCTGCGCATAGGAAATACTGAAAGCCCATAAAAAAAACAAAGAAGGCCATTTTTTAAATTGTTTTTTTAAGGTTATATATATAAACATTGCTAAGCCAAAATGGTTAGTAGCATGAGAAGAGGTAAAACTACTGCTTTGAGGCCTGTATCCTACCAATACCCTTACCCAGTCTGCAATAGCAGGATCGTTACAGGGACGAATACGAATAATATTATGTTTAATAACAGTGCTGCTTATAAAATCGGTTAGCGCAACAGTAACTATGGCAAAAATTATCCACCGCCAGCCTGCTTTTTTATAATTAATGGCAGCAAAAAGAACTAAAAAAAAGTATAACGGCATCCATACATTTGAATTCCTTAGCCAAGGCATCAGCCAGTCGAAAAAACTGTTATGCCAATCATAATTGATCAATCTAAATAAATGCCGGTCGTATGAAAACAGTTGTTCCATTACTGTAAGATGGTTGTTAAATTACAATCAGCCAAAAATAATTAAACTAATTTAGCATCCTGATAAAATAAAATGTAATGCTTTTTTTACAAAGAATTCCCAAATTACTGCTCTGGATATTTTCGATAGTTATTTTTTTGCTGCTAACGATGACCATTTGTCGTATTTTATTTTTCTTAAAATATAATCCACCCCTAAAAGCTTTTTCGGGCTCGGCATTCATTTTGGGATTTAGGTTTGATGCACGAATTGCCTGTATTGTTGGTTTGGCCATAATGCTGCTCACCTTTATCCCTTTTTTAAACCCTTTTAAAAATAATACTGTTATAAAATTCTGGAACATTTTAATACCGTTAACCTTTACCCTACTGGTGCTTTTTTATTTTATCGATTTTTACCATTTTGATTATTTACACCAGCGCCTTAATGCTACTGTGTTAAATTATTTGGAGGATGCTGGTATTTCTTTTAACATGATGTGGCAAACGTATCCCCTGATAAAAGTGGGTATTACTATTACATTATTATTGATTTTATTTAAATTTCTTTTTTCAGGATTGCTTGCCCTTTATTTAAAACAAAGTAGTTTTTATAAAAGAAGAGGAATTGTTTTTTATTTTGTTTCATTTTTTATTTTAGGAGGATTCATCTTTGGAAAAATAGGACAGTTTCCCCTGCGCTGGAGTGACGCTTTTACTTTGAGTGATGATTTTAAGGCAAACCTTGCACTTAACCCTTTTCAAAGTTTTTTCAGCACTTTAAGTTTTAGAAATTCTACTTACGATGCAAGAAAAGTAAAAGAATACTACCCGCTTATGGCTACTTATTTAGAAGTACTACAAAACGATAGTACAACATTAAATTACGAGAGAAAATATACTGTTACTGACTCAACCCGCAATAAACCCAACGTAGTTTTAGTTATCTGCGAAAGTTTTAGTGCATACAAAAGCAGCATGTATGGCAATCCATTAAACACAACACCATACTTTAATGAACTCTGTAAAAACGGTATATTTTTCGACAGGTGTTTTACGCCGGCATACGGCACTGCAAGAGGTGTATGGGCAACCATTACAGGAATACCGGATGTAGAAAATCCCAGCACCGCCAGCCGCAATCCCAATGCAGTAAACCAGCATAGCATCATCAACGATTTTAAAGGTTATAACAATTATTATTTTTTAGGAGGCAGCGCTACATGGGCAAACATCCGCGGTTTGTTAACCAACAATATAAATGGCCTGCATCTTTATGAACAACAGGATTACAAAGCTGCCAAAATTGATGTGTGGGGCATCAGCGATAAAAATTTATTTTTGGAAGCTAACAAAGTTTTAAAGGAACAAACAAATCCCTTCTTTGCTGTTATTCAAACAGCAGATAACCACAGGCCTTATACTATACCAAATGAAGATAAAGCCACATTTAAAAAAGTTTCATTTTCAAGTGACTCCTTAAAAAAATATGGGTTTGAAAGTAATGATGAGATGAATGCATTCCGATATACAGATTTTAGTTACCAGCAATTTATAGAATCTGCTAAAAAAGAGAAGTATTTCAACAATACCATTTTTGTTTTTATTGGCGATCATGGTATTAGAGGTAATGCAGGTGACATGTTTCCTAAAAGCTGGACAGAACAAGGACTTACCTGCGAACATGTGCCGTTGCTTTTTTATGCACCAAAATTAATACAGCCAAATAGAATACATGATATATGCAGCCAAACTGATATTTTACCAACAGTCGCATCACTTTCAAAAACTTCATACCGTAATAATACTTTTGGAAGAAACCTGTTTGATACGCTTCCGGCATTGAAAAACAAATCTATTTCTAACAGGGAAAAGTTTGCTTTTATCATCGACCACGATGCAAAAACAGTGGGATTGGTCAGCAATCAATATTATTTTCTTAAAAATTTTAAATCAGGAAAAGAAGATTTTGTATCGATGTTAAATAATGATCCTGTTAAAAACACTTTACAAACCGATAGTATTAAAAATTATTTAAGTGCATTAACTGATGCATATTATGAAACTGCCAAATATCTGTTACTTAATAACAAAAAAAAATAATACAGCATTTCGTTATACAGCTATCCATTTGTAATTAACTAATAAATAATAGCCAATCATTGCTATATTCGTATTTAGATTAAAGTTTAAGTTCCCGCATGCAAAAATGGAAAGTTTCCAAAACTATTCAATGGATAATAAAATTGTTTATTATCTATCTGTGTATTTTTACCTCCTTACGCATAGCTACTGTCATTTTTTTTAAACCAACAACTATCAGCATTTGGGAGCTTGGTCCTTCTTTTTGGCTGGGCCTTAAGTACGATTTACGCTGGATTGCAATAACGCTATCCCCAATAATTTTACTTTCAATATTTAAAATATTTTCTCCGTTTCATTCTTCAAAAACAAAAAAACTTTGGACAATATACCTTGCTATTGTCACCCTGGTAATTATGTTTTTTTATGGTGCCGATTTTGGAAATTTCAGTTATAACCATACCAGAATTGGTGCAAGTGCTTTAAACTTTAAAGACGACCCTTATGAAATGTTCCGGATGGTTTGGGAATCTTATCCTATTATATGGATTATTATTGGTTTAGGAATTGCTGTTATAATTACATCAAAATTATTCCGGCGTACTCATGGATCTATTGATGCAAATAACTATTGGCATAAGTTTGAATATAAACGTCGTTGGTATTTATTGGCTTTATTAGTAATGTTATGGTTTATATATGGGTTTTTAAGTTTTAAACCCTTAACCAGGCTGGATGCCTATAAACTTAATGATAATTTTAAAAGTTACCTGGCTTTAAATCCATTTCAAAATTTTATTGCTTCCTTAAAACAACGTAAACCCGATTTTAACACAAGCGGAGCAGCCAGGTACTATACTAATATTGCAAACTATCTTCAATTTAATCCGGATACTAAATCAATATACAATTATGAAAGAATATTAATGCCCAACAGCCGGAGCCTGGAAAGCAAACCAAATGTTGTATTAGTTCTATGCGAAAGTTTTAGTATGTATAAAAGCAGTATGAGTGGTAATAAATTAAACAGTACGCCATACTTTAATGAATTATGCAGGGAAGGGATTTTTTTTAACAGGTGCTTTACTCCAACTTTTGGAACGGCAAGAGGAATTTTTGCCACAATTACCGGAATACCTGATGTGCAGCTGGCCAAATTTTCTACACAAAATGCTGAAGCAGTAAATCAGCAGACTATCATAAATAATTTTGAAGGCTATAACAAATTTTATTTTATTGGCGGAAGAAGCCAGTTTAATAATTTTAGAGGATTGATCAGTAATATAGATAGTGTTAATATTTATGAAAAGGGTAAATACAAATCGCCTGAAATAAATGTTTGGGGCATCAGTGATAAGGATTTGCTTATGGAAGCAGCAACAGTATTTAAACAACAGGACAAACCCTTTTTTGCAATTATACAAACAGCACATAACCACCGGCCATTTATGTTGCCCCCAGATGAAAATGAATTTACCTGTGAAAAAATTGATAAAGATATTTTATTAAAAAACGGTTTTGAATCGCAGGCAGAATACGAAGCTTTTTGTTATACTGATTTTTGCTTTAAAAAATTTATAGAATCGGCTAAAAAAGAGGCATACTTTAGTAACACCATTTTTGTTTTTGTAGGAGACCATGGCGTAGAAGGAGAGTCGGGTGCAGTATACCCAAAAGCATGGAATTCTCACCGGCTTAGTGATGAACATGTACCGCTATTATATTATGCGCCGGCTTTATTGCAACCTGCTATTTATAATTATACTGTTTCGCAAATTGATTTATTGCCTACACTTGCAGGAATGATACATCAACCCTACATCAACAGTACTTTAGGAAGAGATGTAATAAATCAGCGAAACATTTTTCATTCGGCCTTCATCATCCATCATGATGAAGGAAATATTGGAGTAATAACTGATGATTATTATTTTGTAAAAAATATAAATATTGCCCAGCAGGAATTAGTGCCGGTTAAAGATGGATTACCGCCTCTGACTAAACAGGAATCGGATTCAATTAAAAATCAATTATCGCATTTAACATCTGCACTTTTTGAAACCAGTAAGTGGTTGCTTGTAAATAATAAAAAAAAGTGAGGTAACCTGCCATCACTAGTCCATATTCGCAATTTTTTTAGCAATCATGATGAGTCGAGGCGATTTTTT
>JAYUTC010000471.1:0-16989 GCA_043755395.1 Ferruginibacter sp.
TTTTTTAGCCGGGTCGGCAGCTTCAGCAATTTCTTTTTTAAAAATTATTTCACTGGCCCCCTTTGCACCCATTACGGCAATTTCTGCCGTTGGCCATGCAAAATTCATATCTGCCCCAATGTGTTTGGAGTTCATAACGTCATAAGCACCACCATATGCTTTTCTGGTAATAACAGTAACACGGGGAACAGTGGCCTCGCTTAATGCATATAATAGTTTTGCTCCATTAGTAATAATTCCATTCCATTCCTGATCTGTTCCCGGCAAAAATCCCGGCACATCAACCAGTACCAATAATGGAATATTAAAGCAATCGCAAAAACGGGTAAATCTTGCTCCTTTTTTGGAACTGTCTATGTCTAAAACGCCTGCAAGACTCAATGGCTGGTTGGCCACTAAACCAATACTTCTTCCGGCTAATCTTGCAAAGCCTACCACTATATTTTCAGCATAATTTTTATGTACCTCAAAAAAAGAATCATCATCACAAATCCCTTTTATTACATCCCTGATATCATAAGGTTGATTGGAACTTTCCGGAATAATTTTCTCTAAAGACATTCTTGTTTCATCAATTAAATTATAAGGTATTTTTGGAACAATATCCTCACAATTTTGTGGCATATAAGTTAATAATCTTTTGATTTGTAAAATACAATCCATATCATTAGCAGCCGTTAAATGTGTTACTCCTGATTTTGTTGAGTGCGTAGATGCACCACCCAATTCTTCAAAACTAACTTCCTCATTGGTTACAGTTTTTACAACATTAGGGCCGGTAACAAACATATAGCTGGTGTTTTCCACCATTATTGTAAAATCTGTAATCGCAGGTGAATATACAGCCCCTCCTGCACAGGGTCCCATGATAGCTGAAATTTGTGGAATTACTCCAGATGATAATACATTTCTATAAAAAATATCAGCATAGCCGCCTAATGATCTAACGCCTTCCTGTATCCTGGCACCTCCTGAGTCATTTAAACCAATCATGGGTGCACCCCCTTTCATGGCAAGATCCATGATTTTACATATTTTCTCTGCATGTGTTTCAGATAAGGCACCTCCAAAAACGGTAAAGTCCTGTGCAAACACATAAACCAGCCGGCCATTAACAGTGCCATAACCTGTAATAACACCATCACCATAATACTGCTGATCTTCCATTCCAAAATCTTTGGTACGGTGAATTACCAATGCACCTATTTCTTCAAATGAACCTGGGTCCATTAATAAATTTACCCGTTCCCTTGCCGTTAGTTTACCTTTTTTATGTTGTGTGGCATTCCTTGCTATTCCACCACCCAATTTTCCTTCTTCCAGTTTTTCTCTTAATAATTCAACTTTTGATTTCATCAAAAAATATTTTATTTTATATTCTGAGTAAAGTGTTTTTTGTTACCCATTATGCCAGCCTGCGTTTCCAACTGGTTGTTTTGTGATCAACAGGATGTGTAATTTTTTGTTTTTCCATCCAGTATTTTACAGCAACCATTCCGGCTACTTCTGCATTTGCTTTTTGTTTTTCTTTAATCTTTTCAGGAGTATAGTAGTCTTTTACAAAATGGGTGTCGAATTTTCCGGAAATAAAAGCATTATGTTCAAATACAAATGTGCCAAATGGCAATGTAGTGGCTAATCCTTCAATTTTATATTCTTTTATGGCTTTCTTCATTTTTTGTATAGCCTCAGTTCTGTCTTTTCCATGAGTTACCAGTTTGGCAATCATAGGGTCATAATAAATAGGTATTGGCATTCCTTCTTCATATCCATCATCCACTCTAATACCTTCACCCTGTGGTTTTAAATATTTTGTTAATGTGCCTATTGATGGGAGAAAATTATTCAGTGGATCTTCTGCATATACCCTCAGCTCTAATGAGTGCCCATTAATATTTAAATCTTCCTGAGTAAATCCAAGTGGCTCTCCCCGGGCAATTTTTATTTGTTCTTCTACAAGATCAATACCGGTTATCATTTCGGTAACGGGGTGCTCTACCTGTAAACGGGTATTCATTTCAAGAAAATAAAAATTGAGTTTATCATCCATTAAAAATTCAACTGTACCGGTGCTTATATAATTACATGATTTAGCTACCATCACAGCAGCTGCCCCCATTCTTTTTCTTAGTTCAGGAGTAAGTACGGCAGATGGAGATTCTTCAACAACTTTCTGATGCCTTCTTTGTATGCTGCATTCCCGTTCAAATAAATGAATTGCATTACCATGCTTATCTGCCAATACCTGTATTTCAATATGGCGGGGAGACGAAACATATTTTTCTATAAATACAGCACCATCACCAAAAGAAGATTTTGCTTCGCTTACAGCCCTTTGCATTTGTTCTTCAAAATCGGCTTCTTTAACTACAACCCTCATTCCCTTGCCACCACCACCTGCAGATGCTTTGATTAAAATGGGATACCCAATTTGCTTTGCTGTTTTTTTAGCTACCGAAATATCTTCAATGGCTGTATCTATACCGGGCACCATTGGAATATCATATTTTTTTACACATTCTTTGGCCGCCAGTTTTGATCCCATTATACGCATAGCTTCGGGACCAGGCCCAATAAAAGTAATACCGGCATCTTCCACCTTTTGGGCAAAATCGGCATTCTCGCTTAGGAACCCATATCCCGGATGAATACCATCTACTCCAAGTTTTTTGGCAAAGGCAATTATTTTATCTCCATTAAGATATGATTGATTTGATGCCGGCGCCCCTAAACAAACTGCTTCATCAGCAAATAATACATGGGGCGAATGCCGGTCTGCCTCGGAGAAAACCGCAACAGTTTGTATACCCATTTTTTGGATCGTCTTCATAATCCTTAATGCTATTTCTCCTCTGTTTGCAACTAATATTTTTTGCATTATAATTTTTTGTGCTTTACTAAAAAAATTCAAAGATTTAATTTTCTTATTCCAACTCTACAAGTACCTGCCCTTTTTCAACAGCTTGCCCTTCCTTAACCATTATTTGTTTAATTTTTGCGGCTGTGGGAATCATAATGCTGTTTTCCATCTTCATGGCTTCCAGTATTAATATTTTATCCCCTTCAACTACTTCCTGCCCTGCTTTTACAACTATTTGTAAAACCAGGCCGGGCATTGGGGCCTTAATATTTTTTATATGTTTATTGGCCGCCAAACCAAATCCCATTTTTTCCAACATTTGGTCCAGTTCTTCCTTTATTTCAATATGAAAAATTTCACCCTCCACTTCTATAGTTTGAGTTTTAGCTGTGCTATCGGACTCCAGCAGTTTTACATTTACAGACCGGTGGTGTAATAAAAGATTAAACGCTGATGGAGATTTTTTTATCAGGTCAACAGCTTCTATCTGTTCACTGGAAAATTCAAATTCAAATTCATTTACTTTTACCAGGTAATTTATGTTCTCCTTAGCCATAAGAATTTATTTTATTTTGCCCAAATGATTTGCTGAAAGTACAAAAAATTTAAACTCATCATACAGGCAGCTAATTTTTAAGAAAAATTTTTATCAGTTGAGATGAATACTGAATTATATAACCTCAAAACAGTTATTGTCATTGCAAATAATTATTTATAGCAACTGTTTTGCCCGTTTTAGTTTCTTACCCTTATAAAGTCTGTTCTTGTAAATGTGGCTGGGGATGCATGATCACCAGCTTTAAATTTAAAATCAACAAAATTGATACATTTCAATTCCGTAAGATTAAAAGTAGCTTCAGCAAGATAGGCTTCGGCACCACTTGATCCCATTTGCTTTGTTAAATAGGTACTTTTATTAATTTGCACAAAAATGCTGTCATTGGAAATTCTGGTATAGCGTAGTTGTATTTCCGGATAAAGGTCATTGAGCATTTGTATTAATTTGGTTACCGTTAATGAATCTGCACTTATTGGCAGGGTCCTTATCATTACCAGTCCTTTTTTAGGATCTAGTTCTGATGACCAAAAAAAATGGCTGTCTGTTTGTATGGATACAGTATCAGTTTTATTAACAAAAGATATTGTATCAATCTTTAAATTTTCTTTGGCAGGCTGCCTTATTTTGCAGCAAAAAATTACTATGATTATTAAAAATAAAAAGAAATAAATTTTCATTTTAATTATTTGCTGTTTTTAATGGCCATTTAGTCCTATAACTTTTTTAATATATAAAATTAATCTCTACCTAAAAGTACTGTATGCCATATAATTAAAAATGATTTTGATCATCGATTGTTCTGATTTAAAATGTGTAGTATAATGAGTATTTACCCGATATTTTTCTATAATAAGAATGCAAAATTTTATACCAAGCGTACAAGTAAATGCTCAAAAGCCTGAATATGAATAACAGGATCAGGCATTAAATTATTCTGTAACTTACTTTTCTAAATAAATAAAAATTGAAAAGATTTTTTTTAATACCGCAGCTGTTCATCAGCATCCTATCATTTTCTCAGGATACATTAACTATTAAAGATTTAGCTGCTGCCGAAAAAGTAATTGGCCTGCAGTTTAAACCTTCAGAAAGAGATTCTTTGTTTCCTGATGTAAAGAATACAATAAAGGAATACGGCAAAATGAGGCAATTTAATTTAGATAACAGCATACCATTAAGCATCTGGCAATCACCTGTATTGCCCGGTATGAAATTTAATTACAAACAAAATGAGGTTATCTGGAATATTCCAACTAATATTTTGATGCCGAAAAATAAAAATGAACTGGCATTTTATTCAATAATGCAACTGGCGTCATTAATTAAAAACAAAAAAATAAGTTCTGTTGAATTGACGACATTTTTCATTAACCGCTTAAAAATATTTGGCGATACATTACAATGTGTTATCTCCCTTACAGAAGATATTGCCATGAAAGAAGCACAGCAGGCTGATAAAGAAATTGCTGCCGGAAAATACCGTGGGCCCCTGCATGGTATTCCATATGGCTTAAAAGATTTGTTTGCAGTAAAAGGAACAAAAACCACCTGGGGTGCGGAGCCATTTAAAAATCAGGTTATTGATGAAGATGCTTATGTATATACGAAGTTAAAAAAAGCGGGTGCTGTATTGATTGCAAAATTTACTTTAGGCGCATTGGCAATGGGAGATTACTGGTATGGTGGCAGAACAAAAAATCCATGGAATTTAAAAAGAGGATCAAGTGGTTCATCGGCAGGATCCACAGCGGCAACAGTTGCAGGATTGGTTCCCTTTGCTATTGGTACAGAAACCTGGGGATCCATTATCTCTCCTGCTACCAACTGCGGTGCTACAGGATTACGTCCAACTTTTGGCAGTATTAGCAGAAGCGGTGCTATGGCATTGAGTTATAGTTTGGATAAGGCCGGTCCTATATGCAGAAGTGCTGAAGATGCAGCCATTGTTTTTAATTACCTGCACGGTACTGATGGTAAAGACCAGGCTGCCGTAGATATGCCTTTTAATTATACAGGTAAAGTTGATTTTTCAAAAATAAAAATTGCTTATGCAAAATATTATTTTAATCATGGTGATACATTGGGTAACGAATTAAAAGTGCTGGATGTGTATCGTAAACTGGGGGCTCAATTAATACCAGTTGATTTTCCCGATTCTGCTGTATATAATTTTGATATCATGAGCATCATTATTAGTGCAGAGTGTGCTGCACAATTTGATGAGTTTACCCGAGGTGAACTTGATGATATGATGACGAGACAGGGTAAAAACGATTGGCCCAATCAATTTCGGTCTGCACGATTTATTCCGGCTGTTGAATATATTAATGCATACCGCCACAGGTATTTACTTATGCAGAAAGTAAATGAAGTCATTAGTAAATATGATGTTTTTATCTGCCCTACTTATGGTGGAAACCAGGTTGCCATTACTAATCTTACCGGCCATCCAGCCCTTTGTTTCCCCACAGGATTTAATAAAAATAAGTTACCTACCAATATCACCTTAGTTGGTAATTTATACAGCGAGGCAACAATGTTAGCAGTAGCCAAAGCTTTTCAGGATGCTACCGATTTTGATAAACAGCATCCCGAATTGTTTAAATAAAATGTGTTGTTGAGATTTTTAAAATTTTTATTTATTGCAAATTTTCCTGCTCTTTTCCATTTGAAATAAATTTCAAATGCATCTTATCAGGCGTATCCACAAAATTTATTGCCAGTAAGATTATGAGAAAAAAACAGCCTGATAAATAAAACTACCTTTGTAATTCATTTTTTATGAGTATGACATTTGATGATCTGAATTTAAACAGCCCTTTACTTACCGCTTTGGATGATTTGGGATATAAAAACCCTACTACTATCCAGCACAGAGTTTTCCCGATAGTAATGTCGGGTAGGGATGTGTGTGGTATAGCACAAACCGGTACCGGAAAAACCATTGCTTACTTACTGCCTTGCCTAAGGCAATGGAAATTCAGTAAGGATAAATCACCACAAATACTCATTATTGTACCCACAAGGGAACTTGTGGCACAGGTAGTGGAAAATGTAAAGGCTTTAACAACTTATATGAGCCTGGTGGTGGCAGGCGTATACGGAGGAGTAAATATTAATACACAAAAAACTGAAGTAGAAAAAGGAGTAGATGTATTGGTAGCTACTCCGGGCAGGTTATATGACCTTGCAATGAACGGAGCTTTTAAAACAAAAATGATCAAAAAATTAGTGATTGATGAAGTAGATGAAATGCTTAACCTTGGTTTTAGAACCCAGCTAAAAAACATACTTGATTTTTTACCGTCTAAAAGGCAAAATTTATTATTTTCTGCCACAATAACTGATGATGTTGAAGCCTTAATTGATATGTATTTTAATGACCCTGTAAGAGTGGAAGCTGCACCTACAGGTACGCCACTGGATAATATTATTCAAACAGTTTATGAAGTACCCAATTTTTATACCAAAGTAAACCTGCTTCATTTTTTATTAACTGAGGATGAAACCATGACTAAGGTATTGGTTTTTGCAGCCACTAAACAATTAGCAGATCAATTGTTTGAACAGCTGGAAACAAAATTTCCGGGTACAGCAGGCGTTATACATTCCAACAAGGAACAAAACCACCGTTTTAATACCGTTAAGCAATTTAAAGATGGCAATTACCGCTTTATAATTGCAACGGATATAGTTGCAAGAGGAATTGATATTGCCGAGGTAACCCACGTTATTAACTTTGATACACCGGCAGTACCAGAAAATTATATTCATCGTATAGGCAGAACAGGTAGAGCAGATAAAGAAGGTATAGCAATTACCTTTGTTACAGAAAAAGAAAAACCTTTATTAAACAATATAGAAAGTTTGATGAAATACCAGGTTCCATCTGTTCCATTACCCGCTAATCTTACTATATCAGATGAATTAACTGAAGAGGAGAAGCCTAAAGTATTCATGAAGATCATTCAGTTAAAAATTCCTAAAAAAGAAGAAGCCGGACCTTCATTTCATCCAAAATCGGCTAAAAACAGTAAAGTAAATTTTATTGTACGAAAGAAAGACAGGATGATGAAAAAATATGGCAAGCCTATTAAAAGGGCTCCAAAAAAATAATTTGATTATCATACTATTTATGCTTTGATAACATTGACTTGTTTAAAATGTCATAATTATGAAAATAAAAGTTGCCCTTTTTATTCTCTTTACCAGCTGCTGCTTTGCAAAATGCAATTCTCAAAAAAATATTATTCCCGCGTCGGCAACAAAAGATTCCGTTTATACTTACCATAAAGCTTCTGCAGATGGAATTGGAAAGTTTTATATGGGCAGAGAAATTTCCAGGGTAATTGGAGCCGGAGCCAGTGAATGGCTGGAAAGAAGTGAACGCAGCATGGAAGAAAATACAAATCTTTCGATAGAAAAAATAATTTTAGACCCAACTGCAGTTGTGGCAGATATAGGAGCAGGTACTGGTTATTATAGTTTTAAACTTTCGTCCAAAGTACCACAGGGCAAAGTATATGCCATTGAGATACAGGATGAACATATCAAATATCTTAAAAACAAAAAAACAGCATTAAAAGACAGTATTGTGGAAATAGTTAAAAGCTCTCCGCTTTCAATAAATTTACCCGATAATAGTGTTGATCTTGCTATAATGGTAGATGTTTATCATGAACTGGAATTCCCTTACCAAATGCTACAGGCTTTAAGCAGGGCACTAAAAAAAAGTGGAAAAATATTACTGATTGAATATCGGGGAGAAGACCCTTCAGTACCCATTAAAGCGCTGCACAAAACAACTGTTATACAGCTTACAAAGGAACTGTCTGCATGTGGGTTTCAATTAAATTTTAAGGGTGATTTTCTTCCAATTCAACATTTTTTGTTATACAAAAAAAATGACTGAATTGATAATTTATTGTCGCTGTTAAATTTAATAAAAAATGATAAATCTGGTGCAATAATGTCATTAAAAAGTAGTTAGTATATATAGTAAACTCCGGTCTGCCGGGCTTCGGCAGATCTAATTTTTAAAAATTAATCCGTATGAAATCATCCCAAGAAAATTCCCCGTTACAAGTTGTATTACAACAAGTTAATAACAATACCACCGCCTGGATGGGCCACCGCCCGGCAGATGATGGAGAAATTGTTGCCGGTCAAACTTTTACCTGCCCTTCAGAAGGAGACCTGGATGCAATAGAAATTTTTTCTACGCTTGTAATGAAGCCAGGACATGCAAACATGACGATTCACAGTTTTGACCCATCCAATAAAAAATGGGGGCCGGTTTTACATAGCTCATCCGTTATGATCAATAAAAATGATTCTGAGAAGTGGATATCGTTTCCACACAAGGGATTACACCTGCATAAAGGCGACACCTATGGATTTCAGTTACAGAGCAACGATATGTATATTGGTATAGGAGAAGCAGCCGGAAGTCATTCTCAACCACCATTTATTGGTGGCCAAGAGTGGACATCTCCATCTGGCAACCAGCCCGGAAAATATTATTCTTACCTGAGCCTGGCATTTAAAATAGGAGTAAGAGCCTGATTTAATTTTTAATTTAAAAAATAACAACATGTATGTTCATGTTGACTGGGTTTGTTTTGAGCCGTAGGGTGGAATATTATTTACTTAGGTAAATTTTAAGTAAATAACCTTTACTATATTTTACAATAATTCTGCAAAAATGTAAAATATACGGGGGAAAGGAATTTAGGGAAGAAAATTATTTATTAGTCTATTCCCACAATACCTTTTCCTTGGCATTAAACCATTGCGGGTAAAATGAATACAGATTTTTTTCTACCAGATTTCTTTTTATTTTTAACGAGGGAGTCATTAATCCATTTTCTATTGACCAGCTTTCCTTCATTACTACTGCTTTTTCAAGACGTTCAAAATTTTCAAGCAAAAGGTTTACCTCTTCAAGCGTGGTCAGTAAACTTTCTTTTATAACATCGGAAGTTTTTAGTTTTCCGGATTCGGATAAGTTAATTAGTGCTATTGGCTGTGGAATACCCATACCTACCACACATACCTGTTCAATATCAGTATTCTGCATCAGTTTTATTTCTATTGGACTTGGAGAAATATATTTTCCCTTGTCTGTTTTAAACTGATCTTTTAGCCTGCCTGTGATAAATAAAAATCCATCTGCATCATATTCTCCAATATCTCCTGTTTTCAGGTAGCCATCTTCGTCAAATGCATCACTGGTTAATTCGGGCTCCTTGTAATAGCCTTTCATATTTCCTTTACTTTTTACTCTTATTTCTCCATCAGGGGTAATTTTAGTTTGAAGACCAGGTAATGCTTTACCCACAGAGCCCAACCGGTATAGATCAGGCCTTTCAATATGATTATACACACAATCCTCCGTCATCCCGTAAGCAACTAATATTTTTATGCCCAGTTTATCAAACCAAATCAGCAGGTCAATTCCAATAGGTGCGGCACCACATAGAATAGTTGAAGCCCTTGAAAGCCCTAACTTTTTTTTAATGCTTTTCTTAATTACCATATTCAATACAGGTATTTTAAGCAGCAGGTTTAATTTTTTTTGAGGTAAATTTTTAAGTACCCCCTCCCTAAACTTGGCCCATATACGCGGAACAGCTACAAAACAATGCGGTTGGGTATCAGCAAGGTTTATGGCAAAACTACTTAGTGATTCAGAAAAACTAATATTGGCACCTCTATATATTCCATTCATTTCCACCGCCAGGCGTTCAGCAATATGACTTAACGGTAAATAAGAAAAAAGGTGAAAGCGGGGAACGGGTTGCAAAGCTTCATTTACTTTCTCTAAAACAGTATCAACAGCATTTACAGTATGCATAACTCCTTTAGCATTTCCTGTGGTACCAGAGGTATAAATAATGGTAAGTAAATCGTCCTGTTTCCAGTTATATACTTCTTTAACCGGTAACAGATTATTGATGCTGTTTTCCCAGGTAATTTCTTCTCTTATTCCATAAGCTTCAATACTAATAACAATAATATTTTTGGGTATCCCTGCTTTTTGTTGTTCATAATTATCAAGTTTTCCAATAATAATTGCTTTTGTATCGCTGTGGTCCAAAATAGGTTTTATAGATGCCGCCGATAAAGAAGGATAAATGGGAATGGAAACAAAACCCGCCATCATAATGGCAATATCAGCCATTATCCAATGTGCACAGTTTTTAGAAAGAATGGCAACGTGGCTGCCCGGTGGAAGTGCTAAAGATTGTAATGCCTGAGCCATTTTCCTGCATTCCATTCCTGCAGATGCCCATGTCCATGTTTTCCACTGGCCGTTAAAAGGTTGCCTAAGAAATATATCATCAGGGAATTCTTTTTCCCATTTAATAAATTGATGAAGTGGAGAAAATGCATACATACAATCATTTTAGATCCTAATATAAAAAATAACCGGGACTTTATTTACTTTTTCTTGAAGAAAAAGACAATCCTCCTGATTTTAATTACAGAAAATATTTTTTACCAGCTGATAAAGCAAAGGATATACGCAAACTCCTATTCATTTTTATACCTTTCGCAGAGTGATAATAATGTTTAAATTAAACTCCTAACAAGGTAATTTTATAACGCTGATAACAATCATCATTATATATATTCACAATCAACCCTAAACGCTTGGAAAAAGCCTGCTATAGGATGTAACTTTGAAATAAAATTAATGGAAATAAATAACAACTGATACACTGATCAGGGGATTGCTGGTCAGCGTTTACTGTACTTCTCCACTACAGCAAATCCAAAGCAACAATTTTTAACCTTAATAAACTGATATACGCCAATTACGTATGGATAATTTATTAAGCCAACCTTTTAAAATTAGTTTTATGAAAACGAAGCTAAATAAAGTGTCTTGGCTAATAATATCATTATTGGCCTTAAGCGCATGTAAAAAAAATGAAGATGTTATTGTTACTCCACCTGAGCAAAATAAAATTGCATTTATTGCGGATAATACCGGAGTAATTTATGCTGCCAATGCACAAACAGGTAGCCCCATTTGGACCTATGCAACAAACGGTGGTTCTGTATATACTTCGCCAGCAGCAAATAAAAATGTAATAGTTTACCTTGACCAGCAACTGCAAAGTATAACATGCATTAACGTACAAACAGGTAAATTAGTCTGGAATAAAACTCAGATAAATATGGCATTCCACTGCTCACCTATTATTGTAAATGATAAAGTATTTATTGCCAGCTATGACAACCTTCAAGGTAAATCTATCCTCGTAGGTTTAAATTTAAGTGATGGAAGCAAAGCTTTAGAAATACCTCTTTACAGCACTATTAATGCACTTAATTATTCCAATGGTTTAATTATTGCTAATACCTGCGGTGGACATCTGTATGGTATTGAAACTTCGGGTAATATTAAATGGGAGTATTTGTCTAGCGGTTCCTGCTATCATACCAATCCGGCTATTGCCAATAAAATCATCTATATAGTTTCCAGTGGTGCTCAATTATCTGCTGTTAACATAACCGATGGTTCTGAAATTTGGAGTACTTCCATTGCCGGTTTAACCCATGACGCTAATGTGGTGTTTAATAATGGAATGTTATTTATGCCTGGCGATTATACTAATAAAATGTTTGCATTTGATGCCGCCAATGGCACACTTAAACATACTTATACCTTGCCAGCAGACCAAACTGTGTATGGTTATTATCATGCGCCTGTAATTGCAGATGGATTAATCTGTATTTTATCTGAAGAAGGTATATTATTTGCAATTAATGTAACTGATGAATCTATTAAATGGCAGAAAACATTTAGTATACCGGCTAATGTTGAAGTTCGTTCATCTTTAACTATTGCAAATGGTGTATTGTTTGCTGGGGCAGGTAAGTATTTATATGCACTCGACTTAAATGGAACGTTAAAATGGCAAATGGCAACTACCGGTGATATTTATAATTCACCTGTGGTATTATCCGATAAGGATAAAGTGTACCGTACAGGTGCAGCCGGTGTGGTTGAGTAAGGTCTATTGTGGTTATAATTTTTGCCCCGGTAAATCCCGGGGCATTTTTATAATAATTCATACCGGTATTTATGCAACTGTGCTTTGAAGTTAGTAAATACAGAAATGTTTAAAAATATTTGTTTGCCCAAAATTGACCCTGTTTATTTCAAGAATTGCAGGCTTGCATATAAAACATCTTGCATTGCCACTGGTAAACCGTTTGATATCCAGGGATGGCTTCGTCCAAAAACATGATCACTTTCTACTGTAAATATTTGTGCCTTTGTTTGCCAGCTTTGTAATTCAAATGCCTTTTCAACCGGCACAGCATTATCTAAAGTACCATGGCAAACTAAAAGGGGAATATTAAGACTACTGACAGCTTTTTTAATATCAAGCTTTTCATGATTTTGAATATAATCTTTATATAGTTGATAGAACAGGGGCATCTGCTGATTAGTGCGGCTGTTGGTGTAATACTGCACACCTGCATCCTTCCATTGTTGCATCTTATCCGGTGGCCAGCCGCCCCAGGGAGTTTTACATTCACTGATGCCTGCCCAGGTTATTAATTTTGTAACCCGCTTATCAATAGCAGCATGAAGTATAGATATTCCACCACCCATACTATGCCCTATCAAAAAAATTTGATTACAGTCAATCGCATCCTGATAATTATTTAATGGATCGCAAACCCAGTCAATAACCAGCCCAAGATCTTCCAGCTGCTTTGAATAATTATTATTACCAAATGCTTTCAGATCTGTAAAATCTTCCGGAGTTTCAGGTGTAGTGCCATTATGGCTAAAATTAAATTTTACCAACACAAAATCTTCAGCTGCAAATTTTTTAGCTATCAAGTCAAAATTACCCCAGTCCTTAAAGCCGTTGAAACCATGAACATAGATCACAACCGGTTTCTTTTTCCGTTCATTTTTAAAAGATATATCAAGTGCCATGGGATTTTTATCTGCCCCAGGTAACAATATATTTTTTGTACAATGCATAGTATAAATATCAGTTCTATTATTAAAAGGCGCAAAAAAAGTATTCAGGTTTTACACATTTCCTATCGGATAATCATCACCGTACCCTTTAATATCTGTTTACCCGAATCATTAAGATTAATGAGGTAGGTATAAGCTCCAATGGGTAATATCCTGTCTTTAAAACTACCATCCCATGGTTTATTTATATTCCGGTTGTGAAAAACAACTTCACCGTATCGGTTAAAAACAGTTAATTCAAAATCGGGATATGCATTTAAAGCAGGAATATTCCATGTGGGATTTATTGCATCACCATTGGGCGAAAAAGCATTAGGAATAAAAATATCCTTATACAATTTTACCAATACAGTATCTGTAGAAATACCACAACCACTATTTGATAATACAGTTAACACATATGCCGCATCCGCTGCAGGTGATACCACCGGTAATAACGCCTGTGTATTATTAATAGCTGTGGGGGGTGACCAAAAATAACTAAGATAGGATCCCTGAATACTTCCTGATAAAGTAACCCATCCACCCTGAATCATTATTTTGTCGGGACCGGCATTGGCAATAGCTTTGGTAAAAACCTGTATGTTTACATAAGCAGAATCCTTACAGCCAATTTGATCGGTAACCACTACCATATATTTTGTGGTAGTATCAGGTGAAGCTTTAGGATTAAAAACAGCAGTACCTGATAACCCGGCTGCAGGCAGCCACTGATAAATAATACCACCCGTGGCAAATAATTGCACACTGTCTTTGATACAAATAGAAACAGCGGAAAAAGATGTGCCGGCAACAGGAGATAAGTTAATAGCTACAGTAGTTGGGCCCGTATTGCTGCAACCTGCTGCATTGCTGCCTACCACATTATATATACCCGCCTGAGGTAATTGAATATTGTTTACAGTTGCACTTGCACCTGTGGCAGTAAAATTATTGGGACCTGTCCAATTGTATTGAATTCCTCCGGTAGCCGTTAATGTTAGGTTGCTGCCTGAACAAACCGGCCCGTTATTACTTGCTATAATAACCGGATTGGGATTTATGATAACGGTAACAGGTTGCGATGTAATTCTGCATTGAAGTGAATTTATATTCCCTGCTTCGGCAACATTAAGCCTGTACTCATAATTACCTGTTGGGTTAGCCGGAATAAAATTAGTGATAAGTGTAGTTGATGTTGCCCCGGCAATATCAACCCATATACCGCCATTAAATCGTTGTTGCCACTGGAATACGGGGTTATTAAAGCCGGCCGAAACCGAGCAGCTAAAAGTAAAGGATTTGTTTACTCCTTCGCAAATATTAGCAGTGGTGGAATTTAAACCCGTAATGGATGGTGTTAATAGCGGACCACATGGACGAAATGTAATATCATCCAATGCCAGGTCGTTGCCACAGCCTCCCGGTGCATTATTTACAATACGTAAAACGATATCCGATCCTGCGGCAGGTGTTGTAAAAAAGAAGCCGTATTGCTTCCATAATGGACTACTTGCAGGAGGTATATTACCACTATTATAGCTTTGTAAAACTGTGCCGTCTGTTTTTTCTATTGTAAAACTGAGGTTGGGCTGGTTAGAATTTCCATTGCAGGATGAAGTTGTAATTACATTAATGATCCAGGCGGCAAATTCATAAGTACTGTTTCCACAAAGGCCTTTTACGGTATCAATGAAAAAAGCGCTGGGCAGTATGGATGCATTTACCAGCATAAAGTACCCGTTACCATCTGCTGTATGATCTATTGGTAAACTGTGCCAGGTATTTCCAAAACATCCGTTGGTGTTATTTCTTACTGTATAAAAGCCATCATTAGGGCAATCGCCTGCTACAAACTGGTAACCTGTAGCTGCTGCTGCCAGCGGGGCACCGGGATTTCCGCCGGCACCAAAGGTAATATTTACAATAGGGTCGCCCAGGCTGCCCTGGCAAAGTTGTGCCCTGCCCTGAAAGCTGATAAAAGCAAACAAAATGGTATAAAAATATTTGATCATTATTCGTATACAAAAAAAATTATGTTCAAGTCATTTTGTTTAGGAATTCGGTAAAACTTAAAAGGTAACAGTATTGTTTTTAAGTAAGCCTGAAACAGTTATTTTTTTCTTTTACCTTTTTAAGAAAACAAGGGAGAAAATTTCAGAATACAGCCTGACAAATATTTATTTCTTTGCAACCGGTTATGTTTTTAAACTTATAATATGTAAAAATAACTATAAGTACCGTTGATAAAAAATAAAGTACCACATCATTAATACATCAGTAAAAATAAACAGGTTTTATATTTTCCTTGTGCAAGGCAAATAAAAAAAACGGATTCCTGTTGTAAACAAGAACCCGTTTAAATGAAAATATTATTATTTTTTAAGTCTTTCGTATATTTCTACTCCAATTGTACCATCAGGGTTATTCATGGTTTGCTTAAATCCATCTTTTCCAATCAGCTCGATATCAATATCAAAATCATGCCCACGCACCGATGAATAAGAAGAAGCTATCATGGATTCTTTCAATTTATTGTTACCCGTCATAGTAAATTTGCCATAACCAATACCAGTATGGATTTTGTTGAGTGAATCTTTAAAACTATGACCCCACATACAGTTGCCGGCAAAATATATTTTGAACTGAATTCCCGTATTTACAGTAGTATCCTTACCCTTAATCCATAATCGTTTTACTTCTTTCCATGCACCATCAAGGGCACTTGTAGCTGCAACCCCTACTGATTCATAAGATTCAGTCATATCAATTTTTTCTCCCGCATTATTCTCCATTCCAGTAATAAACTGCTGGTATCCTTTATCGGTTTTTTTAATGGCGAGTTTAAAGGAAGCAGGTTTATCGCTGCTTGATGAATCGTTGGAAGTATAAATTACGTTTTCAGTTATAGTATCTTTATCCATACTAAAGGAGCCAATGCCAAAGGCGCTGATGGAATCTGGCGAATTAATATTCGCATACATCATGTAATCGCCTGTGTAAATCTTAAACTGGTTAGAATTGGTGTAGGTGGTATCTGTTTTACCTGATTTAACAGATAACGAGAGCATTTTATAAGCCCCCGGCATGTTGAATGACTCTGTTTTTTCGGAGCCGGTACAACCAATTAAAAATAACAGAAATACTGCGCAAGTAAATTTCATAATTGATGGTTTTATATTAAATGAAGAAAATTATTGAGTTTTTAAGGGGTATGCCGGCAAATAGTTAAAAAATACAGGTGTAAAATAAGATAAATACTTTAAAAAATGTAGTTGCTATTTTTTAAAGTAACTTTTACCAACTGCTTGGCAAGGTGGTTGTAAAAAAGGAAATGATATATTTATTTGGTTTATGCTTTTAAATTTTCTCTCTTTTTTATATAGGAACTAATAATAAAAAGAACACCTGCAATAATGAAAGGAAAATTGACAATCAATATTACACCTAAACTTTGGCCAATAGAAAAATGATTTACATTATAGTTATGTAAAAAAATAAATGGACTCATTACCAAGCCAATAAAAGTAAATATTATACCCCCGATATATTCCTTTTTCCAGGCAACATAGAGTA
>JAYUTC010000472.1:0-6477 GCA_043755395.1 Ferruginibacter sp.
GTAACGTTAATTTCTAATGAACCTGAAAAGAAGGACAAAACCCCACCACCCATATTAATTGCATCCATTTCCTTAATTGTTGAGGTACCATCAATATCCATGGCAGTTGCACGAAGCGTATCTATTATACGTGGTGAATTAGAAATTCCATTAAAAAACTCCACTTTAAATTGAACCATTCCATTACTATTTCCCGGTATATTTATTTGAGGAGAAAATGCTTCCGGTTTAGTAGAGCTATTATCATCTATCATGGCAACTGAAGTTCCACCAGTTGCACTAACTATTGTAACTACCGCACTTGTACCGGTAAGAACATTATTAAACCTGTATTTAGAACCAATTGCAAGGTTGGTTCCACTTATTAAAGTTGGTGTTGAATTAAAATTTAATGTTGGAGTCTGCGCTTTTAACTGGATAGCAAAAGCAAGTACAACTATTATTAACATAGCATACTTAACGAGGGTAGAATTTGTTTTCATTTTTTCTTGTTTTAAATGTTTCAGATTAAATTTCCAGAAACTGAACCAGTATTTCTACTAGCTTGAACCTGGTTGGTTCTTTAGAGGAAGATTGGAGTTCGGATTTGAAAGAATGAATAATCGAGGTAACAATCATTTATAATTTCATCACAAACATAATACTCTTTTCGGAAAACGCAAACATTTTTGACAGTAATTTTACTGTATTTCGCGGATAAATACGTTTTACTATGTTTTATTTGATACTTTCTAATATCATAAGTATAACCTTTTAGAAAAAATCTATGAAATAAAAGAAAAGTTTTTTCTAAAATTTTATTTCTTTCTTTCCACAGGGCTTAAATAACCCTAAATATTTAAGATTTGCCACCTTTTATAGTATTTATTGCCAACCAAACAATGCAATACCGGGTGGCTTTTACATAGTAATTACACTTAAAATCAATACAGTAATTAGCAAACCCTGGCAACTTATACTGGTACAAGTACTATATGTATATAGTGTTTTAAGGTATCCTTTCACTTACCCAACGTTTTTTTACGTAGTAAATAATAAAACCGAGATATTCACATACTTTCACTAGCTCTGAATAAAATAGAATCAAAAAACTGACATTTTTACATGTACCCTAATATAGCTACCCTAATGGTATTCTTTAAATTATTTTTGATTCATTAGCAATAGGAGGCAATTATCCCGGTTTACCTTCTAAATGGAAACTATATATTTATAGATAAAGTAATGTTTTTCATTTATTAAAATATTTATTTAGATATTACCTTTATACAATTCAATATCAATAAATTATTATATTATTTAGTAAAATATTTTTAATTCACTCTAATTTCACTTTTTAACTTCAATATTTATTATTTTTATTTATTTTTTAATATAATTAAACTTATATAAATTACTATTTTTCAATATTTTATAATTGTATTTATTTAGTTAATATTTTAGTATAAAGAATCATATTATTTTTCATCTCTATTAGGTTAAAAACCTAATTAGTTTAGCTAAAAATTAATGCTTGCGCTGGTTATTTTTCTATTACCTTGCACTTTATTAAATATTGATACTACTCTGGTTATGCAATTTAAACGCACTCCTTTTATAGCATTTATAATAGCTACTTTATTTTTACTGTCATCCTGTCGTGAACCAAAAGAATTAGAATACAGAAATTTTAAAAACCTTAAATCGGAGAAACTAGGTTTTGGCTCCTCTACTTTTAAACTGGATTTAGTTTATTTTAACCCTAATAATTTTGGGCTACAACTTAAACGTACTGATCTTGACGTTTTTATTGATAGCAATTACCTGGGACATACAGAACAGGAAAATCAAATAAATATTCCCAGAAGAGGAGAATTTACTTTGCCGATAAAGATTGAAGTGGACATGAAAAATGCCTACAAAATTGCATTACCTGCACTATTGGGTAAAGAAGTTTTGGTGAAAGTAACTGGAATAATGAAACTGGGTAAAGCAAATGTTTTTAAGACCTTTAAGGTAAATTATATGAGTAAACAGAAATTTTCCCTATAAAAACAAATATTTCCCTTAGTTAAATGCTATATCTTTGAATAATAACCTTACCCCTTGGGGATTGCAGGTTTAGGTGTTTCAATTGGCTTTTTACAGCATGGTGGCAATCTTTTATATGCAAATTCCTCGGCTTCAATATCATCGGCATCAAAGCCCAAATTGGCAATCGCAGTCTTTATAAACTCTTTATTTGTTCTATCTGTAAGCCAGGCAACTGTGGTTGTTTTCCTTTTTAAATCCACTTTAACCGTAATAACTCCATCAGTTTTACCAATAAAAAATTCAATCTGATCTTTACATTTATCACAGGGTTGTACTGTAGGTGTGCTGATAACAGCCTTATCTTTTACTTTTATTTGTGCAGTCACGGTATAAAAAAGAGAAAAAGAAAGTATAGTTGCAATAAAAAACTGCTTCATTTTATTGATTTTTGAATAAAATTATCAATTGCCAGACCAATTTGCTGGATCGGCACTCCAATTTAACAAGGTTTTCTGTTGATCAGCTGAAACTATACCCTTCTCTATAGCCAAATCAATAAGTGTTTTATAATTAGTTAAAGACTGAAAAGGTATACCTACATCTTTAAATGCTTTATCAGCAATAGCAAATCCATACGTAAAAATTGAAACCATACCAATAACCTCCACATCTGCTGCTTTAAGCACATCGCATACCTGTAAACTACTTTTACCGGTAGAAATAAGGTCTTCGATAACCACAACTTTTAAACCTTTTTCTAACGAACCTTCTATTTGGTTCCCTAATCCATGTTCTTTAGGTTTTGGCCTAACATAAACATAGGGAAGTTTTAGCTGGTCGGCAGCCATAGCGCCCCAGGCAATACCTGCAGTAGCAACACCAGCCAATATATCTGCATCCGGAAATTTTTCAAAAATAATACTGCTCATTTCGCTTTTGATAAAATCTCGTATTATGGGAAAAGATAAAACTTTGCGGTTATCGCAGTAAATGGGGCTTTTCCATCCGCTTGCCCATGTAAAAGGTTGTTGGGGACTTAATTTAATTGCATTAATTTGTAACAGTTTTTCGGCAACAGCTTTTTCGTTTGTCATTATGCAAATTTGATGGTTGAATTTTAAAATTTGAAATATTATTATGCACATAAAAATATATTTTGGCGAAAAAACTGTTTTTCTTTGTGATGATATCAACAAAGAACTGAATGAAATACTACATCACCCCGATGCTGTATTTATGGATGAAATATCGGCACCTGCCATTAAATCGCTTTTGCATGAAATAAAGAAAGATGAGTTTCATGCAGGCGTAATTTGGAATAATGATCTTGAAAAACTTAAAAAAGTATTTTTTAAAAATTTCACTTTAATAGAGGCAGCTGGAGGTATTGTACAAAATAATAAAAAAGAAATATTATTTATTTACCGGCTTAAAAAGTGGGATTTACCAAAAGGAAAAATTGAAAAAGGGGAAAAAGCCGATGAATGTGCATTAAGAGAAGTTAATGAGGAAACGGGTGTTTCAAATTTAAGCCTTAAGAAAAAAGTAGGAGAAACATACCATACTTACTCTGAATTTGGTAAAAATTTTCTAAAAATTACACATTGGTATTATATGATTTGCCCAGATAAACAAAATTTAGTTCCCCAAACTGAAGAAAATATAACGGAAATAAAGTGGGTGGCAACAAAGGATATAAAAGAACCAGTTGCCAAAACTTATCCTTCCATAAAAGATATTTTAAGTACTTTTTTTGATGAACCTTAATTGGCCCAGGGGTTTAAGATTGGGGCTTTTTTAAAATGGCAACAGTTAATCTGCTAATGCAAACCAGTTTTTCTTGTTCATCATGAATTTTAATATCCCATACATGTGTAGAAGAACCAATGTGCAAAGGGGTGCAGGTTGCAGTTATAAATCCCTCTTTTGCGCTACGTGTATGGTTGGCATTTATCTCCAGTCCAACACAAATAAATTTATCAGTGTCAATTATAAAGTGAGAGGCAAAACTGCCTATAGTTTCTGCAAGTGCACAGCTTGCTCCACCATGCAACAAGCCATAAGGTTGTTTGGTACGGTTATCAACCGGCATTTTCATCTTTAAATAATTATCGCCTACTTCAACCCATTCCATGCCTAAATGCACTCCCATTGTTTTGGGACCAAGTGGCTTTATATCGGGCAACGATAACAATTTATTAAACCAGATTGCTGCCATTATTTTTACTGTTTTTTATAGAAAGATTTACTTCTGCAGGTAAAAACTGAGATACATCGCCTCCATTACGTAATACATCCCTGACTAAAGTAGATGCCACAGAAGTAAACTGAGGAAGGCAGGTAAGAAATATGGTTTCAACATGGCCATCTAAACTTCTATTCATGTCTGCGATGGCTTTTTCGTACTCAAAATCGTTTACATATCTAATACCTCTTAAAATAAAATTTGCACCAACACTTTTACAACACTCCACCGTTAAACCATCATAAACAACTGCCTCTACCTGTGGATTATTTTTATAAATATCTCTAATCCATTGCAATCTTTGCTCCTCAGAAAACATGGGTACTTTATTTACATTACGTCCGATACCAATAACAAATTTATCAAACAGTGGTAATGCTCTGTCAATAATATCGATATGCCCCAGGGTAACTGGGTCAAATGTACCCGGAAATAAACAGATTCGTTGCATGGCAAATTGGTTAACTGGTTTATTAGTTTATTTATTGAACTTTTAAGTATTGATCAATCTCCTCTTTTACCAGAAAGCAGATACAACACCGCCATACGAACCGCCACACCGTTTTCAACCTGTTGTAAAATGATAGATTGATTACTATCAGCAACATCACTGTCAATTTCCACCCCCCGGTTAATTGGACCGGGATGCATGATCACAATTTCTTTTTTTAAACCGTCCAGTAATTTTTTACTTACCCCATAAGCCAGATTATATTCTCTTAAAGAAGAAAATAATACCTGGCTCTGCCGTTCAAGCTGAATACGTAACACATTGGCCACATCGCACCATTCCAAAGCTTTTTTTAAGTTATATTCAATTTTTACATTTAATGCCTCATTTATATACTTTGGTATTAATGTTGGAGGGCCGGCAACCATTACTTCTGCACCCATCTTTTTTAATAAATAAATATTACTGAGCGCAACCCTGGAATGCATAATATCGCCAATTAAAACAATTTTCTTTCCTTCCAGAGTCCCTAATTTTTCCTGTATTGAAAACGCATCTAGCAATGCCTGTGTAGGATGTTCATTAATACCATCGCCTGCATTAATAATTGCTGCCGGTATATGTTTTGCTAAAAAATGAGGGGCACCACTGGCGCTATGGCGTAAAACAACCATATCCACCTTCATGCTTAAAATATTATTTACTGTATCAAGTAATGTTTCACCCTTTGATGATGAGGATCCGGATTTTGCAAAATTAATTGTATCAGCACTCAACCTTTTTTCTGCCAGTTCAAAAGATATTCTAGTACGGGTACTGTTTTCATAAAATAAATTAACAATAGTTACATCCCGTAAAGAAGGTACTTTCTTTATAGATCTTTGTAAAACTTCTTTGAACTGGGTAGCAGTGGATAAAATAAGTGAAATATCCTGAGGAATGAGATCTTTAATGCCTAATAAGTGTTTAGTAGATAGTTGCATTAAGGAGCGAAGTTATAAGAAAAAATTGAAACTTAAAAAATGATACTTGTATAAGTATTGTATACTAATATAAAACCACTTCTTCTCTCTCCCACTCTACTTTTACTTTTTGAGAAATAACTGTATCAATTGCTTTACCGCAATAATCGGGCTGAATAGGCAATTCCCGGTTAAATCGCCTGTCTACCAAAACACAAAGTTCAACTTTTTGCGGTCTTCCAAAATCCTGCAGTGCATCTAATGCAGCTCTGATTGTTCTACCGGTATACAACACATCATCTATTAAAATAACTTTTTTCCCCTCAATAGAAAATGGTATATCTGTTTTATTAGCCACATGTAATTCCTCTCTTATATCATCACGGTAAAAGGTAATGTCTAAAATTCCGTATTGTATTTTTTCGGCAGGGTTAAGACTGCGGATATTTTTAATTAATAAATCACTTACTTTTATTCCTCTTGGCTGTAAGCCAATAAAAACCACATCATTTAAATCTAAATGATTTTCCATTAATTGATGTGCTAATCTTAAAATAGTAAGATGCAGTTGTTGTTTATCTAAAATGGTTTTCAAAATAAAGTATTTATAAAACTAATTTGTTTATTATTTTTTATACTATTATTTCTCCTGTAAAAAAGGATACCGGTAATCTGTAGGTGGATTAAATGTTTCTTTTATTGTTCTTGCACTTAACCAGCGATACAAATTTAAAATGGATCCTGCTTTATCATTGGTACCACTTGCTCTTGCACCACCAAATGGTTGCTGGCCTACTACTGCACCG